>NZ_LUKF01000016.1:0-300000 GCF_001592755.1 Bdellovibrio bacteriovorus | reverse complement strand
GATGGTTCAAACATCTCGGTACAGTTCTGAATGAACCAGAGTTTAAAGTAGAATTTGCCGGCGCATCGGCAAGCACATCTTTACAAAGCTTGCAGAAATCCTGGTCTGAAGGAGTTAAAAATGTCTATGAAGCCTAAGTTTTTAGTTCTTTGGGGAGACGGCATTAATTGTGAAAATGAAACCGCGCGGGCTATCGATTTAGCTGGTGGTGACGCTTGCAAAGTGCATGTGAACGAGCTTCTAAAAAATCCCGCTCTTTTGCGGGATCATCAGGCGATGGTGTTCCCCGGCGGGTTTTCATTCGGAGATCATCTTGGAAGCGGCCAGATTCTCGCATTAAAGTTAGAAAATACTTTAAAAGAAGAACTGCGAACTTTCGTTAAAACCAAACCGGTTTTAGGAATTTGCAATGGCTTTCAAACTCTTGTACGACTGGGATTGTTGCCGGATGCGGACTTTCAAAGATCTTGTGCCTTAGTTAAGAATGAACAGGGTCATTTTATCGATCACTGGACGACATTAGAAAAAAACTCTTCATCTCCATGTATTTGGACGAAAAACTTACCTGCAGAATTTGCACTTCCGATCCGACACGGGGAGGGCCGCTTCGTCTGTCAGGATGAAAAAGTTCTGGGACGTCTCTTACAAAACCAACAAGCGGTTCTTCGCTACAAAGAAAACGTCAATGGAGCCACTGAGCGTATTGCCGGAGTCTGCGATCCTTCAGGGCTGGTCTTTGCCTTAATGCCTCACCCAGAAGCTGCTTTACACGACTGGCATTTACCATTCGCGGGAAAAGCCTGGGGTTTGGAATTTTTTAAAAGTGCAGTTGAATTCTTAAGGGGAGAACTATGAGACAGATTCGTCGCGCTTTATTAAGCGTTTCTGATAAAACGGGTTTAGTAGAATTAGCCAAAGTTTTGGCAGCAAAAAATGTCGAGTTGATCGCGAGTGGTGGAACGGCTAAAGCTCTTGAGACTGCGGGCCTTAAAGTCACCCCTGTTGAAAAACTGAGTGGTCATGGAGAAGCCTTTCAAGGACGAATGAAAACCATCAGCTTTGAAATTGCCTCAAGTCTTTTATTCCGTCGTGACGATGCCAGCGACATCGAGCAAGCTGAAAAGCTCGGAATTCAGCCGATTGATTTAGTCGTCGTTAATCTTTACCCTTTTCATGAAACTTTGAAAAAGCAAAGTGGCTTTGAAGAGTGCATTGAAAACATTGATATTGGTGGCCCCACTCTTCTTCGCGCGGGAGCAAAAAACTTTCAGTCCGTAACTGTACTTTGTGAATCCAATCAGTATTCAGAGTTTGTTCAAGAATTTCGGAACACAGGTAGTACTTCTTTTGAGTTCCGCCAAAAATGTGCATCGCGGGTTTATACGATGACAGCTTTTTATGACATGGCCATTGCGGGTTTTCTGACTCAGAAAAGTGGCGAAGCACTTCGTTACGGTGAAAATCCTCACCAAAAAGCCTTCGTTCTGAAAAATCCATTTGAAGAAGGTTTGGCACACGCAAAATCCCTTCAAGGAAAAGAGATGTCTTACAATAACTATTTAGACGCAGATTTTGCTCTAAAGACTTTGCAAGATGTGCATTCATGGCAAAAAGACAAAGCTTTACCTACCGCCGTGGTGGTGAAACATAATACGCCATGCGGTTTGGCGATTGCGGAGTCACCTCTGCGCGCCTTAAAAAAAGCCTGGAAGGGCGACGAAAAAAGTTCTTTTGGCGGAATCATCGCTTTAAATTTCCCGGTGACCGACGAAGTCGCGACATTCTTTTCAGAAAAATTTGTCGAAGTGATTTTAGCGCCTTCTTTCTCTGATTCTGCTCGCGAAAAATTGAAAAAGAACTGTCGCGTGATGGAAGTCGGCTTAACACCCCATTCCTCTTGGCAAGTGCGCTCGATTGAAGGCGGCGTGCTGATGCAAGAACAAGATAGTTTTGATCTGTCTCAGATGAAAACCGTGACGCAGAAAAAGTTTGCAGCGGATAAAGAAAAGCTCGCGGGATTCGCCGCATTGGCCGTTAAAAATCTAAAAAGCAACGCGATTGCTTTGTGTCGACAAGAGGGGCCTGAATTTGAACTCCTCACGATGGGCTCAGGTCAGACAAACCGTGTGGATTGCATTGAAAAACTGATCCATTCACGTCTTAGCGATAAAGGAATCAAAGATATTTCTGATGTCGTGCTTTCCTCAGATGCTTTCTTTCCGTTTGCCGATTCGATTCAGGTTGCTGCGAATTTAGGGGTTAAATATATCATTCAGCCGGGGGGCTCTATCAAAGACAGCGATGTGATCGCTGAAGCGGACCGTCTGGATATTGCCATGATCTTTACGGGTCGCCGTCATTTTCTTCATTAAGAAAGGAACAAGTATGTCACAAGTAGATTACAAAGAGGCCGGAGTCGACATCACAAAAGCCGATGCTTTTGTTGAAAGAATTAAAAAGCTTGTTCCGACAACATTCAACGATCAGGTGTTGCAAGGAATTGGCGGATTTGCTGCCGTCTACAAATTGAATGAGCAAAAATATCTCGCGTCTTGTACGGATGGTGTGGGGACTAAGCTGAAGATTGGTCAGCACCTCGATAAACACCACGGTATCGGGATTGATTTGGTTGCGATGTGTGTGAACGATCTTTTGTGTGTCGGTGCGCGCCCTTTGTTTTTTTTAGATTACATGGCCTTCGGAAAACTAGACACACGCATCAGTGAAGAATTGATTACTGGCATGGTCGACGGTTGCCGTCAGTCGGGTATGGCGTTAATAGGTGGAGAAACCGCCGAAATGCCAGGAATCTATAAAGACGGAGAGTATGATCTGGCAGGCTTTAGCGTCGGGGAATTAACTCCTTCAGAAATGTTCAAAGAAGAACACATGAGCGAAGGCGATGTTTTAATCGGTCTTGCCTCCAGTGGTTTTCACTCCAACGGTTATTCGCTTTTACGAAAATTAGTGAAGGACACAGAAACAGATCTTTTAGAACAGTTGCTTGTGCCAACGCAAATCTATGTGGAAACTTTCACTCATCTTCGCCAAAAATTCCAGCAGGGAATTCTTGCCGCCGCCCATATGACAGGGGGAGGTATTCACAATATTCCACGCATGAGTGATAACTTCGATTACACGATTTCGTATTGGCCTTCCGTTGACGAGATGGCACCTGTTTTTAAACCGATGCTTCAGCGCGCGGATTTATCACAAGAAGAACTTTTCCGTACTTTTAACATGGGAGTTGGCTTCACCGTTTTGGTTAAGAAAGCTCAGGCCGAGGAAGTCCTTGCCGAATTGAGTGCTAAAAAAATAAAAGCGTGGAAGCTGGGACAAATCTCTCGCGGTTCTGGTCAAATAACGATGATGGATTGGAAGCTATAAATAAAAAAGGGGAGTCAAAAAACTCCCCTTTTGATTTTTAGAACGGCCAAATGCCTCGACCACGAAGGTGAATGCGGATGTCTTCAGCTCCGGTCATTTCTATATCCAGTCGACCATTGAAGTTCCCGACATAGTTCGGTCTAAAGTAAACGCGCACCGAGCATCTTTGTCCTGAGAAAAGCAAACGCGGGCAGTTTTCATTATACCAAAATCCATTTCCACTGATGTCGAAATCATTGAAATAGATTGGTAAACCTCCCGTGTTGCGAATGTAAAAGCGGGCCGATTTTGTTTGATTCAAATACGTGCGACCAAAGTTGTAGTAAAAATGGCGGGTTTGCGCTTCAACTTCTCCTTGTTCACCTAAAGCAATTTCAAACGTTTCTTCATTCGACGTCTTATCATTTACATCCTGCGCGAAAACAGGAGTGGATAAAGCCATACTTAATAGAAATGGAATTAGATACTTCATGGGACCTCCTTTGATGGCCTTATTTTTTTCTGCTTCAAAGGAAGTCGCAAAATTTTTTTGATTTCTTCTTTTTATTTCATGGGAAGTCCATCTAGGCTGGTGTCGAAGAAATGTCTGGTGCTCAGGCGCAAAAAAGAGCCTACTTTATTCGTCTTTTTAAGATAACATTGATGTCGTTGATTTCTTCTCGGAAATAGTCGTGCTCACGCAACTTGATTTCCTGCGGAATTTGCTGAGTTTCAACGGCATTATGAAGAATCCTTTTAACGTTATACAGAGGACCGACAATTCGACTGGTCAGTTTGTTAAAAACATACACTCCAACAACCATTCCAAAACCGACCGGAATCAGTTGATAGATCAGAATACTGACTTTGTACTTAGCGACAAACTCCAAAGCCGTCATGTGACTGACGACGTGTTCAAGCCGGCTTAAAAATATGTACATCGCCAAGGCTTGAACCGCAAAGATGGACATAACAAAAATGCCCACGTACATAAGCACATCGTATTGAACTTCGCGATTGACGATCAGACGGCGTCTTTGATTGAAGATTTTCATACTTTTCAGCCTTTTTCTTAGTATATCTCAGCCGCAGAGGTGGCTAAATGAATTCTCTAAGTTGAAAAAGAGGTGTCTCTGGGTGAGACGGGCCGCGCCGATAGTTGCTTCGTTCATCCCCGAATGAGAAACTTCAAAAATCCTTTATGCCAGGAGTTCCCTTTGAAAAAAAATCTTCGCGCTCATCCGATGAGAAATCCGATTATTTTAGCTCTCGACGTCGACACTCGCGACCAGGCTTTAAAAATTGCCGATGATCTTAGTGATATCGTCGGGGGATTTAAGCTGGGGCCTCGCCTCTGCCTTCGCTACGGCATGGAGTTCGTCAAAGAAATGGCACAACGGGGCCCGATTTTCCTGGATAATAAACACTTTGATATTCCTTCCACCATGGAGGCCGCCGTTCGCGCGAGT
The DNA here is from genome assembly GCF_001592755.1 of Bdellovibrio bacteriovorus. Taxonomy (NCBI): domain Bacteria; kingdom Pseudomonadati; phylum Bdellovibrionota; class Bdellovibrionia; order Bdellovibrionales; family Pseudobdellovibrionaceae; genus Bdellovibrio; species Bdellovibrio bacteriovorus. The sequence continues at coordinate 295,165 of NZ_LUKF01000016.1, read as the reverse complement.
TTCGAAGCAGGGGCTTCTTTGGTCACAGTTCATGCTCTCAGTGGAGCCGAAGCCTTAAAAAGGATGGCCGCCGTAGAAAAAGAGCTGCAAAGCCAAAGGCCTTTCAAGATTTTGGCGGTCACTATTCTAACATCTTGGGATCAAGCTTCTGTCCCTGGGAATATGAAGGAACAACCGATTGCTCAGCACGTGACCGATCTGGTGAATTTAGTCAGCTCTTCGGGCCTTCAAGGCGTGGTTTGTTCTCCGCATGAATTAGACCTTTTACAAAACCGCGATCTTTACCTTGTCACACCTGGAATTCGATTTAGTATGCAGGATTCCGGCGATCAAAAGCGTATCATGGGTCCTAAAGAAGCTCTTCGTAAAGGAGCTTCGGCACTGGTCGTTGGAAGACCCATCCTTGAATCAAATAACATCAAGGAAACTGCAACAGATTTTGTAATGGCTGCTTATGAAGAAAAATAATTCTCGTCCGTCTCGTGGTTCTCAATCTCAACGTCCGCAACAAAGCGGTGCTCGTCCCTCTGGGGGAGGTCGTCCTCAAAGCGGCCGTCTACAGCAAGGACGCGGTCCTCATCCTGCCGCGCGCTCGGAAAATCAGATTCCGCGTGACTGGCGTATCGTGATCGGGACTCATGCGATCAATGAAGTCTTAAACGTGCGTCCTAACCAAGTGAAAGGCATGTGGATCCGTCAAGGATGGGAACATTCCGGTGATCTTCGTGATATGTACGAGTTTGCGACAGAGAAAAAAGTGAAAGTGGATATCAAGCCCGAGAACGTGATCGAAAAGTTCGGTTCTTCCCAACAGGGTGCTGCGATTTTTGTCGATGGCGCACCGACTTTGGATATGGGTGGTCTTGATAGTTTCGATAAGTCTGTCGTGTTGATGTTGGACGGTATCGAAGATCCGCACAACCTTGGCGCAATTATGAGAACTTCTTGGCTTACTGGTGCTCACGGCGTATTGATTCCCGAGGATCGCGCGGTGGGTCTAACTCCGACAGTTCATAAAGTCGCTTGTGGTGGAGTTGAGCACGTTCCGGTTGTGGAAACGACGAACTTCTCTAACTATGCAGAAGAATTAAAGAAAAAAGGCTATTGGATTTTTGGTCTCAGTCCGCGTGGAAAAAGATCTATTTTTGAATTGGATCTTCCAGATAAAGTTATTTGGGCGATTGGTTCGGAAGACAAAGGTTTGAGAGTGACAACAGAAAGACTTTGTGATGAATTAGTTTTCATTCCGCAGGCTAGTTCTTCGGCGAGTTATAACGCTTCTGTAGCGACAGCTATGGCGTTAACTGAAACTCTTAGGCAGCACGCACCGCGCGGAAACCGAAAAAAATCGTAATCTGGCAAATAATTATCTTTGACGGACTTAGATTTTATCCGTAAAACATTTCGGTTATCTCAGTAAGGCTGGTTTAGCTCAATTGGTAGAGCAGCTGATTTGTAATCAGCAGGTTGCGGGTTCGAGTCCCATAACCAGCTCCATTTTTTCTGGGTCAACATTCACAAAATGGGTAGGTGCCCGAGTGGCTAAAGGGGACGGACTGTAAATCCGTTGACTTGCGTCTACGAAGGTTCGAATCCTTCCCTGCCCACCATTTTGAATGTTAACCCAGATGAAAATGGGAAGAGGAGTTTACTCTTCTTCGGGCACTCTGATAGGGCGGGAATAGCTCAATTGGCTAGAGTATCTGCCTTCCAAGCAGAGGGTTGCGGGTTCGAGACCCGTTTCCCGCTCCAAATTTGTCAGAGTTGGGTATCGCGAGATAAGTTTTCTAAGTTGTTAGGAAGTGCTTCGACAGGTAAATCTTATCGAGGCGCGACCGAGGAAGGTGTGCACCGCACACCGACGACAGAGCAACGAAGAGAAGATTTATCTGGCGATGCACTTGCCCATGTAGCTCAGTGGTAGAGCACACCCTTGGTAAGGGTGAGGTCGTCGGTTCGGCTCCGATCATGGGCTCCACTTGTTACTCGGATAATTTGGAAATTGAAGTTAAGTTTTTAGTTAAAGCGTTTACGACTTTTATAATAAATCTCTGCAGGAGGAATAATGTCTAAAGAGAAATTTAACCGCTCGAAGCCGCACGTAAATATCGGCACAATCGGTCACGTTGACCATGGTAAAACAACTTTGACTGCTGCTATCACTACTACTCTTGCAGCAGCTGGTAAAGCTCAGGCGATGTCTTACGATCAAATCGATAAGTCTCCTGAAGAGAGAGAACGTGGTATCACTATCTCTACAACTCACGTTGAGTACGAAACTGACAAACGTCACTACGCTCACGTTGACTGCCCAGGCCACGCCGACTACGTAAAAAACATGATCACTGGTGCCGCTCAAATGGACGGAGCTATCCTAGTAGTTTCTTCTGCTGACGGTCCAATGCCACAAACACGTGAGCACATCCTTCTTGCTCGTCAAGTAGGTGTTCCTGCTCTAGTTGTATTCATGAACAAAGTTGACATGGTTGACGATAAAGAATTGTTGGACCTTGTTGAACTTGAAGTTCGTGAGCTTCTTTCTAAGTACGAATTCCCTGGCGACGAAATCCCAGTAGTTAAAGGTTCTGCTTTGAAGGCTTTGGAAGGTGACACTTCTGAAATCGGTCGTCCAGCTATCATGAAATTGATGGACGCTTGTGATGCTTACATCCCTGAACCAGTTCGTGCTACTGACAAAACTTTCTTGATGCCAGTAGAGGACGTATTCTCTATCTCTGGTCGTGGTACAGTTGTTACTGGCCGTGTAGAGCGTGGTATCGTTAAAGTTGGTGACGAGATCGAAATCATCGGTATCCGTCCAACTCAAAAAACGACTGTAACTGGTATCGAAATGTTCCGTAAACTTCTTGATGAAGGTCAAGCAGGGGACAACTGTGGTGTTCTTCTTCGTGGTACTAAAAAAGAAGAAGTTGAACGTGGTCAAGTTTTGGCTAAACCAGGTTCAGTAAAACCTCACAAAAAATTCAAAGCTGAAGCGTACATCCTAACTAAAGAAGAAGGCGGACGTCACACTCCATTCTTCAATGGTTACCGTCCTCAGTTCTACTTCCGTACAACAGACGTAACTGGTGTTTGTACTTTGAAAGCTGGAACTGAAATGGTTATGCCTGGTGACCGCGTTGAATTGGCTGTTGAGTTGATCGCTCCAATCGCAATGGAAAAAGAATTGCGTTTCGCGATCCGCGAAGGTGGCCGTACAGTTGGCGCCGGCGTAGTTGTTGAAATCGTTGAATAACGATAACGCAGCATAGGCTAAATTAAAATCACCTGGGGGACTCCTTGACAAAAGGGTCCCCCGCGGTGTTTTGTAGCACATCGACTTCGTCGATGTATTTTTGGCAATGCTAACAATAGCACTGCTACTTGTGTCTCCTAAATAAGGAGATTCTTGATGAGAATTAATCAAGCCCGAGGCGCGACCGAGGAGAGCGTACAGATAGTACGCCGACGACCGAGCAACGAAGGGATTGGTTAATTATCATCAAGAAGATCGCAGGGGTGTAGCTCCAGTGGTAGAGCGAACGACTCCAAATCGTTAGGTCGTGGGTTCGAATCCCTCCGCCCCTGCCAATTTTGAAATCCAAACAAAGAGGAACTATGGAAAAGGCCAACTCTAAGATTTTGACAATCAGCTTTGCCATCGCAGCTATCTTGGTCGGTTTGACAACATCTCTTCTCATCAAGGCTTTCGCGGGCGCGTTCGGGGTTGTAGCAAGAGCTGCGGACTCAGACATTGTTCGTCACGGTGTTCCTGTGGCTTTGGGCTTGGTTGTCTTCGCAGTCCTTCAATTCAACCCAAAAGTAATGTCTTGGGGTGAAGAAGTTGTCTCTGAAATTCGTAAGGTGGTATGGCCTTCTCGTAAAGACACGACTGCCATGACAATCGCTTGTGTGGTGATGGTTCTTATCTCTAGCGTGATCATCAGCTCATTCGATTTGATTTCTGGCTTCTTTATCAACTACCTCATGAAGTAAGGAACGGACCATGGACAAAAAGTGGTATATCGTTAACGTTCAAACAAGTTGTGAAAACACCGCTAAAAAGGCGATCGAAGAAAAGATCAAATCCAATAAAATGGAAGAGTTCTTCGGGGAAATCCTTATTCCAGCGGAAAGCGTTGTTGAGCTTGTAAAAGGCCAAAAACAAACTAAATCGCGTAAATTTTTCCCAGGTTATATCTTCGTTCAGATGTTTTTGAATGATGAGACTTGGCATTTAGTACGCAATTCGTCTAAAGTGACCGGCTTCGTGGGTGGGACTAAAACTCGTCCTCCAGAAGTACCGGAAGCTGAAGTTCTTCGCGTAACGCAGCAAATGGCGGGCGTGGCTGAAAAGCCGAAGCCGAAAGTGAAGTTCTCTGTGGGTGAGAATGTGACTGTTATTGACGGTCCATTCAGCAACTTCCAGGGTTCTGTAGAAGAAGTGAACGAGGACAAAGGAAAGCTGAAAGTCCTTGTCAGCATCTTCGGTAGACCAACTCCAGTGGAATTGGACTACATTCAAGTTGAAAAACAATAATTTAAGCGCTACATAGGTAGCACTTTAAGCACGGGTCGCTTCGAATTGGTCGAGGCACTCTTAAACAAACCTCTTGCAGGAGTGGGTCATGGCAAAAAAAGTTACAGGAATGATCAAGCTGCAAATACCGGCAGGGAAAGCTAATCCAGCTCCTCCCGTTGGACCGGCACTTGGACAGCACGGGGTAAACATCATGGAATTCTGTAAGCAGTTCAACGCTCGTACACAAGCGTTGGGTGATAGCATCATCCCTATCATCATCACTGTTTACCAAGACAGATCGTTTACTTTCATTACGAAAACACCACCGGTGTCTTCTTTGATCAAAAAGGCGTTGAAATTGGAATCTGGTTCCAAACAACCGCAAAAAGACAAAGTAGGCAAAATCAATAACGATCAAATCAAGCAAATCGCTACAACGAAATTGCCTGACTTGAACTGCTTGAAAGTTGAATCCGCAATGTCACAAGTTGCTGGTACAGCTAAGAGCATGGGCATCGATATCGCATAGGGGTGATGTATGGCAGGTAAAAAATTCGAAGCAGCCTCTAAGAAGGTTGATTCTCAAAAAAAATACTCTGTTGAAGAAGCATTCAAACTTGTGGTAGCGACTGCTCCAGCTAAATTTGATGAATCTATCGACGTAGCTTTGCGCTTGGGTATTGACCCTAAGCAATCTGACCAACAAGTTCGTGGCGCGATCTCTTTGCCTCACGGTCTTGGTAAAGAAGTTAAAGTTGTTGTTTTCGCAAAAGGTCCTAAAGAGGCTGAAGCGAAAGCGGCTGGCGCTGACTTCGTTGGTGCTGACGACCTTGTAGCTAAAATTCAAGGTGGTTGGTTGGATTTCGACAAATGTATCGCGACTCCAGATATGATGGCGACTGTTTCTAAAGTTGCTAAGATCTTGGGACCTCGTGGTTTGATGCCGAATCCAAAAATCGGTACTGTAACTATGAACGTTGGTGAAGCCGTAGCTGCCGAGAAAAAAGGTAAGCTTGATTTCCGCGTTGATAAAGCAGGTATCGTTCACGCTGGTATCGGTAAGAAATCTATGGGCGATGCTAAACTTCGCGATAACTTCCTAACTTTGTTGGGTGCTATCGTTAAAGCTAAACCAGCAGCGTCTAAAGGTATCTATCTTAAAACTATCTCCGTAGCTTCAACTATGGGCCCTGGTGTTAAGATTGAGCCAAATGCGGCAGCAGCTCTAACTGCTACTAACGCATAATTTTAAATGTAATTAAAAGCTCCGATGCAAATCGGAGCTTAAGTTTTTATTGCGATCAGAGACAGTAGGTTTCTTTTAGTAGATGTAATCCCACGACGGTGTGGGGCCTACCGAGATAAGGCAAAAAGTTTCCTAGTTCTAGGTGACTCCAAACCAACCTGAATCGCACAACCTACTTCAGCAAAACTGGAGTAGAAAGAATCTAACGAAAGGAGGCTCACTTATGATCACTCGCGCAGATAAAGAGCAAGAGATTCAGCTAATCACGGAGAAATTCGGAAAAGCTAAAGGAGCTTTCATCGTTGACTTCAAAGGCATCAAGGTTGAGCAAGTTACTACTTTGCGCAAAAAATTGAATGCTGCTGAATCAGAGATGAAGGTTGTCCGCAACACTCTTGCAAAAAGAGCGTTCAAAGATCACCCAGCTATTGAAAAGGCATTTGCTAATTCAATGAAAGGTACTAACGCCATCGTATTCTCTTACGGTGAAGTGAACGCTACTGCAAAAACATTGGCTGAATTCGCGAAGGACGTTGAAGTTCTTCAGATCAAGTCTGGTGTTATGGACGGTGAAGCGTTGGACGATGCTAAGATCAAATTCTTGGCGACTCTTCCAGGCAAAGACCAACTTCGCGCTATGTTCCTCGGTACGCTATTGGGTGCAGGTTCTGCACTTGCTAGATGCTTAAATGCTTACGCTGAGAAACTTGGTGGCGGTGCTACTACTGAAGAAGCTCCACAAGCGTAATAGTTACGTTTGGGCGCTGAATATTTGAATTAACAATAAATTTATATCCTTTGGAGGATTTTAAAATGTCTCTAACTAACGATCAATTAGTTGATGCGTTGTCTCAAAAAACTGTTCTTGAGATCGCTGAACTTGTAAAAATGCTTGAAGAAAAATGGGGCGTTTCTGCTGCTGCTCCTGTAGCTGCTGCTGGCGCAGGCCCTGCTGCTGCTGTTGAAGAAAAAACTGCTTTTGACGTTATCCTTGTTGACGCTGGCGCCAACAAAATCAACGTTATTAAAGAAGTTCGTGGCTTGACTGGTCTTGGTCTTGCTGAAGCAAAAGCCCTTGTTGAAGCTGGTAACAAAGCTGTTAAAGAAGGCGCTACTAAAGAAGACGCAGAAAAAATCAAGAAAGCTCTTGAAGCTGCAGGCGCGAAAGTTACTGTTAAGTAGTTTTTGCTCTTCTTGCGAAGAATCGAAAGCCTCGTGGAAACACGGGGCTTTTTTTTTGTCTTTCGTTCGTAGCGGGGCCGCCTTGGAGTGGAAGGGTGAGGTGTTTTAGAAAATTCAGACGCGCGCTTCCGGCGCTCGCCGGCCTTGAATACCGCATCCTGCGGGGCCGGAGGTCTGAATTTTCTAAAACACCTCACCCTTCCAATCCAAGGCTCCATGCTAAAATGAAAGAAAAAACCAACCCGGTATCAAGGCGTTGATCCTCATCGAAAATCAAACTTCTTAACGACGTACTTTTTATTTATCGAATCAGCGCTTTCGCGCGATTGATTGAATGATTTGCTATTCTCGAAGCCTCCCAAAAGGTACCTGATCCTTTTTAAATAATAGAAAACTGGCTTCCTCTCTTTATTCCCTAGTCTCGGACACCGTCCGATTCGGCGGAATTGGTGTTCTTCATCTTCAAATAAAGCCCTTTTTAAGGTGTTTTTAGTGGGTTTTCTCTTTGCTTTATAGCTCCTCCGAAAGCGGAGGAGCTTATAATGTTCGGGCTTTTAGATCGTTGGAAATCTAAGAATATTTTAGCCATTTTGTTGGTTCTGCATACATCGTTCTTACCGAGTGCTTATGCTTATGACGAAAATGATGGTCACGATCATGACGATGACGGGCGCATCGAAATTTTTGATGATGAACCTTTTGTCATTACTCCAGGTGAAGATGCTTATGAGGGTCACATCGACGGAGACTGCGTAGGTTCAGGGTGCGATGAAAGAGATGACGATCGTGACGGCGGATATGGCGACTACGACGATGATGGTCCTGATTATGATGATCATCATCATGATAATTCTGATACTGGGCATGAGGGTAAAGAAGACAATCGTGATCTAGATAGTGCTTCCGAAGATAGAGGTTCTAGCAACTCGAACTCGGTACCTCGAATAGAACGCCACGTGATTGCGCGCCAAGACTCTGATCGTGGAGACGGAGTCATATTCGCCAAAGATTCAAACGGGACAGTCTATTATCCCGGAGCGTTCGGCCACAAAAATCTTTATGAAAGGCTGGATGAAACTCTTTTTGTAAAATCAGTGGACGGTAAATCTTTTTTACCACTTGAAGGTATCAAAGATTGCGCCCCTGTTTTTGACTGTGCAGATTTCGGTTATCGGCCTGATTGGTGGAACTATCCCGACTACATCGATTACGAAGATGGAGCTCATGCCGGATATTACTGGGATTTAGCTCAGTTCACGGAAAAACAACTCTCAATAAAAACTTCTATTGCGACCGCCCGAGTGGCTTATCAAAATGACGCGGGCAAAATCAAAGTTTTGAATGAGGCGAAGTATTTTCTTGAGAAAGCAGAACGTGCATACACTGGCCACGCTGAAGAGCAGGCGCACGTATTTCAACAAGCATCATTAGAAATCGTAAAAACTATCGCTGACATTGGTATTGGTATTTCCCCTCTGGGTTGGGGAAAGGATGTTTACGAGTTCATCACCGGAAAGAGCATCGTCGATGGCAGAGAGCTCTCTCAAACAGAAAGAGTTTTAGCGGCGGCCGGTGTTGCCATGCCTGGGGTCGCGGGTCTTGCGATCGCTGGAATTAAAATAGTAGCTCGCAATCCATTCACGAAAGTTACCGTTAAAAGTGCCTTCAGTCAGTACGAACATGTATCTGATATTCTCGGCGGAATGAAGGTGGCGCGCTTCAAAGAGGGGAAAGACATCTCAGAAGTTGCAGTGATTGGACGAGATATGAGTTCGGTTAGAGATGCGGCTGGCCGTCTGGAAGTGGCTGGAGTAAAGACGGTAGTCTTTGAGCCTACTAAATCATCATCTAATGCTTTCATTAAAGGAACTAAGTCGGGTCGAGTGCCTTATGATAAAATTCCGAGCTACGAAATATATAAAGAAAATATGGAATGGGTGGATAGAATTCAGTCGGGACAAATAACCATCATTGATATCGGAAATCCAAAAAATATTAAAGAACGCAGCCGGTTCTATGATGACGAGGTTTTGAAAATTTTTGAAGAGGAGAACAAATTATGATGAATCCAAAGTATCCAGATAAGAGTGTAGAGATGTATATTCAACAGTTTGCCCGTGACTTTGGATTCAATATTCTCGAGGTTAAATATACTCCAGTGTGGCAACAGGAAGCTGCTTTACGTTCCTATAATAATGATGAATGGACTTGGAAATTGGCTCGTCCTGGGTCTGACATCAGGATGGAAATCTATATCAATTATCCTGCTTATCACTGTAGCGTATCCTTCGATAACACAAATCCTTCTTTGCGCAGTCACGTCCCTAAATACTTTTTCTTTGAAATGTATTTAGATAAAGTATTACAAGCGAAATGGGAAGTTGCACAATTGCGAAAAATTACTGAAGAGAAAAGTTGGCAAAAAAACTGGCGTACGGAAGTTGAGTTCGTAAAAGAACATCTGAAAGGGCATCTTAACGAAGTGGTAGAGGGCCGGGATTGGCCGGAAATTTATTTTAGTTGGGATGACTTTGTTTTGCCTGAAGATGCTGACAAAATTTACGAAGATCAGGTCGCTGTGATCGAAAAAGGGATGAAAAAGAAGGGACAAAGTTGGCTTTATCTCTTCAATCCCTTTAAAAAGTGAAAATTGACAGTGCATACGTAGATAAAATAATTCGGGCCCCGATACTGCTTTTGATAACTTTGTGCAGAAGTTGACGGAAGTTTTAACAGGGCCTACAAATAGATGGTGATTTACTTCATTCATCTTTTCTTTTTTGCGTTTGTTATTCTACAAGTCCCTCGGGCCTTCTCTGTACCGTTAGGGACCATTCCCACAATTGAAGAACAAAATCTGCAAATGCTCTTTAGCTTTCGTTCGGATCTGTGGACCTCTCCTTATACTTACAAAGATTCTCCGGTTCGTATCTTTGACACCGATATTCGCATTCCTCTTTATAAATCTGAAACCTGGAGCGCTTCTGCGAACGTCTTTTCAGAAAGCTTAAGTTTAGGGCGCACTCAGTTTACCTTAGGAGAGCAGGAAGTCTTCATTGCCAATTCTTTGCAAAACCAGGGCGCTGGCTTCGGTGCGCGCCGGGAGTTTTCAAATGGCGGACGCTTGGGCTTTTTCGCATCTTATGCGACAGCCAGTGACGTTCCCTGGGGAGAGCCGCGCAACGATTATTTTGATGGAACTATTGCCTATCAAACGGCACCCGCAGAAGACTACCACTGGATTTTTGCGATCAACCAGTCTGACAATCGCGGTATTCACGATGGAAAACCCTTTCCGTACTTTGGGGTCATTTATAATCTTAGTGAAAATGTAAGAACCACCGTCGGTTTTCCTTTCTTCCGTATTGAATGGGGAGCTGACGTGAATTGGCTGCATAGTTTTGGAATTACCCCATTTGGAATCAACTACTGGGCGCGAAAATTTCTTCAAGACGAATTTGTTTTCGACGGCAGAGTGGGTTTGACGGTTCGTTCTTACATGTATGACTCTCGCGCCGATGATGAAGATCGTCTGTATTATCAAGAGATCTTCGCGGAAGCCGCTTTCAAAAAATTCGTGACTGCAAAAACGGGAGTGACCTTCGCTCTAGGCGCCGCCGTCGACAGACGACTTTATGAATCTGAAAGAATCTATCATCCAAATTCCAACGTCACTCAGATAGACAATGATTTTTATGGTCGCTTGGGTGTGGAGTTTAAACTATGATCAGGCTCCTTTTTTATATCATTGCATTTGTATTTACGAGTTCTTGCGCTCCCTTTGTAGATTCTCCTTTCTCTGACAATTTGTTACGGCCTGAACGAAATTTGAATAAGCTTTCTTTAGATAAAGTGGGGAACCCTGAAAGCGATGGCGTGATCCGCATTGCTGTATTTTCTGACCCTCATCAAAACTATAAGGCCACCGATAAAATGGTGTTTCAAATGAATCAAGCCGAAAAGTTTGACTTCGTCGCGGGGTTGGGGGATTTCACGAACTCTGCATACAATCTCGAATATGACGAGTTTATCGAAGCGATCAATCCCCTTCGACAACTGGTCATCAATGCGGTTGGTAATCACGACTCGATCGGAGCGGGACCCGAACTTTATCGCAAGGCCTTTGGGCCTTCGAATTTCTATTTCGAATCCGACAACTATCGTTTCATCTTCTTTAATTCGAACAATCTTGAAAATCCTAAAGAGTTCGATCCGGATTGGCTGAAGGCGCGCGTCGATGAAACGGCGAAAAACATCATGATCTTTTCGCATGTGCAGTTGCGCGATACAGATCGCTACTTTGACGATGTCGCGGCGACATTGGGTTACGTGATAGAGCATCCCAGAGTAAAGGTCATCTATAACGGACATAATCACGTCTATGATCTTTCCACTGATCACGACACTATCATGATGCAATGTGGGCGAGTGGCCGGTGAAGAGGGGACTCACTGGTTAAGTATCACAGTTCAAGGAAATCAATTTTGTGTCACACGTATGGATACAATGGGGAACACATGCTTAACTATCAAGCCTTAGCGATAGCATTCCTGTTTCTTTTTGTGTCGTCAGCGCACGCCGATGACTGGCGTGCCGTGGTTGAGCGCGCAGGATTCATGGGAACTGTCGCAGCAGGGGCCAGTTACGAGTTTGAGCCTGAACACGCGGTCGATCTTTCTTTGGGGGGTTATCCGATTGATGACGAGGTTTTTTATCAGGCGAATCTGGTCTATCGTTATTCGCGATGGAATACTCCCGTGCGCGAAGATGTCTGGAGGCCTTTGCAATTTGGATTCTTCTTGGTTTACGCCCTTAATTCTGACAAATACTTTCTAGAGTCGCCAGACAAGTATCCCTACCCTGATTATTATGACTTTACGGCGCTTCGCTACGGGGCTGAGTTTGGAACTACGTATACGTTTATGCGAAGTCGCATTGGTATCTCATATCGCATCCGCATCTTTGATAACGGCGTAATTGCTATTTTCAATAATAACAATCGCGACCTTCAGTACTACATCTCTTCCGGCCTTTCCTTGCAGTATCTGTTCTAATCCCATTTAAGTAGTCCGTGAATTTTCAAATAGAACTTTGTGTATCTTAGGCGTCGTGATTGAGGCCGATACCGCATGATGCTCTACTTTTCTGAAAAAAAGGAGCATCCTATGCGAAATATTTTAAGTATTTTTATTTTATCTTTTCTGTTGGTTCCGTGGGCTCAAGCCTTGGTTCCCACAGATCATACCATCGTTTTAGTTCACGGAGCTTTTGCCGATGCCACAGCCTCGTGGAGTCGTGTCACCACCATGCTGCAAGAGCGGGGATTTAAAGTCGTTGCCGTTCAAAATCCGTTAACGTCGTTTGCTGATGACGTCGCTGCGACGGAGCGAGCTTTAGCAAATGTGAAAGGCCCCGTGGTTCTAGTAGGACATTCCTGGGGAGGATTCGTCATTACGCAAGCAGGCAGTAAGCCGAATGTTCATGCTCTGGTATATGTAGCGGCCTTTGCTCCTTCTGAAGGGCAGTCTGTTTTAGATTTGACGAAGGATTATCCAGCATCTCCCGGTTTTGGCCAATTGGTGATCGATTCTTTCGGATATGGAACTTTGACGGAGATGGGGATGAAAAAATATTTCGCTCAAGATCTTCCACGCAAAACAACGTCCCTGATGTTTGCAACGCAGATTCCGACGGCGGCCACTTCGTTCGCGGAAAAGGCGACAATCGCCTCTTGGAAAACTAAACCTTCTTGGTACGTCGTCGCTGAAACAGACCATATGATTCAGCCGGCCCTTCAAAAAGCCATGGCCTCCAAAATCGGAGCAACGACGACGGCTTATCCTGGAAGCCACGTCATTATGCAATCGCAACCTCTTCGTGTTGTGAATGCTATTTTGGCAGCTGCGGGAGTAGATAAATAATTTCGATGATGACTCCTCCCTAGGTATCGCAAGGAGGAGTCTCGACTTCAATTATTTACGAAAGAGTTTCAGTGACTCTTCAGAAATATATTCAAGAGCCTTTGTTGAAAAGGGCTCTCGGCTACCACCGCTGGTACAAAGAAATAATCTTGCTAATGTCGTAGAAATAAACTTTATCATCTTTCAAGCCCGCTGAGATTAGGGTTGAACCATCAGGTGAAACCTCCAACGCCGTTGGCTGGGCACCTCCGACTAAAGTGAAAACGGTCTTTCCGTTTCTCGTGTCGATAATATCAATTTTTCCTTTAATTCGCGGATCGACCTTGTCGTCATCTTTATAACTCGTAGTTCGCGATGAAACAAAAAGGTAACGATTTTCCAAAGGATCTAAAACGATGGTGTTGGGGTGCGCGAGGTCCCATTTTTTGCCGGGGAAGTTAGGATGATCTAACGGGTAATCTTCAAGTATCAAAATCTTTTTAAGTCCTTTCGGAGTATTGAAGGGAACAAAAAGTTTGTTCCATACACTTGAGGGCAATACGGGAGTCATTGATGTGGTGGCGACCTTTGCGATTTCCTCCATCAGTTTTTCCATATCAATCCTTGAAACGGCGTTGCCGCGCATATGACTGAAGTAAGCCAGGCGTCCATTCTTAGTAACAACCACATGACGTAAATTTAGTGGTCGGCCCGCAGTGGAATCTTCAATCGGAGAAATTTCCGCGATCTGCTGATGGTTCAAAGCATCGACAATGATAAGACTGCCGGTTTCGGTGGCTAGAATTAATGCGTATTTCCCGTCAGGCGTAAAAGTAATTCCGCGGGGAGCGATCAGATATTTTTTGATCGAAGGATTTGTAAAACGCGTCTGCAAACGGATTTTTTTCACAAGGTGACGGCTGCCATCCAAATTGCCGTCATCTTTAAGATTCGTAACATCAATCACACTGATGTCGTCAGAAAAATAATTGGCGACATAAAGAATTTGTTCCAATGGTCTTTCGGCGACGAGCGGGCGTGAGGCGATGATCTTAGAGCCTTCACCTTTTGTGGGAATGTACTTCACGATGTTTTGAGTTTCTGTATTCACGACACTCAAAAGACCACCGTTTTTAAAGACCTCGGCCGTTTTTCCTCCCTCAGCGCGAGAAATAAAAGCAAACTTCCCATCTATAGAAATATCGACTTCGGTATTCGCAAAAATGCCGTCCGTAGGTCCCGCGGGCGTCACCAGTGTTTTTACTAAGGTTTGCTTTTTCAGATCAAAAACGGAGGCGGTGGGCACTCGTTTGTTTTTCGCGGGATCTATTTTTCCACACATTTCCGCGACGTAGAGGAAGTCTCCGGTTTTATCGGCCTTCATTCCTTTCGGCATGCAGCCGGTGTCCGCCTTCTTAATTAGAAAGTCTTTCGAAAAATAGGCAGACAGATCGCTGGGGCCGGCATAAGCGCCGAAGCTCGTGGCTATCATCGCCAAAAAAGGGACCAATGCTTTCATAGGCATCTCCTTGTTTGCTGAAAGCCTAACAAATCAGGGGTTTTTCAAAAGTGGGATGGGAGGATTACAAAGGTCACTTAGGAGTTTTAAAACGACCGCGAAATCAAGAAGGTCGTTTGCAAAACTAGGAAAAGGTTGTTTGGCCTGCGTATTTTTCAAGCACTTCCCGGTTCTTCGATTGAAAAAAGGAAAAGGTTTAAATACGAATGTCGCTCAGAGGAGGCATGGCTGCGATGCGCAAATAGACTGAGAGTCAATCCATGCGGTTCAGGAAAGCCCTTTTTAAAACGGTCGCAGTTCTTTAATGACGAAGGCACAGCTCCATCGGAATTCTTTCTTGAAGCTTAAAATTCCTTTATATTTCAATCAACTAACGCAACGCGATGATTCTTGAGAAGGCTGCTTGATCTTCGTTTTGAAGTCTTCATCAAAAAGAGAACTCTTAAGGTAAGGTCCTTCCTTTTTGAGGGCCGCACACCTTCTAAATAATTCATCAAATTTTAGGTTTCTAAGCCCCTCGAAGAGCCCCTCCTAAACCAGGCGGAAAGTATTATAATCACTTGATTTCCTTAAAACTTCAGGTAGGTTGAGATGCTTATCTAAAGATTTAATGTGGGCCTTGGATAATTCCCCCCGAAGCGAATGTCCGATTTTCTACTCCGGCCCTGCCGGAGTGCAAACAGATCAGGAGAGTAAATTGGAAAGAACTCCAGTTACAGCTTCTAACATCCGAGTTAGAAAGTCTTTTGCAAAAAACAAGCAGGTCATTGATATCCCAAATCTGATTGAATTGCAGAAATCTTCTTACGAAGCTTTCATTCAAAAAGATATGGATCCAGATCGCCGTGGCGATGCGGGTCTCAATGGCGTTTTCAAGTCTGTATTCCCAATTACAGATTTCAACAACACAGCAAGCCTTGAGTTTGTATCATACACTCTAGAGCCAGCTAAGTACGACGTGGACGAGTGCCGTCAACGTGGTATGACTTTCGCTGCTCCAATCAAGGTGACTCTTCGTTTGATCGTTTTCGACGTTGACGAAGAAACTGAAGCACGCAGCATCCGCGACGTGAAAGAACAAGAAGTTTACTTGGGCGAAATCCCATTGATGACTGCCAACGGTTCTTTCATCATCAACGGTACTGAGCGCGTTGTTGTTTCTCAGTTGCACCGTTCTCCGGGCGTATTCTTCGACCACGATGGTGGTAAGAACAATGCTTCTGGTAAATTGATTTACTCTGCACGTGTGATTCCTTACCGTGGTTCTTGGTTGGATGCTGAATTCGATCAAAAAGATCTTATCCACGTACGTATCGACCGCCGTCGTAAATTCCCTGTGACAATTCTTTTGAAGGCTCTTGGTTACAACACTGAGCAACTTCTTGAGTACTTCTACGACCTAGACGAAGTTTACGTAAAATCTGGAAAGCTTTATCGTAAACTTGATATCGAACGCATGTCGGGTCAAAGAGCATTGACAGACGTTATCGATCCAAAATCAGGCGAGGCGCTTGTTAAAGCAGGTCGTCGTATCACTCGCGCGATCGTTAAGAAAATCAAAGATCTTAACATCACTGAGCTTGAAGTTCAGCCTGAAGACCTTGACGGAAAAGTATTGGCGAAACCACTTATTGACGAGTCAACAGGTGAGATCATCGCTGATGCCAATGCAGAATTGAACTCTGCAATCATCAAGCGTTCTATCGAGTCTGGAATTGATCGTTTCTTCATGATCTTCTTCGACGGTTTGACTGTAGGTCCTTACCTTCGCAACACGTTGCTAGTTGATAAAGTTTCTAACAAAGATGAATCTTTGGTTGAGATCTACAAACGCCTTCGTCCTGGTGAGCCTCCAACTTTGGAAGCAGCTACGACATTCTTCGGTCGTTTGTTCTTCGATCCAGAGACTTATGATCTTTCTGAAGTTGGTCGTATCAAGATCAACCACAGATTCGGCATCTCTATGGACGAGTGCCCACCTTCACACAGAACACTGACTCATAAAGATATCTTGAGCACTATCAAAACTCTGATCGACCTTAAAAACGGTCGCGGTGTTATCGACGATATCGATCACTTGGGTAACCGTCGTGTTCGTTCTGTAGGTGAGTTGCTTGAGAACCAATACCGTATCGGTCTAGTTCGTATGGAGCGCGCGATCCGTGAACGTATGTCTCTTCAAGATGTTGAGACAATGATGCCTCACGATCTAGTCAACGCGAAACCAGTGAACGCGGTTGTTAAAGAATTCTTCGGTTCTTCTCAATTGTCTCAGTTCATGGACCAAACAAATCCATTGTCAGAGATCACTCACAAACGTCGTTTGTCAGCTCTCGGCCCTGGTGGTTTGACTCGTGACCGTGCCGGTTTCGAAGTACGTGACGTACATCCTACGCACTACGGTCGTATCTGCCCGATCGAGACTCCAGAGGGTCCAAACATCGGTTTGATCGCGTCTTTGGCGACTTATGCTCGTATCAACAACTACGGTTTCATCGAGACTCCGTACCGTAAGGTTGAGCAAGGTTCTATTTCTAAAGACATCAACTACTTGTCAGCTTTGGAAGAAGCAGGTCACTACATTGCTCCTGCGGCTCGTGATGAAGCTGGTAATAAAGCTATCCAAACTGCGACGACGATCACTCGTCGTGACGGTGAGTACGAAATCGTTGATAAAGACAAAGTTGCTTTGATGGACGTTTCTCCATCGCAACTAGTATCTATCGCGGCTTCTTTGATCCCATTCCTTGAGCATGACGACGCCAACCGTGCGTTGATGGGATCGAACATGCAACGTCAAGCGGTTCCATTGTTACGTTCTCGCGCACCACTTGTTGGTACAGGCGTAGAGCGTTTGGTAGCTCGTGACTCTGGTACATCTGTTGTTGCTCAAAACGACGGTATCGTTGAAGAAGTCGATGCATCTCGTATCGTAGTTCGCCGTTTTGCAAAAGGTGGCGAGTTGGGTGCGAACGTAGACATCTACAACCTAACTAAGTACCAACGTACGAACCAAAATACATGCTTTAACCAAAAACCAATCGTTACTGTAGGTGACAAGGTTTCTAAAGGCGACATCATCGCTGACGGTCCTTCTACAGAGCTTGGTGAATTGGCTCTTGGACAAAACATCCTAGTAGCGTTCACTCCTTGGCAAGGTTACAACTTCGAGGACTCCATCCTTATTTCTGAGCGTTTGTTGAAAGACGACGTTTACACTTCCATCCACATCGAAGAGTTCGAGTGTGTGGCTCGTGATACAAAACTTGGTAAGGAAGAGATCACTCGCGATATCGCTAACGTCGGTGAAGAGGCTCTTAAAGACCTTGATAGCTCTGGTATCATCCGCATCGGTGCGGAAGTTCGTCCAGGCTTCATCCTCGTTGGTAAAGTAACTCCAAAAGGTGAAACTCAGCTTTCTCCTGAAGAAAAGCTTTTGAGAGCGATCTTCGGTGAAAAAGCGGGTGACGTTCGTGATACATCACTTCGTGCGCCATCAGGCGTTTACGGTACAGTGATCGACGCTCAAGTTTACTCTCGTGAAGGCGCAGACCGCGATGAGCGTTTGTCTTCAATCATCGAAGAGAAAAAACGCAAACTTGAGAAAGACTTGGCTGTAGAGCAAAACGTTATCAAAAATAACGCGATCTCTAAACTTCGTGACATCCTTGTTGGTAAAACAACAACGGGCGTTCTATTGAACGAAGACGGAAGCCAAAAGCTTCTTAATAAAGGTCAAATCATCACGGAAGCGGACCTAGAGACAGTTCCATTTGAATTGTTAAACTATATCCCTCTTGAACAAGATCTTGAGTTCCAAGTGAACAAGATCATCGACAATGCTCGTAACCAACTTGACGCTGTTAAATTGGTCTTCAACGAGAAAATTGATCGTCTACGCAAAGGTGACGAATTGCCTCCTGGCGTGATCAAGATGGTTAAAGTTTACGTCGCTATTAAACGTAAAATGCAAGTCGGTGACAAATTCGCCGGCCGCCACGGAAATAAGGGTGTCGTTTCTAAAGTATTGCCTGCGGAAGACATGCCATACCTAGCTGACGGTACACCTGTTGACATGGTTCTAAACCCACTGGGCGTTCCTTCTCGTATGAACATCGGTCAGATCCTTGAGGTTCACTTGGGTTGGGCTGCGCACAATTTGGGTAAACAATTAGGTGCCCACCTTGAAAAGTGGAACGCTGAAAATGCCCGTAAAGACATGAAAGATATCTTCAGTGATAGCGACATCTCTGCAAAACTTGATAAAGCAGATGATGGATCATTGAAATCTATGGTCACTCGCATGAAGAACGGTATCCACGTGGGTACGCCAGTCTTCGACGGTGCTCGTGAATCTGACGTAAAAGGCTTGCTAGAAAAAGCGCAAGTTCCAACATCTGGTAAATCGATCCTCTTTGACGGTCGTACAGGTGAGCCGTTCACGAACCCAGTTACTGTGGGTATCATGTACATGTTGAAACTTCACCATCTCGTGGAAGAGAAGATCCACGCTCGTTCTATCGGACCTTACTCTCTTGTTTCGCAACAACCTCTGGGTGGTAAAGCTCAGTTCGGTGGTCAACGTCTAGGGGAGATGGAAGTTTGGGCGATCGAGGCTTACGGTGCTGCTTACTCACTACAAGAATTCTTAACTGTTAAGTCTGACGACGTGGCAGGTAGAACTCGTATGTATGAAAGCATCGTGAAAGGTGAAAACATCCTTGAACCAGGTCTTCCTGAATCGTTCAACGTTCTAGTGAAAGAGCTTCAGTCTCTTGCATTGAATGTTGAGTTGATGGAGTCCGACATCCTTAGCGACTCAGACGATGAGTTGACTGATGACGTTATCGAGGGTGAAGAGGCAATTGTTCCGGCTCCAACTGAGCCAGAGCAACACTAATTAATATTTTAACAACAGGGGTGTTCTTTGAGAGACTTGTTGAATTTTTTCGATAAACCAAAAGATCCACTTTCGTTTGACGCCGTACGAGTATCGTTGGCGTCACCGGAAATGATTCGTGATTGGTCATTTGGTGAAGTTAAGAAGCCTGAAACTATCAACTATCGTACATTCAAACCAGAGCGTGATGGTTTGTTCTGTGCGAAAATCTTCGGTCCTATTAAGGATTACGAGTGCTTGTGCGGTAAGTATAAACGTATGAAGTACCGTGGCGTCGTCTGTGAAAAGTGCGGCGTTGAAGTAACACAAACTAAAGTTCGTCGTGAGCGTTTGGGCCACATTGAATTAGCAACTCCAGTGGCACACATCTGGTTCTTGCGTTCATTGCCTTCTCGTATCGGTAACCTTTTGAATCTTTCTTTGAAAGACGTTGAAAAGGTTCTTTACTGTGAAGCTCACGTAGTTATCGATCCAATGGAAACAACATTGGAAGAAGGTCAGATTTTGACTGAAGAAGCTTACCAAGCAGCTCTTAATGAGTTCGGTCCAAGCTTTAAAGCAGGCATGGGCGGTGAAGCTGTTCGTGAATTGCTACGCAAAATCGACCCTGAGTACTTGTCTCGTAAACTTCGTATGGAAGTGAAAGACACGAAATCAGAAGCGCAAATCAAAAAATTGACGAAACGTCTGCGCGTTGTTGAAGCTTTCAAAGGCTCTATCAACAAGCCAGAGTGGATGATGTTGGAAGCACTTCCTGTTCTTCCTCCTGATCTTCGTCCGTTGGTACCACTTGATGGTGGTCGTTTCGCGACTTCAGATCTGAATGATCTTTACCGTCGTGTTATCAACCGTAACAACCGTTTGAAACGTCTTCAGGAGCTAAATGCTCCAGACATCATCATCCGCAACGAAAAACGTATGTTGCAAGAAGCGGTTGATGCGTTGTTGGACAACGGCCGTCGCGGTAAGACTTTCACTGGTCCTAACAAACGTCCTCTTCGCTCTCTTTCTGATATGTTGAAAGGTAAGCAAGGTCGTTTCCGTCAAAACCTTTTGGGTAAACGTGTCGACTACTCGGGTCGTTCCGTTATCGTTGTAGGCCCAACTTTGAAACTTCACCAATGCGGTCTTCCTAAGAAGATGGCTTTGGAACTTTTCAAACCGTTTGTTTACAACAAACTTGAAGAAAAAGGTTTGGCGACAACTATTAAGCAAGCAAAACGCCTTGTAGACCAAGAAACTGTAGAAGTTTGGGATATTTTGGCTGACGTGGTTAAAGAACATCCAGTTCTTCTGAACCGTGCGCCAACTCTTCACAGACTTGGTATCCAAGCTTTCGAACCAGTACTTCACGAAGGTAAAGCAATCCAATTGCATCCTCTAGTGTGTACGGCGTTCAATGCCGACTTCGACGGTGACCAAATGGCGGTTCACGTTCCACTTTCTGTGGAATCTCAAGTTGAAGCTCGCGTATTGATGATGTCTACGAACAACATCCTTTCTCCGGCATCTGGTAAGCCAATCATCAACCCTTCACAAGATATCGTGTTGGGCTTGTACTGGTTGACTCGTATCCGTCCTGGAGCAAAAGGAACTGGCAAAATTTTCGCCAGCGTTCAAGAGGCTCTTTACGCTTACGAAACTGGACTTGTTGACTTGCAAGCGGCTTGTAAAGTTCGTTTGAACGGTAAAGTTCAAGAGACTTCAGTAGGTCGTTCTATCTTGTCTGACATCGTACCAAAAGAAGTTCCGTTCAACGAAGTGAACGTGACAATGAATAAGAAACAAATCGCTGCTTTGATCGATAAGACATTCCGTCTTGCCGGTGCAAAAGCGACTTGTATCTTGGCTGATAAAATCATGGAACTTGGTTTCAAATATTCTACAGCAGCGGGTATGTCGATCGGTATCGACGACATGGTGATCCCTGCAGCAAAAGCAACTTTGATTGCTGATGCAGAGAAACAAGTGACAGAGATCCAACAGCAGTACGACGAAGGTTTGATCACAGATGGTGAGCGCTACAATAAAGTGGTGGATATCTGGGCTCAAACTGGTGATAAGATCGCCAAAGAAGGTATGAACGCGATTGAAAAACAAACTTTCCATGTTGATGGTAAAGAAATCGTAGGACCTTCATTCAACCCGATCTACATCATGGCTGACTCCGGAGCCCGTGGTTCCGCAGCTCAGATCCGTCAGTTGGGTGGTATGCGTGGTTTGATGGCGAAACCTTCAGGTGAGATCATCGAAACTCCTATCACTGCGAACTTCCGTGAAGGTTTGACAGTTATCCAGTACTTCATTTCTACGCACGGTGCGCGTAAAGGTTTGGCCGATACCGCATTGAAAACAGCGAACTCTGGTTACTTGACTCGTCGTTTGGTTGACGTGGCTCAAGACGTTGTTGTGTCAGAAGTGGATTGCGGTACTACAGATGGTTTGGAAATCACTCCGGTTTACGAAGCTGGTGAGATCATCCAAAATATCGGCGATCGTATCTTGGGAAGAACAACTCTTAAAGACGTTGTTGATCCAATGACGAACAATGTGATCTTGAAAGCAGGACACGAAATCACTGAGTCTGATGTTAAGCGCGTAGAAGAGCTTGGTATCGACAAAGTTGAAATCCGTTCTGCTCTAGTGTGTGAATCTACTCGTGGCGTGTGCGTGAAATGTTACGGCCGTGACTTGTCTCGCGGTAACACTGTGAACCTTGGTGAAACAGTGGGTATCATTGCAGCACAATCAATCGGTGAGCCAGGTACTCAGTTGACGATGAGAACGTTCCACTTAGGTGGTGCGGCTTCTCGTGCGGTTGAGCAATCTGTTCATACAACTCGCCATGACGGTGTTATTAAATTTGAAAACGTTCACGCAGTAACAAACCGTAACGGTAAGTTGACTGTGATGAATCGTAACGGTTCTGCCCTTGTGATCGACGAAACAGGCCGTGAACGTGAAAACTTCAAACTTGTTTACGGTGCGGTACTTAACTTCAAAGAAGGCGACAAAGTGACTAAAGGTCAAACTGTTGCTGAGTGGGATCCATATTCGAATCCGATCATCGCGGAAGTTTCTGCGAAGATCCAATACCACGACATTGAAGAAGGTTCGACAATGCAGGAGCAAGTCGATGCGGTAACTGGTTTCGCGACCAAAGTTATCACAGAGTCGAAGTCTTCTGACATTAAGCCGACTGTATTCCTAGTTGATGGCAATGGTAAGACATTGAATCTTCCTGGCCGTGACATCCCTGCGAGATACTTGATCCCAGTGGGTGCGCAACTTCTGGCTTCTGACCAGCAGGAAGTTCATGCCGGTGACGTTATCGCGAAGATGCATCGTGAGACTTCGAAAACGAAGGATATCACGGGCGGTCTACCGCGCGTTGCTGAATTGTTTGAAGCTCGTAAACCGAAGGAAGCAGCTATCATCTCTGAGATCGATGGTTATGTGACATTCGGTAAAGACGTTAAAGGTAAACAACGTGTGATCGTAACTCCTGAAGTGGGTGAGCAAAAAGAATATCTCATCCCTAAAGGTAAGCACGTTGCTGTAAGAGAAGGTGAGTACGTAAGAGCCGGTGAGGCGTTGATGGATGGTCCAACAAATCCTCATGACATTCTGGCGGTTCTAGGTGCGAAAGCTCTATCAGCATACCTTGTGAATGAAATCCAAGAAGTTTACAGACTTCAAGGGGTTGGTATCAACGATAAGCACATCGAAGTGATCGTTCGCCAAATGCTACGTAAAGTAGAAATCAGAGACGCTGGTGACAGCCGTTTCTTGGCGGGTGAACAAGTTGAAAGATATGCTTTCGACGAAGAAAACAGTCGTATCAACCGTGAAGGCGGACAACCTGCTACTAGCAGCCCGCTTCTTCTAGGTATCACGAAAGTTTCTTTGAGCACTGACAGCTGGATTTCAGCGGCGTCCTTCCAAGAGACAACAAAAGTTCTTACGGAAGCAGCGATCAATTCTCGCACAGACCATTTGCGTGGCCTGAAAGAGAACATCATTATGGGTCGCTTGATCCCAGCGGGAACAGGTTTGACTTCATACAAACGTTGGAAAGTGTCTGTAGCCGAAGACGACGATACATCATTCGTGGCATTGCCAGGAATGACGGCGTCAGCTCAGCCTCACCAAGGGTAGTAACTAAAGAAACCTGGGCGCCGATTTAGGTCGGCTCCTGGGGCAAAGTGTAAAAAGATCAAAAAGCGGAGCTCACACCACTTTTTGGACTATAAAAATAACAACAAAGTCTTGACCAGGGCGCTTTTGGCAATGTAAGTTCCAGCGTCTTGGATTAGATCTGCACTCCGACTCGTCGGAGTATTGAAAAATCGTTTAAGGGGTTTTAAAGTGCCTACTATTAACCAGCTCATCAAAAGTGAGCGTAAAGTTCAAAAGAACCAAACAAAGTCACCTGCGTTGGTTTCATGTCCTCAACGTCGTGGCGTTTGTACACGTGTTTATACTACGACTCCAAAGAAGCCGAACTCTGCTCTTCGTAAAGTAGCAAAAGTCCGTCTTTCTAATGGTTTCGAAGTTATCTCTTACATCCCAGGTATCGGTCACAACCTTCAAGAGCATAGCGTTGTCTTGATCCGTGGTGGTCGTGTGAAGGACTTGCCGGGCGTTCGTTACCATATCGTACGCGGTGTATTGGATCTTCAAGGTGTGAACGGTCGTCTGCGTTCTCGCTCTAAATACGGTACTAAGAGACCTAAGAAATAAGGATTGAGAAATGTCACGTCGTAAAAAGACCTTTAAAAGAGAAGTTATTCCAGATCCAGTTTTCAAGGATCTAGTAATTGCTAAATTCGTTAACAAAATGATGATCCAAGGTAAAAAAGCTACTGCACAGAAGCTTTTTTACGGAGCATTGAAAGAGCTTGAAGGCAAAATTCAAGGCGAAGAGCCAATGAACATCTTCAAAAAAGCTCTTGAAAACGTAAAGCCTTCTATCGAAGTTCGTTCTCGCCGTGTTGGTGGAGCGACTTACCAAGTTCCTGTAGACGTACGTCCTTCTCGTCGTTTGGCACTAGCAATGAGATGGTTAGTTGAGTACTCTCGCGAACGCGGTGAAAAAGATATGGCTAAGCGCTTGGCTGGCGAATTCGTTGATGCTTACAACAATAGAGGTAACTCTATTAAGAAGAAAGACGACGTTCACCGTATGGCTGAAGCGAATAAGGCTTTCTCTCACTACAATTGGTAATCTGTTTACATGTCAGCTAAAGATCCTAAAGTTGTAGCTGATCTCAAGTATACTCGTAATATCGGCATCATGGCTCACATTGATGCCGGTAAGACGACCACTACCGAACGCATTCTTTACTACACAGGTAAAAGTCATAAAATCGGCGAAGTTCATGATGGCGATGCTACCATGGACTGGATGGTTCAAGAGCAAGAACGTGGTATCACAATCACTTCTGCCGCGACCATGGCGTTCTGGAAAGATCATAGAATCAACATCATCGATACTCCGGGGCACGTGGATTTCACTATTGAAGTGGAGCGTTCTTTGCGCGTCCTCGATGGCGCGATTGCGGTATTCGACGGTGTGAACGGTGTTGAGCCTCAGTCTGAAACCGTTTGGAAACAAGCCGACAAATATAAAGTTCCAAGAATCTGTTTCGTTAATAAAATGGACCGTGTGGGTGCTGACTTTGTGATGTCTTACGGGACAATCAAAGACAAGCTCAATGCGAACCCAATCCCTGTTCAAGTTCCTATCGGTATGGAAGACACCTTTCGCGGTGTTGTCGATTTGTTAGAAAATCGCGCTTACATGTGGGACCAATCAGGAATGGGTGACCATTTCGAAATTACCGATGTTCCCAATGACATGAAGGAAGAAGTCACTCGCTTCCGTACAGAAGTCATTGAAAAGATCGTTGAGTTTGAAGACGAACTTTTAGAGAAGTATCTGAATGGCGAAGAAGTGACTGTGGCTGAATTGAAGCGCGCTCTTCGTAAAGGAACTCTCGAACTTAAAGCTTTCCCAGTATTCTGTGGGGCGGCTTTCAAAAACAAAGGTGTGCAACCTTTGCTTGATGGTGTGATCGACTATTTGCCTTCTCCTATTGAAGTGCCAGATATCGTAGGTCATGATCCACAAAAACCAGAAAAAGAAATTGTATGTAAGACAGACTTCGATGCGAATGTCGCAGCGTTGGCTTTCAAAATTGCCAATGATCCATTTGCTGGAACTTTGACTTACATCCGCGTGTACTCTGGCGAAGTGAAAGTGGGCGACCAACTTTTCAATCCGCGCACAGAGAAAAAAGAACGCATCCAAAAATTAGTTAAGATGCACGCGAACTCTCGTGAAGAGATCACAAGCTTGAAAGCCGGCGATATCGGCGCGGTTGTTGGTCTTAAGTTCACTGCGACCGGGGACACTCTTTGCGAGACGTCTCACGCTGTCGTTCTAGAAACGATCACTTTCCCTGAACCTGTTATTTCTGTGGCGATCGAAGCGAAGTCTTCAGCCGACCAGGAAAAAATGCTTCAGGGCTTGGAAAAATTGGGTAAAGAAGATCCTTCCTGCCGTCTAAGAAATGACCCGGAAACAGGTCAAATTCTTTTGTCGGGGATGGGAGAACTTCACTTAGAGATCCTTGTTGACCGTCTTTTGCGCGAGCATAAAGTTCAGGCCAACGTGGGTAACCCTCAGGTGTCTTATCGCGAAGGCATCTCATCTTCAGCTACGGTTGAACACGTTTACGAACGTGAAGTGGCGGGTGAGCAGCAGTATGCGAAAGTTTCTTTGACGATTGAGCCGATCTCTCAACATGACGGCATTCAATTCGTATCCAAAGTTTCTGTGTCTAAAGAATTTACAGCTCCTTTCTTAAAAGCAGTCGAGAACGGCTTTAAAGAGGCTGCCGAAGTAGGCCCTCTTGCGAGTTATTCTATGATCGGTATTAAGGGGACTTTAAATTCAGTAGAAGTGCGTCCCGAGGCTTCCAGTGAAATGGCCTTTAAAGCGGCTACTTCCCTGGCTTTCCGTGATGCCGTGAAAAGTGCGACTGTTGAACTTCTAGAGCCCATCTTTAAGTTAGAAGTCACTTGTCCCGATGAATTCGTCGGCAATGTGGTGGGGGATTTAAATTCCCGCCGTGGAAAAATTCTCACGATGAACGCCAAAGTCGGTGGCGGTCAGGTGATTTCTGCGGAAGCCCCATTAGCGAACCTATTCGGTTATGCGACCAATGTGCGCAGTCTGAGTCAGGGAAGAGCAAGTTTCAGTATGGAATTTTTGGAATATGCCGTGGTTCCAGCCAAGGCAAAAACCGAAATTCTCCACAAAATGGGAAGATATTAAAAAATTAATAATTTCCCTTTGACAAAGGGTTTTACAGTGCGCATACTCGCGCACTCATAGCGTCTACAACTTACAAAAAACCTCCCGCGTGAGTGAAATCGCAGGCCGCAAGGGCTAATTCGGGACAAGTTTTCGATGGGGTTAAAGCGCATTTTAGTTAATTTGCTAGTAATTACGATACTTTAAAAAGAAGAAGAGTGTCCATATGCAAAGTCAGAAGATTAGAATCAGATTGAAGGCATTCGATCATAAATTGCTTGATCAATCGACGAAAGAAATCGTCGAAACAGCACGTCGTACTGGTGCGAAGGTTGCGGGTCCAATCCCTCTTCCAACTCGTATCAACCGCTACACAGTGTTGCGTTCTCCTCACGTAGATAAAAAATCTCGTGAGCAATTCGAAGTGAGAACACACAAGCGTATGCTCGATATTTTAGAACCCACTCAGCAGACTGTCGATCAGCTCATGAAACTCGACCTCTCAGCTGGCGTTGATGTTGAAATCAAACTTTCAGCAATCTAGGAGTAAACAGTGAGCGAAACTACACAAACTACAAATTCAAACGAGCAAGGCCTGAAGCTGAACGGCCTGTTCGCATTCAAAGAAGGTATGGCTACCATTTACAATGAAAATGGTGAGGCAGTTCCTGTAACAGTTCTTCGTTATGAGCCTTGGTTTGTTTCTCAAATCAAAACTAACGAAGCTGATGGCTACGAAGCTATTCAAGTAGCTTGCCATCCTAAAAAAGCTAAAAATTCAAACAAAGCAGAAAAAGGTCACTTGGCTAAATCTGGTTTTGAAAATGGCGCGCAATTCGTAAAAGAAATCCGCCAATCAATCCCTGATGGCGTGACTGTTGGTGCGCAAATCTCTATCGACTCATTGGTTAAAGGTGATTTCGTAAAAATCACTTCTAAATCTAAAGGTAAAGGTTTCGCTGGTGTTATGAAGCGTTGGAACTTCGCCGGTGGTCCTGGTGCCCACGGTTCTAAATTCCACCGTCGTCCGGGTTCTTCTGGTAACAGAACATGGCCGGGTCGTGTAATGCCTGGTAAAAAATTCCCTGGTCATTTGGGTAACGAAACAGTGACTGTAAAAAATGTTGAGATCGTTCAAGTTCTAGCGGACGAAAACGTTCTTATGGTTAAGGGTCCTGTTCCTGGTGCCAGAAACACTTTAGTTAAGTTGGTGAGAGAATAGTATGGCAACAGTAAACGTATTAAACTGGAAAAAAGAAAAAGTTGGATCAGTTGAATTGGCTGCTGACGTGTTCGAAGCTCCTGTTAAAAAGGAAGTTCTTCACACTGTAGTTCAATGGCAATTGGCGGCTCGTCGTCAAGGTACACACATGACTAAAACAAAAGGTCTTGTGTCTGGTGGCGGTAAAAAGCCATTCAAACAAAAAGGTACTGGTGGAGCTCGTCAAGGTTCTTCACGTTCTCCTTTGATGCCTGGTGGTGGTACTATGTTCGGTCCACAACCTCGTAGCTACGCTTTCGTTCTACCTAAAAAAGTTCGTCGTTTAGGTTTGAGCATGGCACTTTCTCACCTTCAAAAAGAAGGCAAGTTGTTCATCGTGGACAGCATGCAATCTGAAGGTAAAACTGCTGAGCTTAACAAACGTTTGAAAGCTTTCGGTCTAACAAAAGCTGTTTTGGTTGACGCTGCTGTGAACGAAAAGTTCGGTCGCGCTTCTAAAAACTTACAATCTTTCAAATACTTCCCAGTTGAAGGTTTGAACGTATTCGATCTATTGAAATACGATGCAGCAGTGATCACTAAAGACTCTGTAGCAAAAATCGTAGATCGTTGCTCATTGGAGAAAGCGTAATGAAACAAGTAATTAAAGCTCCTCTTATCACAGAGAAAAATACATATCACAACGCTGCTGGCGTGTATGTGTTCGAAGTAGATCTTAAGTCTACTAAGACTGACATCAAAGCTGCGGTAGAAAAGAACTTCAAAGTGAAAGTAGACAGCGTTAGAACTAGCGTTTGCCGCGGTCACTCGAAGTACACTAAATTCGGATTAACAAAGGTCCCTTACTGGAAAAAAGCTTACGTTAAGCTTGTTGAAGGTGAGAAGATCGCTCTTTTTGAGGGAGTATAAAGATGGGTATTAAAACATTTGCCCCACGCTCTCATGGTCGCAGAGGAATGACTGGTTTCGATTTCAAAGAAATCACGAAAACAACTCCAGAGAAATCTCTAGTTGAACCTCTACATAATAAAGCTGCTCGTAACAACCACGGTCAAATCACTATCCGTCACCAAGGTGGCGGTCATAAAAGAAAATACCGTTTGGTTGATTTCAAAAGAACTAAAGTAGACGTTCCAGCAAAAGTTGTTGCGATCGAGTACGATCCAAACAGAACTTGCCGTATCGCTCTTATCTCTTACGTAGATGGCGCGAAAGCGTACATCATCGCTCCAGTTGGATTGAACGTAGGTGATACAGTTCTTTCTTCTGATAAAGCCGACATCAAACCAGGTAACTGCCTTTCTTTGGCTGCGATCCCAGTTGGTACTGTGATCCACAACATCGAAATGCGTCCGGGTAAAGGTGGTCAAGTTTGCCGTGGCGCGGGTGCTACAGCAACTTTGGCTGGTAAAGGTGAACAATACTGCCAAGTACGTATGCCGTCTGGCGAATTGAAGCAAATCTTGTCTGTGTGCAAAGCTTCAATCGGTCAAGTTGGTAACACTGACAACGAAAACATCAATCTTGGTAAAGCAGGTCGCTCTCGTTGGAGAGGTATCCGTCCTTCAGTTCGTGGTATGCACATGAACCCTGTCGACCATCCATTGGGTGGTGGTGAGGGTGTTGGTAAAGGGCATCACCCGGTAACTCCTTGGGGTCAACCTTGTAAGGGTTACAAAACGAGAAATAACAAGAGAACCAACTCTTCAATTATCAAGAGACGTAAGTAGGAGTAAAAGGTGGCACGCTCGATTAAAAAAGGTCCATTCGTCGATTTGCATCTTCAAAAGAAGATCGACACTGCGATCGAAAAAAATGATAAAAAAGTTATTAAAACTTGGTCTCGCCGCTCAACAATTCTTCCAGAGACAATTGGACTGACTTTTGCGGTTCATAACGGAAGAAAGTTCGTTCCAGTTTACATCACTGAGAACATGATTGGTCACAAACTCGGTGAGTTTGCTCCAACAAGAACTTTCCAAGGTCACGCCGAGAAGAAAGCAGCTGCTCCTGCTGCTGCGAAGAAGTAATAGAGGTTGATTATGGAAGTTAAAGCAAGCTTGAAATATGCAAGAGTAGGCGCTCAGAAAGCAAGATTGGTTGTTGACCTAGTTCGCGGTAAAGACGTGAACGAAGCAGTAAAAACTCTCACTTTCTTGAATAAGAAAACTGCTGGTATGGTAAAAAAGCTAATCGAATCTGCGGTTGCTAACGCAGAATACAAAAAGGTTATGGATGTTGATAATCTTTATGTTAAAGCTATCTGGGTTGATCAAGGCCCTGTTCTTAAAAGATTCCGTCCTCGCGCTCAAGGGCGTGCTTTCGGAGTTCGCAAGAAGACCAGCCACATTAACGTAGTACTCGAGGAGAAATAGTCGTGGGACAAAAGGTTAATCCAATTGGTCTAAGAGTTGGTGTTATCAGAACGTGGGACTCTCGCTGGTATGCGAAGGGTAACCAATATTTTGAAAATCTCCACGAAGACATCCGCTTAAGAAAGTATTTGAAAAATAAGCTTAAGCACGCGGGTGTAGCGAAAATTGAAATGGAACGTGCAGCGAAGAAGATTAAAATCATCATCTCTACTGCTCGTCCAGGTGTTGTAATTGGTAAAAAAGGTACTGGTATTGATTCACTTAAAGCGGAAGTTCAAAAACTTACACCCAACGAAGTTTTCTTGAGCATCCAAGAAGTGCGCAAGCCAGACCTCGATGCTCAGCTCGTCGCTGAGAGTATTGCTCAACAACTTGAGAAACGTATCTCTTGGAGAAGAGCACTTAAAAAAGCTATTGCAGCTGCTATCAAAGGCGGCGTGAGAGGTATCAAGATCCGTGTTTCAGGACGTCTTGATGGAGCCGAAATTGCTCGTTCAGAGTGGTACAATGAGAAGAGTGTTCCTCTTCATACATTGCGTGCAGATATCGACTACGGTACTGCTGAAGCTTTGACTGCATACGGAATCATCGGCATGAAAGTATGGATCTATAAAGGCGATATCTTATCTGCTCGCGAAGTTGAGGAGGCAGGTCGTGTTAAGTCCTAAAAGAGTAAAATGGCGTAAACAATTTGTAGGCCGCGCAACTGGTTTTGCTTACAGAGGTTCTAACCTTGATTTCGGAGACTACGGTCTTCAAGCTATCGAGGAAGGCCGTCTGACAGCTCGTCAGTTGGAAGCTGGTCGTATTGCTATCTCACGTTCAGTAAAACGTGGTGGTAAAATCTGGTGCCGTGTGTTCCCGAACATCCCAGTAACTAAGAAACCTGCTGAAACTCGTATGGGTAGCGGTAAAGGTAATCCGGAGTTGTGGGTAGCACGCGTTCTTCCTGGAAAAGTTCTTTTCGAAATGAACGGTGTGACTCGTGAACAAGCTAAAGAAGCTTTCGAACGCGCAGCTCACAAACTTCCTTTCAAAACTCGTTTCTTGGTGAGGGAGTAGTTTTATGAAGTTCGTTGAGATTCAAGATCTTTCTGTAACTGAATTGAAGAAGAAAAGAGCAGCTCTTTCTGAAGAGTTGTTCCAAGCACGTATCAAGAATTCAATTGGTCAACTTTCAAACCCAATTGAAATTCGTAATCTTCGCCGCAACATCGCTAAAATCAATACAGCGATTGTTAAAAAAGTGGCGAGATAGAGGTAGAGAATGACTGAAACTAATACTAGAGGACGTAAAATTGAAGTCGTAGGTGAAGTTATCAGTGACAAGATGGATAAAACTATCTCTGTCCTCATCTACCGCATGGTGAAACATCCAAAGTACGGTAAGTACGTTAAGAAGACATCTGTTTTCAAGGCTCATGACGAAAAGAACCAAGCTAAAACTGGTGACATCGTTAAGATCCGTGAAACTCGTCCTCTTAGCAAAACTAAGCGTTGGACTTTGGCTGAAGTTGTTGAAACGGCTAAGGCGTAAGGGGAGTTGTCATGATTCAAATGCAAACTAGACTAAATGTAGCTGACAACTCTGGCGCTAAAGAAGTTATGTGCGTAAAGGTTCTTGGTGGTTCAAAACGCCGTGTAGCATCTATCGGTGATGTTATCGTTGTTTCTATCAAAGAAGCTTTGCCAAACGCTAAAGTTAAAAAAGGTGATGTTGCTAAAGCAGTTGTTGTAAGAACAGTGCAAAAACTTCGTCGTCCAGACGGATCTTATATCCGTTTTGATGATAACTCTGCAGTTCTTATCAACGCTTCTAAGGAACCAATTGGAACACGTATCTTTGGCCCAGTTGCCAGAGAATTGAGAGCTAAGTCGTTCGTTAAGATCGTATCTTTGGCTCCGGAAGTTCTATAAGGGGTGATGAGATGAATCGCTTACATACAAAATACAGAAAAGAGATCGCTCCCGCTCTTCAAAAACAATTGGGTGCTAAAAACGTGATGCAAGTTCCTCGTTTAGAGAAAATCACTCTAAGCGTGTGCTTGAGCGAAGCAGTTCAAAATCCAAAAATTTTGAACACTGTTGTTGACGAGATCACTGCGATCACTGGTCAAAAAGCTGTTATCACTAAAGCTAAAAAAGCTATCTCTAACTTCAAATTGCGTGCTGGCATCCCATTGGGTGTTCGCGTGACTTTGAGAAGAGAAAAAATGTGGTCTTTCATGGATCGTTTGAACACCTTGGCACTTCCTCGCGTAAGAGACTTCCGCGGTTTGCCAAATAAAGGTTTCGACGGCCGTGGTAACTACAACATGGGTTTGAAAGAGCAAATCGTGTTCCCTGAGATCAACTACGATAAAGTTGATAAAACTCGCGGTATGAACATCACTATTTGTACAACTGCTAAAAACGACGCTGAGGGCAGAGCGCTTCTTGAAGCACTTGGCATGCCCTTCAGAAAGTAAGAGGGGTGTAACTTGGCTCGTAAAGCAAGCATTGAAAAAAATAATAAAAGAAAAGAACTTTCTAAAAGATACGCTCAATATAGAAAAGAGCTTAGAGAGAAAGCTGTCGACATGAAGCTTTCTGACGAAGAAAGAGATGGAGCTCGTAAAAAGCTTCAAGCTCTTCGTCGTGATACAAATCCAAACCGCGTTATCACTCGCTGTGAATTGACGGGTCGCCCTCGTGGTAACTACCGCAAATTCGGTTTGTCTCGTATCGCTTTCAGACAATTGGCTCTTGACGGTAAATTGCCTGGCGTAACGAAAGCAAGTTGGTAAGAGGATCACTATGGATACAATCTCTCAGTTCCTTACAATGATTAGAAATGCTGGAGCAGCGAAACACGAAAAAGTGGATCTTCCTGCTTCAAAAGTAAGAGCGGGTATTGCTCAAATCCTCGTTAACGAAGGTTTGATCAGAAGCTTCAAAGTCGCTAAAGACAGCAAACAAGGCATTATGCGTGTTTACTTGAAATACGACGAAGCTGGAAACCACGTGATCAATTCTATCGACCGCGTATCTCGTCCAGGTCGTAGAGTTTATGTTAAATCTGACAAGATTCCGACAGTTCGTTCTGGTATGGGTATGTCCATCATCAGCACTAGCAAAGGAATCATGAGCGGTAAGCAAGCTACTGAGGCAAAACTCGGTGGTGAATTGCTTGCGACACTTTGGTAGGTGAATTATGTCTCGTATTGGTAAAGCACCCGTTATTTTTGATAACACAGTACAAGTAAGCGTAACACCTGCTAACGAAGTTGTCGTTAAAGGTGCGAAGTCTTCTTTGAAAATCGGCATGCAATCAGCTGTTTCTGCGAAAGTAGAAGGCGGTAAAGTTGTTTTGGTTCGCAAAGACGACTCTAAAGAAAGCCGCGCATTGCACGGTCTTTACAGAGCGCTTATTCAAAATGCAGTAACTGGCGTAACTAAAGGTTTCTCAAGAGGTCTTGAACTTCACGGTGTCGGATATCGTGCAAACGTATCTGGTAAGAAGTTGGAACTTTCTTTGGGTTTCTCTCACCCTGTGATCTTCGATATCCCTGAAGGAATCGAAATCAAGGTTGATAAGCAAACGAACCTTACAATCACTGGCCCAAGCAAAGAGTTGGTTGGTCAAGTGGCAGCTAAAATCCGTTCTTTCCGTCCGCCTGAGCCATACTTGGCAAAAGGTGTTCGTTATGCTGGTGAGCATATCAGACGTAAAGCTGGTAAGTCGGCTGGTAAATAATTGAGGTAATGTATGAAAATTAAAGTAAGCAAACATACAAGTGACAGAAAAGCAAATCGCCTCAAAAAGAAGATCAGAATCCGTAAAACTGTAAACGGAACTGCGGAAAGACCACGTCTTTGCGTATTCCGTAGCGGTAAGCACATGTACGCTCAAATCATCAATGACGTTGACGGTACAACTCTTGTTGCGGTTTCTTCTCTTGGTAAAGATGACAAGTCTGGTATCGATATGGCGAAACTTGTTGGTAACGAAGTGGCTAAAGCAGCTGCTACGAAAAACATCAAGAACGTCGTTTTCGACCGTAACGGTTACTTGTACCATGGCCGTGTTAAATCTCTAGCAGAAGGCGCTCGTGAGGGCGGCCTTAATTTCTAAGGAGTGATGTGTGGAGAAAGTTCAAGCTCAAGCAGCTGAATTAGAAGAGCGTGTAGTTGCGATCAACCGTGTAACGAAAGTTGTTAAGGGTGGTCGTCGCTTCTCTTTCGCAGCTCTAGTAGTAGTTGGAAACAAGGCTGGAGACGTAGGCTTCGGTTCTGGTAAAGCAGGCGAAGTACCTGAGGCTATCGGTAAAGCTAGCAGATCTGCAAAAAAATCTGCTAAATCCGTAGCTCTTAAAGAAGGTCGCACAATCCCTCACGAAGTGATCGGCAAGTTCGGCGCAGCGAAGGTTATTATGAAACCTGCTGCTCCTGGTACTGGTGTGATCGCGGGTGGCGCGGTGCGTGCAGTTCTTGAGTCTGTTGGCGTAAAAGACATTCTTACTAAATGTGTTGGTACTCGTAACCCTCACAATGCAGTAAGAGCAACAATCGACGGCTTAAAGCAGTTGAAACAGCTTTAATCGGAACGGTGGCATAAAATGGCAAAAACATTTGTTCTTACATTGAAAAGATCATTGATCGGCTGCACTCAAGACCAAAAAGATGCAGTTAAATGCTTGGGGCTTAAGAAGCGTCATTCTACTTCTGAAGTGAAAGACTCTCCAGCGGCTCGCGGCAATATTATGAAAGTACAACATCTAGTAGATGTTGTAGTTAAGGGGTAATCCATGAGCTTGCTTAAAACACTTGCTCCCAAAGCGGGATCTAAGCACAGCCCAAAAAGAATCGGTCGTGGTATCGGTTCTGGTATGGGTGGCACTGCGACAAAAGGTCACAAAGGTCAACTAGCTCGTACTGGCGGACGTGTTCGCCGTGGTTTCGAGGGTGGTCAAACTCCTTTGCACCGTCGTTTGCCTAAGTTTGGTTTTAGCAACGTCGCGTTTGCTAACAAATTTGAGATTGTTAATTTATCACAACTTGCTAAATTTTCTGGAGAGGTAACTCCTGAAACTCTTCACCAAGCTGGCCTAATCAATGGCGGCGCGGTTAAGATTTTGGGAAATGGTGAGCTAAAAGCAGCTTTGACTGTTAAGGCTCATAAATTTTCAGAAAGCGCTAAGAAAGCTATTGAAGCTGCTGGCGGCAAAGTCGAGGTAATTAAGTAGTGTCTGCAATTGAGAGCATCGCAAAGAATTCTGATCTTCGTAAACGCATCTTGTTCACATTGGCAATGTTGGCTATTTACAGAATTGGCGTACACGTTCCGACTCCTGGAGTTGATGGAACAGCTGTATTGTCGTTCTTCCAAGCACAAAGCCGCGGAATCTTTGGGTTATTCAACACCTTCACGGGTGGTGCTCTCTCCCAATTCAGTATTTTTGCATTGGGTATCATGCCGTACATCTCTGCTTCCATCATTTTCCAACTTCTAACTTCAGCGATTCCATACTTGGAATCTTTGAAGAAAGAAGGGGAGCAGGGACGTCGTAAAATCAACCAATACACTCGTTATGCGACTGTAGCTTTGGCGGTTGTTCAAGGTTACGGTATCAGCAGCTGGTTGATGAATTCTACAAGCCCAGATGGTCGTCCATTAGTGATCGCACCTGAAGTGGCGTTCCTTCCATTCCAAATCATGACAATCATCACGTTGACAGCAGGTACTTGCTTCATCATGTGGTTGGGTGAGCAAATCACTGAAAGAGGTATCGGTAACGGTTCTTCTTTAATCATCTTCACTGGTATCGCAGCAGCGATCCCTGGTGGTGCTCAACAGCTTTGGGAACTAGTTCGTACAGGTGAAATGCGTTTTGTCCTAGCATTGTTGCTAGTGCTTTTCATGGTCGCTATTATTGCAGCGGTTATTTACATGGAAGTGGCACAACGTCGTATCACGGTTCAGTACTCTCAAAGACAAGGCGGCGGCGGAATGCAATCTATGCAAACTCCGACAAGCCACTTGCCTATTAAAATCAATTTCTCTGGGGTTATCCCACCAATCTTCGCAAGCTCCTTGTTGATGTTCCCTGCGACTATGGCGCAGTTCGTGAACACTCCTTGGTTGAAGTCTTTGCAAGATTCTTTGAACCCATCGGGCACGATCTTCAATATCATGTTCGTGGCTTTGATTATTTTCTTCTCGTTCTTCTATACAGAGATCGTCTTCAATCCGAACGACGTTGCTGACAACCTTAAGAAGTACGGTGGTTTCATCCCTGGCGTTCGCGCAGGTAAAACAACTGCTGACTACATCCAAAGAGTTCTTGAGCGCGTAAACGTGTTGGGTTGTATCTATCTTTGTACGATCTGTATCCTACCAGGCATCATGGCGACTCAGTTCAACGTTCCATTCCAATTCGGTGGAACAAGCCTTTTGATCCTAGTGGGTGTGGCGTTAGATACTGCTCAGCAAATTCAATCTCATATGATTACTCAAAAATATGAGGGCTTCCTTAAGGGAGCTAAAATTCGCAGCAGAAGGGTTCAGTTCTAATGAACGTGATCCTGTTTGGTGCCCCTGGGGCCGGAAAAGGTACTCAATCTGAACTCTTGATTAAACGCTTGGGAATGACGCAAATCAGCACCGGCGACCTGTTCAGAGCGGCTATTAAGGGGCAAACAGATCTTGGTAAAAAAGCCCAAGAATATATGGATAAGGGTCAGCTAGTGCCGGACAGTATCGTGATCGGCATGGTTGAAGAAGTTCTTCAAAAAGGAACTAAGAACTTTATCCTCGACGGATTCCCAAGAACTGCAGTGCAAGCTCAGGCTTTGGATGAGTTGTTAGTAAAAATGAATCTCTCCATCGGAAAAGCAATTTTTCTCGAAGTTCCGATGAGTATTTTGATGGATCGATTGACTGGAAGACGGGTCTGTAAAAATTGCGGATCTGTCTACCACATAGTCAGCAAGCCT
The DNA here is from genome assembly GCF_001592755.1 of Bdellovibrio bacteriovorus. Taxonomy (NCBI): domain Bacteria; kingdom Pseudomonadati; phylum Bdellovibrionota; class Bdellovibrionia; order Bdellovibrionales; family Pseudobdellovibrionaceae; genus Bdellovibrio; species Bdellovibrio bacteriovorus. The sequence goes on along the minus strand of NZ_LUKF01000016.1, from coordinate 258,003 downwards.
ACCAAGACGGAAGGCAAATGTGATGTTTGCGGCGGTGAAGTCATTCAAAGGAATGATGACAAGGCAGAGGTTATCGAGACTCGGCTTAAAACCTACCAAGAACAAACAAGCCCTTTAAAAGAGTTTTATAAAAAAGCAGGCAAATACGTAGAAGTGGACGGTAATAGAGACTCCGAAGAAGTCTATAAAGAGATCGAAAAAATAATAAAATAAGACGGCTGTATTATTTTTATCTCTAGACTTTAATGTTTTTCGGTGTTAGCGTGCCGGACCGCATTCGTGTTTTTGCTGATATTTTCGCTTCTTTTTCTGAAGCGGAACGAAGTATGGGAAGACAGTATGAAAGTAAGACCATCAGTTAAGAAAATCTGTAATAAATGTAAAGTTATCAAACGAAAAGGCGTTATTCGTGTTATTTGCGAAAACCCTAAACATAAGCAAAGGCAGGGTTAAACATGGCACGTTTACTTGGTGTCGACTTACCTAGAAATAAACGAGTTGAAATTGCTTTGACTTACATCTACGGCATCGGTCGTCCTCGTGCGGCTATGATCTGTAAGCAAGTTGGTATTCCTCACGATCTAAGAACTGAGGGACTAACGGACGAGCATATCGCTAAAATCCGTGGCATCATCGAGCAAAGCTTCAAAGTAGAAGGTGATTTGCGTCGTGAAGTTGGCCTTTCTATTAAACGTCTTATGGACTTGAACTGCTTCCGCGGTATCCGTCATCGTAAGGGCTTGCCTGTACGTGGTCAGAACACTCGTTCTAACGCTCGTACTCGTAAAGGTCCTAAGAAGACAGTAGCGAATAAGAAAAAAGCAGTCTAGGGAGTAGCTAGCACATGAACACTACTGACAATAAAAAAGTTGCTAAGAAAAAAGTTAAAAGAAACGTTCCTCAAGGGAACTGCTATATCCAAGCTGGCTTCGGTAACGTTATCGTTACGATGACTGATCCGAACGGAGCTACGGTGTCTTGGTCCTCTGCTGGACACCTTGGTTTCAAAGGAAGCCGTAAAGGCACTCCTTATGCAGCACAGTCCGCGGCAGAAGACGCTGCAAAAAAAGCTATGGAAGCAGGCATGAGATCTGTGGACGTTTATCTTAAAGGACCAGGCGCTGGTCGTGAACCTGCAATCCGTGCACTTGCTGCTACAGGTATGAGAATCTTGACTCTTAAAGATATCACTCCTGTTCCACATAACGGTTGCCGTCCGCCTAAGCGTAGAAGAATTTAATAGGAGTATATCGTGAGCTGCATTAACGAAAGCGTTTGTAAGCTTTGCCGTCGCGAAAACGTGAAACTTTTCTTGAAGGGTGACCGTTGTTACACTGATAAGTGTTCTTTCGAAAGAAGACCTTATCCTCCAGGACAACACGGTCAATCTCGTTTGAAGTTCTCTGAATTTGCACTTCAATTGCGTGAAAAACAAAAAACTAAGAGATACTACGGTGTTTCTGAGAAACAATTTGTGAAATATGTTACAGAAGCCAGCCGTTCAAAAGAATTGACGGGCACTGCGCTTCTTAAATTCCTCGAGACAAGACTTGATAACGTTGTATATGCTTTGGGATATGCAAACTCTCGTCGTGAAGCAAGGCAGCTTGTTAAACACAACCATTTCTTGTTGAATGGTAAGAGAGCTAACATTCCAAGCATCATCGTAAATAAAGGTGACGTTATTACGGTTGCGGAATCAAGCCGCGAAATGGGCAAAATCTTGGGCGCTATTCAATCAGTTGCTCGTAGATCTGTTCCAGCATGGCTTGAAGCTGATCATGCTAAATTCACTGGTACTGTTAAAGATCTTCCAACTCGCGAAGACGTAACAGTTGCTACTGAAGAAAACATGATCGTTGAATACTACTCAAGATAATTTTACCTCTCGGGGGAAGCATGCAAGAGCACTATTATAAGTTCTGGAGAGAGATGATCAAACCAAAGGGATTTGAGGTTGATCGTGATACTCTTCGTGATGACTACGCTAAATTCATTATCCGTCCCCTCGAAAGAGGTTTCGGGGTTACTCTTGGTAACTCCCTAAGAAGAATTCTTTTGAGTTCTATGATGGGTTCTGCAATTACGGCTGTTAAGTTTGAAGGCGTATTGCACGAGTTCACTACGATTCCTGATGTTCTTGAAGATGTTACTGACATTATCTTGAACCTTAAAGAAGTGCGTTTTAAACAATACACTTCTGATTCTGTTACTTTGAAGATCTCTAAAAAAGGTCCAGGCAAAGTAACTGCTGGCGATATCCAAGTTTCTGATAAGATCGAAGTTTTGAACCCAGATCTTCACATCGCTACTTTGGGTGGAAACGCAAACTTCAACGCGGAAATCGTTGTAAGTTTCGGTCGTGGTTATGTTCCTGTTGAAAACAGAGAAACTGACCTTCCAGTAGGTTTCATCGGCGTAGACGCTCTTTACAGCCCGATTAGAAAAGTAAATTACAACGTATCAAATGCACGCGTTGGTCAAAGAACTGACTACGATGCTTTGACACTTGAAGTATGGACAGATGGTTCTTTGAAACCAGAAGAGGCAGTTGCCCTTTCATCTAAAATCATGAAAGAACAACTTCAAATCTTCCTTACTTTCGACGAAACTATGGAGCCAGCTGAAGAAGCTCGCGAAATGGGTTCTCCTTCATTGAATGAGAATTTGTTCCGCTCTGTAGACGATCTAGAGTTGTCTGTACGTTCAGCTAACTGCTTGAAAAACGCTAACATCCGTTACATCGGTGAGTTGGTTGTTCGTTCTGAAGCAGAGATGCTTAAAACTAAAAACTTCGGACGTAAGTCTCTTAACGAGATCAAAGAGATCTTGGGCGAGATGGGTCTTGGCCTCGGTATGAAAATCGAAGGCTGGCCACCTCCGGGTTGGGATCCAAGTCAACCTCCTCAAAAGAGAGAGACTCCTCAGTAAGATTTAAAGGGAGTTCTGCTTAGGTAGAACTCCCATCGTTTTTTTAAGAATTGCCAATGATGGTGTTCTGGACAAGTGACCCTTGCGGGGGTTGCGGGGCAAGGAGCCCTTAAAAGTGACCCTTCGGGGTTCTATCGTGCTGATACCTAATACGGTCAGCCCGTTCAAACGGAGAACAAAATGAGTTCACACAGAAGAAGAGTAAAACATTTCGATCGTAAATCTGGCCCAAGAAAAGCTTTGTTGAGAGGTCTTGTAACTTCTCTTATCGAGCACGGCCGTATCACTACAACTGTTGACCGTGCTAAAGAAGTACGTCGTCACGTTGAAAGAGCTATCACTCTTGGTAAAAAAGGTGACTTGGCAACAACTCGTTTGTTGATGTCTCGCTACCCTAACAAAGAAGCTGTTAACTCGATCGTTACTGATCTAGCTCCACGTTTCAAGACACGCCCAGGTGGTTACACTCGTATCATCAAAATTGGTCGTCGTCCTGGTGACACTGCAGAGATGGCTTTCCTTGAGTTCGTAGACTACGATTTCGAAGCTAAAGGCGCTGCTAAAGAAGACGCGAAAGCGACTAAAGCAGAACCAAAAGCAGTAGCTAAAAAAGCTTCTGCAGCTAAGAAGGCAACTACTAAACAAGTAGCGGCTAAAAAGAAATCTGTTAAAAAGGCTCAAAAGAAAGACAGAGCAGCAGCTCGCGCTTAATTTTGAATCTCAAAAATAAGTTTTCAAAAAAGGCTCTGAGAAATCAGGGCCTTTTTCTTTTTGTGCCTAGTCCTTTTTATCCTTCACATTCATTTACGTAATATTCGTTTGTGCTTTACTAGGCGACTCGCGATGTGAACTTCTTTGGAGGCAGTCTCCTGGATTAGCTGTTACATTAAATTGGGGTGAGTAACGGGGCTTGAACCCTCGCATCCCATCTGTTTTCAAAAACTGCGACCACTTGACCAGATATAAGAATAACTCTTGGAGCTTGTATGAAGAATTTTTTGGCGATTTTCACTTGTGCTGAGAATAGTAAGGCTCATGAAGCGTGGAAAACGTTAAGTCCTGAAGAGCAGGCAGATCGTATGGAAAAGGGGACCGTCGCGCGCGAGCAGTGGGCGGTGAGGTATAAAAGCGCTGTCGTCTATGAAGGTGGGCCTTTGGGGAATACGAAGCTAGTGGATACTCAAGGTGTCCAAGATATCCCTGCGCTTCAAGGAAACTTTATCGTTGTGAAGGCCGAGTCTCTTGAAAAGGCGGCTCAGATGTTTTTGGATCACCCTCACTTTGCGATTTTTCCGGGTGATGGAGTTCAGGTCATGGAGATTTTGGATGCTCCACGAGGCTAGTTGGCAGTGCAACCTTTTGTCGCAAGCCGGGTATTGCGGAGCTCATTGATTGCTCTCCTCACAAGATTGACCTACAGTTTACGTGCTATCTGCACGTAAGGAGTTCCTATGAAACAACATCTTAAAGCTATTATCGTCGTTGTTATCTTCGCTGTTTTAGGAGTGTGGGGATTTAATCATTGGATGGGTTCTCGTGTGGAAGAGACGGGCGCGAACAACTATTCTGCTTTAGAGCGTATGGAAAAAGAAGGCGTGCCTAACTTCGAAGCGAAAGATCTGGCAGGACAAAGTTTTGAGTTAAAGTCCATGGAAGGTAAAATCGTTATTTTGAACTTCTGGGCTTCTTGGTGTGGGCCTTGTATTGAGGAAGTTCCGTCGCTTATCAAATTAGTGAAAGAATTTAAAGGCGATGTACAGCTGATCGCGATTTCCGGCGATAGCCTGCGCGAAGATATCGATGTCTTTATGAAGTCTTTCCCCGAGATGAAAGGCGAAAACATCAAAATCGTTTGGGATCAAGACCGTAGCTTGATGAAGCAGTTCCAGGTGGCTCGTCTTCCGGAGTCGATGGTTTTGGGTAAAGACCAGAAGCTTGTTAAGAAGATCGTAGGAACGATTGATTGGTATAACAAAGATTCAATTGCCTACGTAAATTCTCTTTTAGGAAAGTCAGCGCAATAGAAAAAGCCTTCGCCGGATCCTTAGCAAAGGCGGGAATGAGATTCTTAATCTTTACAGTCGTACATCAAGTCGATTTGGGTTCCTTCAACTAGCGGGTAGCTGAATTTCAGAACTTTTCCGTCGAGTTTAATTCCGGGGACTTCAAGTCCTCCGATTCTTACTTTCAACGTACCCTCCGCAGGGTCGCACTGCAGGTTCAAAGAGGACAAAGAGTTCACGATCTTGTCGCGGAAGTTATTGAGGTTGGCGCTATAATCGGCATCACAAATACTGCCGACGCCTCCGTCCGTAAGGCGCGACATTTCGGAATAAACGTATCCGGGATGGCTAGGCGAAACGTTTTGGTCTTGCTCCGCCTCACACACGGAATCACCGGGTTTCACAATGATAGAGCTAAAAGTGAAGCGCAAGTCTTGACCAAAAGTGCTGTGCGCTACATCTAACAATGTCGTAGGTTGGTCCGAAGATTCCATAGGCTGGAAAACGCCGTCGGCATCGTTGGGCTTCACGCGGCTGGCGTTGCCTCCGACAGAGCGTTCGTCTTCGTCAGAAATTACGATGACGGAAACAGCGGCCCCAGGACGATAACAGCTGTGAGAAGTATCTAGGAAATTATCGTGAGTCGCTTTGATGGCGCGCTCATCACCCGAGTTAGAGCCACCAATAGTTAAAGCATTCACTGTGGAAGTGAAAATCGTATTGAGGTTCGCCGTGCCTTTTTTTAGCAAGTAAGCGGGACCTGATGAAGGTGAATAGCTGTTCCAGTTTAAAGGCTTACCGTAAACAAGCGAGCCGCCTTGAGAAGTTCCTCGAGTCGTGGTTAAGCACATCTGCCAATCGATGTTGCTGGCATCCAATGAGTTCACAAAGCTTGACATGCGCGCGGCCAATTTTTGCAGCTCAGGCAGCATCGAGTTTGAATCGTCCAAAACCAAAAGGAAGTCGACTTGCTTATTTCCATAAGCAACCACTTCCGTGGATGTCACCGTTTTAGAAGGCGTTGGCGGGACGATAGAAGCCTTATCCTGTTCGGGAACAGGGGTGAAGTTCATCTTGGCGCAAGCCGTGCCGAGGGTGGCGATCACACAGCTAAGAATCAATTTTGAAGTTGGAATCGAAGCTTTCATATTTACCTCATCGTCAGGCTAGCATGAAAACTTGTGCTAAAAAAAGGGGCAGGGTCAAAAAAGTGAGGCGAATTTAGAAGTAAAAACAGTAAGTTAGGGAATGTGTCGAAGCTCTTTACAGGTCCTGTAGAGAGCTTCGACACTCTCGAAAAAATATCTTAGACAGAAAAATTGGAAATCTTAGAAACCGAATTTTTCTTTCAAAGAGTCCAAAGCTTTCTGGCCTTCTTTTTCTAACTGCTTGCGGCCTTGGTTCTCGGCATCTTTCTTCGCTTGATCAATGCGGGACTCGGCTTGTTTGCGTTGAGTCTCGATTTGCGCTTGGGCTTTTTTAACTTCGCCATCGAATTGACCGCGCAATTGATTTAGCTGAGCCTCTACTTGCGCGCGTTGCTTACCGATCTCTTGATCGACAACAGCTTGAATGCGTGCGCGAGCTTCATCGACTTTCGCTTGAATTTGTTTCGAGAAACCTTGCTGCAATTCAGGTCCCAGGTTCGAGTTGATGTTCAGTGGAATATCCGGGAAGTCGCCCTGGCCATTGACTGTCAAAGTCACTGCAGGAATTCCTGCAAAAACGGCTTTCAAAATCTGGTCGGCCACTTCGTTCTTCGCGGAAATCGCATAGTCGACTTTCGTGAACTTATTGTTCATCGCCAGAACGATATTTTTAAGGCCGACTACTTTACCTTCAATGCCCATAGCTCCAGTTGCTTTGTTGAAAGCAATAGACACATCCGGAGTTTTTACCAGGTCTTTGCCCAATATTGAGTACGCATCAACATTGAACTTGTAGGCGATTACACTCAAAGCTTTCGTGTTGTCTAAAGAAAGACGCAACAAGAAGCCAAAAATCTCTTTAGACGGGAAGTCACCGGCCAAAGTCGCGACCGTAGGCTTGCCTACAAGACGTTGATTTGAAGTGATATCTAAAATCTCACCTTTGATATTGCCGGCATCGGGAGTCACTCCGGCTTGCGAGCTGACCGCGGTGCGCTTCACCCAAAAAAGTGGATAGGAGTTCGCGCGACCGAATTCGTAGCTGATACCTTTTTCTCGTGGGTGTGGTTGGATCGCAATGTCTTCGCCCTTTTTATCCTTCTTCATTAGGTTGGGTGGAAGATATTTATCCGCCATTTCTTTGTAGCGATAAAATTTCGATTTGTACGGCGCTAGATACTTATTAAACATCGCACGAGTCATGGCTTTCGCGTCTAGTTGAGGAATGCGGAAGTGCTGCTCTAAAGAGCTGATGTCCGTTTTGATTTGCTTTTCGATGTCCTTGTACTGCGTTTCTACGGCTTTAAGGTCTTTACCTAGGTCATCGCCCGTAGTCTGTACCTGTTTGTACATGGCATCGCCATCTTTAAGGACTTTATCCAATTCTTGTACGGAAGTTTGCAACTCCTGCGGAGTTTTGAAATCTTTGTATTTAATTTTATTCAAACGCTCGTTCAAAGCGCGAATGTCTTTTTCTTGAGGCAAGGTCTTAAGACGTGCGTCCCAAGCTTGTTGTTTGCCTTTCAAATCCGCATCGAACTTTTCGAGCATGGCTTTCGAAGGCAGGCTTTCTTGAAGCTTTTGGAGTTGGACGTTGGCGTCGGTTCCGCCCAGCATAGCAATGACGTCCCCAAGAACATTATCGCCGTATTCCTCTTGAGCTTCTTTCAGGGCCTGGGCTTTCAATTTTTCAGTCATGCTAGGTTGGCCATCGTCGGGCTCTGGAGGCTTCACCTTGCCTGGCTTTTTTCTTAGAACACCGAATTCAATTTGCTCAACGGCGGCTTCGTTAACAACCACCTTGGCACGAAGAAGGGCATCCCAAAGCATTGAAAAACGGATGTCGCCAATTTTAATAGAGTCGTGAGTGGGGCGCTCTGCATCTGTGACTTCAATGCCTTGAATGCGAAGGCTCGCGTTAAAGAAGCTTGTTTCAAGCTTTGCGATGTTTACTTCAGCTCCCACGGCATTGTATCCGGCCCATTCAAGCGCCCGTCGTAGATGCGTATCAAAGAAGAAGTGGAAGTAAAGCGCGATGATGGCACAGATGATCGCAAAAGGAATGATGGCTTCCCAGCGGATGATGCCTTTTTTCTTGAGGGGCTTTGCAGTGTCTTGTGTTGTGTTTGCCATTTTTATTCCGCCTTATCCGTAAAGCTCATCGTATTTAAGATACCAGTTGTAAAACTTCGTTGCGGCGAAGGCTTTCCAGAACTTCGTATTCTTAAAGCGAGCCACGACCGTTGCGCGATATTTGATGATCATGATTTTGAAACCGACAAATGCGAATGGCAGAAGCAGAAGTGAAACAATCATGGATCCCATCACGATGCTGTTATTAAAACGGGTCATCGGAACAAAAGGCATGTTGTACATCGTCGTGAATAAAGGACGAAGCCCCTCTGTTTCTAAAACCGCTTTACCCAAAAGATGCGCGGGATAGTCGAACAGAAATGCCACGAACTTGAAAAAGAAAGCCGAGATAAAAGCGGCGCCGATTTGCACGCGGAAAATAAAAATTAAAAAGAAAACGATCAATGTTTGAATGGATAGGACGGGAGAGAATCCAAGAATTAATCCCAGTGATAATCCCACAGCCAGTTGATTCGTTCCTGTGTCTGAATTCAGGAGCTTTAAAAAATTGAAGATCTGCTTCAGTAAGAGAGTCATGTCGTTCCTCCAGGTGAAATTCTAATAAGCTAAAATGCAAGGCGGCAAGTAGAAAGCCGAGGACACGGGAGGCAACTTGTCGTAAAATAAGGCACAGAAAATCAATGGCTTCTGACACGGGGATTTTTAAGATGATGCAGTGGGAAACTCTGATTCGGGAAACAGTTCAAATGGGTGGACAGCTTGTCTTCCTTAAAGACAAAGCTCCGGTGGATCAGGATATGTATCTTGAAACCTTGTTAAGCCATTTTCGTTACGAGATCCCTTTTGTCAGACGCTCGGTCGCGGATATTCAGTCGGCCACTTTTCGAACCAAGGCGACGGACCTGATTCTGTTTTTTGAAGAGCAAGGGGAGCTGATCGACGCCTTAAACTCGGTTCTGCAGGGGCAGCGTTTGATTCTCGCTAAGAAGAATTTCGTTAAGACTCCTTTTGTCGATTTTGTATGGTCCGATTGTAGTTTGAATGACTGGACGCAAGTTTTAGGATCATTGAAGCAAAATTGGAAAAAACCTCCGGCACTCCCGCAGTTTGGAGAGGCAAGCCAGGCTCCGTGTCTTTTCTTAGATCGCGACGATGTTGTGGTTAAGAATGTCCCGTACAATAAAGAAGCGCAAAAAGTGCAATTACTGCCGGGAATCATTGAACTGATCAACTCTGCTCATAAGAAGGGTTACTGGGTTGCTCTTGTAACGAATCAGTCAGGCTTGGGACGCGGTTGGATTTCCTGGAAAGAGTATCAAGCCGTGCACCAACAAATGCTATCGCTTTTGGCCGAAAAAGGAGCCTGGATCGACGAATGTGTTTGGTCGAGCTTTATTGAGGAAGGTGTGCCTGTTGGAAATCTTTATGCCGGCCTTCGCAAGCCTCGCGCCGGTATGTTGCAAATGGTGGATGAAAAACTGCATGTCCGAATGGAGACTTCCATTTTAGTGGGTGACAGTGCTTCTGATATTCTTGCGGGATATTCTGCGGGAGTGGGTCGTTTATATCTTTTGTCTTCAGATAAGCTCGTTAAAGAACAAGCGTCGTTAGAAGAATTTAAGAAGAAGGATCCACGCCTTCAGTATGAGTGGGCACAGACTTTCGCCGACATCATTTTGTAGAACGGCCTCTCAGTCTGGAGCACAGAAAAAGGCTGTCTTGATTTATAATTAAGTTTCTTGCTCGATTTCTTTGGTTTCGACTCGGTCTTTGCGGCGAAGATAAAAGAAAGCTCCGCTTAAGCTGATGACGAAAGTCCCAACTTGGAAAGCGGTGATGACCGTGGGTCCTAATTCGATTTGTTTTCCTACGTAGAGATTAAATAGGAAGTAAAACGCCGCTTGTCCCACACCCACACCAGCAGGGGAGATAGGAATCGCTGTCGCCATAAATCCAAGTGGTGCAACGAGGAAGTATGTTCTTGCAGAGACCTCGTCAAAGCCCGCCATTCTGCCGGCAAGATAAAGAAAAGCAATCGAGCAAGCTTGTGAAACCAAGCTCATCAAAATCACGGCAATAAAACGTTTTCCGTCTTTTCCATAAAGATGCATGCTTTCATAAAGTTTCAAAAACTTTTCAGAAAGGGGAAGCATGGCGATGCCTTTCTTAACGGCCCCGCTATCGTACAGTTTGACGGAAAAAATCATGCTGAGGGCTATAAGAAACGCCACGAACAAACCGCAGATAAAATAAAACAAAGTTAAAAGAGCGGGTGTTTGCACGATGTGATTGAGGTCATAGAACATCACTAGCAGGGCGAGTAAAATCATCGCAAAAAGGCCCAAGACGCGATCCATAAGAACGCTTGTGACGGCCACGACTTTGCTGCCGGGGTTTTCGCGTGTGAAGTAATAAGCCTTAATGACGTCTCCGCCAACGCCACCGGGCATTGCGAAATTAAAGAAAGCGCCAATTAAAGTCAGCTTGAAAACAGGCCAAGAACGGGCCGGAAGACCTTGAGAGCGAATCAGAATGCGCCAGCGTTCACTAGCGAAGAAAATATTAAGCGCCACCAGCGATAAAGCTGTTACTGCCGCCCAAGGAGTCAGAAGATTCTTGAGAGCAGAGAAGTTTAATTTTCCTGATTGGATCAGCCAAAAAATAATCGCCGCAGAAAAGGCGATTTTTAAAGACTGAACCAGGAGCTTTTTCGTGTGCTTAACCATGGTTCAGTCTTACTTGAATTCAGGACGGAACTCTACTTAGAAATGAGTCGTCCAGATTTTTTTAAGATTCGTAAGAACAGTTTCAAGATTTTTAAGTGGTAATGACGTCGGTCCATCACACAAAGCCTTTTCAGGGTTTGGATGAGTCTCAAGGAAGATACCATCAACACCCACTGCCATCGCAGCACGCGCTAAAGGCCATACCATGTCACCACGACCTCCGCTGCTTTCGCCCGTTGCACCTGGCAACTGTGTCGAGTGCGTGCAATCCATGATCACTGGGAAACCCAAACGGCGCATTTCCACAAGGCCCGTCATATCGTTGATAAGACGGTTATAACCGAAAGTCGTTCCGCGTTCGCAAAGAAGGATTTTATCATTTCCAGCGTTCACGGCTTTTTGAGCAATCGCTTTCATATCCCAAGGAGCCAAGAATTGACCCTTCTTGATATGAATCACTTTGCCTGTTTTCGCTGTTTCCACTAGCAAGTCTGTTTGACGAGAAAGGAATGCAGGAATTTGCAATACATCAGCAACTTCTGCAGTCTCTTTTACTTGAATCGTTTCGTGAACGTCTGTCAAAAGAGCGCAGCCCAGCTCGCCTTTGATTTTTTCAAGGCTTTTTAACGCCGAGTTCACACCCGGGCCGCGGAAACTTGCAGCACTTTGACGATTGGCTTTATCAAAAGAGCATTTCAAGATCCAAGGAATGCCCAAAGCTTTTGTGACTCTTTGGATTTCTTTTCCTGTTTCGAGAACCATGCCTTCATCTTCGATAATATCAGGACCGGCGAACAAGACGAAATTTTTGCCGTCGCCCCAAGTGATAGTTTCACTGCCGTTTTTTAGTACGACAGGTTTATTCAAAGGACCAAAACCGGTATTCATTAGAACGCCCCTTTAACTGCTGCGATGATTTTATCTTGAGTCGCATTGTCCATATCAGGATACATAGGCAAGCTGATCACGTGTTCTGCGGCCCAACGAGCCATTGGCAATTCTTGTTTTGGATCTGCCGTGTGCTCTTTGTACCAAGGTTGATCTGGCATAATGCGTGGGTAGTGGATAGAAGTCGGAACACCCGCATCCGTCATTTTCTTTTGGAAAGCCGCACGGTCTTTCACCGTCAATGTGTATTGAGCCCAAGCAGATTTGTTGTGAGACTCAACGAATGGAGTTGAGAAACCATCTGCTTTGATTGAAGAAAACGCATCGTTGTAGCGATCTGCTACGCGCTGACGTTGTTCCAATTCCCAATCGTATCTTTCCATTTTAGCAAGAAGGATCGCACATTGGATCGTGTCCAAGCGGCCGTTGATACCAAGGCGAGTGTGGTAGTAACGAGATTCAGAACCGTGTTCGCGGATTTCTTTGATGATCTTTACCAAATTGTCGTCGTTCGTGAAGATCGCGCCACCATCACCGTAACAACCCAAAGGTTTTGCCGGGAAGAAGCTTGTTCCTGTCGCTGTTGTTAAGCTGCCGCTGCGTTTGTCTTTGTAGCGAGCGCCGAAGCTTTGTGCCGCATCTTCAATAACCGCCAAATTGTGTTTTTTTGCGATCTCGTTGATTTTGTCCATCTCTGGCATTTGGCCGTACAAAGAAACAGGCATAATAGCTTTTGTACGTGGAGTGATCGCCGCTTCGATTTTCGTAACGTCGATATTGAAAGTTTTTGGATCAATGTCGACATAGATAGGTTTTGCACCCGCAAGAACGATAGTTTCTGCTGTGGCGATGAAAGAGAAAGCTGTCGTGATAACTTCGTCACCTTGGCCGATGCCCAAAGCCATCAAAGGAACCCACAAAGCGTCTGTACCGTTGGCGATTGTAAGACAGTGTTTTACGCCGACGTATTTTGCGAGTGTTTGTTCAAGTTCAACAACCTCAGGGCCGTTGACGTAAGCGCCGTGATCCAAAACTTTTTGAATGCGAGAGTCGATATTGGTTTTTAAAGCCTTGTACTGAGACTTAAGGTCAATAAAAGGGATAGACATTTTGAGAGCCTCCAAACTAGTGTTTTTAAAACAAAAAAAGTATCCTCCTCTTCGAAAGAAAAGTCCACGCTGACAAGGCTTTACGGCTTTGGGTCGAGAGCATTTTTGTCCACTGTGGTGAGGAAGCTACGCCGGCTGTTTACAAAAGGCCTCAGTTTTATGACCAAATGCCCCAAATCTGTGACTATAATTACGCACTTAGACGGTTTAGTGATATAGATTGTGAACTTGGTTCGGAGGTACTTTTGATACCAGTGATACTCTCTGGGGGAAGCGGAACGCGCTTGTGGCCGGTCTCTCGCCAGCATATGCCTAAACAATTTTCTGAGATTTTTGATCAACCTTTGCAGACGATGACTTTGCAAAGATGTTTAAAATTGGGCTCTCCGTGGATCGTGACTTCCAAGGCCTTAGAGACTTTGACGGAGCTTAATTTAAAACAAAACAAAGCCACTTCGGTGCAAGTCGTTTACGAACCGATGGGGAAAAACACGGCTCCTGCCATCGCAGCTCTTTGCCATCTTTTAGCGAAAAAAGGTTTGAGCAATGAAGTCGTTGCGATTTTCCCTTCCGATCACTTGATTGCTGAAGAAGAAAACTTTCTTGAAGTCGTCAACTTCGCTCAAACTGTGGCGGATGAAAACCGCGTTGTTACTTTAGGGATCACGCCTTCGTATCCGGAAACGGGTTACGGTTATATTCAAACACGTGCGGTCAGTCTGAAAGAACAAGGTGCGCACAAAGCGTATTCTGTTGTGAAATTCCACGAAAAACCGGATTTGCAAAAAGCCAAAGAGTTTATTGCTCAAGGAAGTTTCAGCTGGAACGCGGGAATTTTTGTTTTCAAAGTGTCGCACATGATCAGCTTGTTTGAAAAACATCAGCCGGAAATGTGGAAGCAGATTTCAAATCTAAAAGAAGACTCTTCGAATCTGGCCGAGATCTACGGAAAAGTGCAAAGCATTTCGATCGATTACGCGATCATGGAAAAACTAGGCGGCGAAGAGCTGACTTGTATTCCCGCGGAATTCGGTTGGAGCGATGTGGGTTCTTGGGATGCGGTTTCTTCTTTGAAGAAAAGCCACGACCTCATCAACGTCAAAGGGCATAACAACTTCGTCTTCGGCCCTAAAGAAAAAAATTATTCGTTGGTGGGCTTGGATGACGTGATTGTCGTCGACACTCAAGACGCTTTGATGTTGGTTAAAAAAGGTTTGTCTCAAGATGTTCGTCACGTGGTGGAAACTTTGACTCAGCATAAATCTTCCCTCGTGAAAGATCATGTGTTTGAGTATCGCCCTTGGGGTTACTTTGAGATTTTGAAGGACACGCCTCATTTTAAATCCAAAGTCATTCGCGTGAATCCGCACTCTCAGATTTCGTATCAATCGCATGCAAAGCGTGAAGAGCATTGGACGATCACTGTGGGCTCTGGCGAAGTGGTACTCAATGATGAGGTCATTCCGGTCAAGGCGGGGACGCATATCCATATTCCATTGGGCGCAAAACACCGTATTCGCAATAACACGAATGAGATGCTGGAATTTGTGGAAGTGCAGCTGGGAAGCTACTTTGGCGAAGACGATATCGTCAGATATCAGGACGATTACAAGAGGTCCTAAAAACAAAAAGGGATGCTGTGAAAAGCATCCCTTTTTTATTTTTATTGTCCGACGAAAATTATTTTTGTTCTGTCGGCGCCGGAGTCGCGATTTGTTCGCGAGGCGCTGGCGTTGGGACAGGAGCATTGGCCAATTCACCGACAGACTCTTGCTTCACCTCGGCGGTTTTGATCGGAGCTCCACCGTTACGAATAGATTCTTCCTCTCCTGGTAAATCGATGTCCTCGTCATCACCATCGTGTTCAACTTCTTGAAGAGTCGGGTTCTTCGTAGACGCCTTGATCAAGTCTTTATGATAGGCATAGATAACGCCGCCTTCTTTAAAGTTATTGATCATCTTAGGTAAGATTCCAGGCGCCACCGCTGGGCAACCCCAGCTGCGTCCCAAACGGCCTTGCGATTTCACGAAATCTTCAGAAACATAGTTTGCTGCGTGCATGACGATATCACGCTCTGCCGCCTTGCTATTCGTCGTTTCCAAACCATACAGGTTCAAGGATTCACCATGTGAACCATAGTAAGTGCTGCCTCCCAGGTAGAACCCTAGTGAAGACATTTTTGATCCGTCGATATTTGAAAACTTCGAAGCCACTTTCACGCCAGAACCTTTGCCGTGAGCGACAAAGTGTTTTGAAACGGCGCCGGTTTTTAAGTTCATAACGAACAGGCGACGTTCGCTGGATGGCAACGAGAAATCGATGATCGCCGCCATGTTGTCGTCTTTAATCGTGACTTCTTTTTCGGTCATGAAAGTGGCCGTGCGACCACGCACCTTAGTGCGAACGCGAACAGTTTTACCGCCATTGACATCCAAGAATTCAAAAGTTCGTTGAAGGGCGGCTTCGGGAATCCCTTGTTTCTTAAAAACATCATAAAGAGGTACGTTCTTAATCTTGACGTCATAGATGCTGCCAGCCCAGCTTTGTAAGCTTAGGAGCGTGACGGAAATGAGGCTTAGTGCTTTGAACATGAGAGGTTCCTATTTAAAAATGATTCCACAATCTGGGGTTCGTAATACAAGGTGTGTGCCACAGTCTTTGGGTGACCATAAGAAACTGGTTTTACCCTCGCGAGCAATCCTTGTTGCTGAGTGACCTTCTACGTCCCCAATGGCCATAAGTTTTACACAGGTCCAAGAGGTTCCACGTAAGTGTCCGTTATCTTTCTTAAGCCCTAGAAATCTAAGTGCGAGGTTATTTAATCTACTTTGCCCGAATGAAAATGGACCGGACAGGAGGCGTGGAAGTAGATTGCCCTGCTGGATTACAAGAAAAAGGGTGGGTGACTGATGGCTAAGCTAAAAAAGGCGCTGATTTCTGCGTTTATTGCTGTCCATATAATAATGTTAGTAACGGCAGGGCTTCCGGATCGCAGTGTGGTTGGCGATAGAATTTTAAAATCGCTGGCGCGCTATCAAATATTTTTTGCGCTTGATCAGCCTTGGAGTATGTTCGCGCCGAATCCGTCGGCAGTGAATTCGTACCTGACGGCGACGATTAACTTTAAAGATGGATCCACAGAACAATGGACGTTCCCGCGTCCTTCGCAAATGGATAGTTTTGATCGCTTCACATCCGGAGAAAGATTTAGAAAATTCCAACAGGATAACCTCATCCCCATGGAGAAAACCGACTTGTGGTCTGATCTGGCGAAGTATGTATCACGTGAGGTGATGAAACTAGAAAAACAGGGGCGCGGACGCGAGTTTGAATCTCTGGAATTTTATCGCCATCACAATATTGTCGCGGCTCCCACGAAAGTTTTTATTCCCCATGGAACATTAAGCAGCAAGTTCACTTCTGAAAATGTTTTCCAATTTAAACCCCATCAGCAGGTTCGCCATGAAGCTAACAACAATAACTAGTTCATTGAACGATTTCTTTTTTAAGCCGCAACCCGTTCATAGCGTGGCCATCTTGCGAATCGCGTTTGGGGTAATTCTACTGATTAATTGGTTTATGATGTGGAGCCATCTGGATATATTCTGGGGCGTTGATGGACTTTTGAGTCTGCCAACCGCGCTTAAATTTAGTCATGGCTTTCGATTCAATCTGTTTGAGCTCTTTCCGAATCAAGCCGGGGTGGCGGAGTTGCTAGCTCTGTTAAATCTGTTGGGTGCTATCGGGGTGCTTTTGGGATGTTTTACTCGCACATCAATCGCAATTGCATTCTTCACGTTGCTTTCGTTCCATAATCGAAACGTTTTTGTTTTGAATAGTTCTGATGTCGTGATTCGCAATTTCCTGTTTCTTTTATTTTTCACTCCGGCGGGCGCTTTGTATTCTTTCGACCGTTGGCTATTGATTAAAAGAAAAAAGCTTGCGGCCGATACTGTTCCTGAAAAAGCGCCGTGGGCTTTGCGTCTGATTCAGATTCAGTTTAGCGTGATTTACATCGCAACAGTGATGTTTAAAATGAAAGGGCCTTTGTGGGCTGACGGTACGGCTGTTTACATTGCCACTCGTTTGGATGAGTTCATGCGGGTGCCACTGCCCATCTTAAATGATATGATGGCGATTAAGTTTTTAACTTGGTCTACTTTAATCATTGAGTTTTCTTTAGGGACACTCGTATGGATTCGTGAATTCCGTTACTGGGTTTTGCTTGCGGGAATCGGCCTGCATTTAGGCATTGAAATTTCGATGAGCATCCCCCTCTTTGAGTGGGTTATGATCGTTGGAATGCTGTGTATGGTGGAATCTCGAGACATCCAGTGGGCGCTTGATGCCGCAAAGAAGGGAACTCTGTTTGCAAAGTTCACTCTTCCTCGCGGGCTCTTGAAGACTGCTAAAGCGAATATTCGTGGATAAGACTTTCGCACATTAAATCGCCGACCATGAAGGCCAGACGGCGGGCATGGGCTTCCCATTCTTCAGGGGAGCCCTTCGCTAAAGCGCCGATCTGCTTCTGTAAAATCGTCCATTTATCAATAAAGGCAGGCGCGGAGTCTTTCATCGCTTGGCAGTTTTTAAAATACTCCATCAAAATCGGCAGCGCCTGTTCTTTTTCAAATGCACGCAGCATATCTAATGAAAGGACGTTGGTGGTCCCTTCCCAGATTGAAAACACCTGGGCGTCACGTAAAAGCCGCGGTAAACCTGTGTCCTCGACGTAACCAGCTCCGCCGAACATTTCGACGACTTCGCTGGAAATTTGAATCGATTTTTTTGCCGTGTAGAGTTTTAAAATCGGTGTTAACGAGCGTAAGAGGACTCTTTGCGACGCGGAAATCTCGCCGACCTCTTCTTGGCCTAAAAGATGCGCGACAAAAAAACTAAACGCAAAACAGCCACGGAAGTCTGCTTCCAAGGCATGCAAAGTTTCGCGATGCAGAGGGTGGTCCATTAAAAGTTTTCCGAAAGCTTTGCGTTTGCGTGAATAGTCTTGAATCAGATCTAAAGCGCGGCGCATGTGACCTAAAGCGCAGATGGAGTTATAAATGCGCGTGATATTTAAAACGCTGGCGATTTTTTTAATTCCGTCGCCTTCGCCACCCACGATGCGTGCGGGCGTACCTTGCAAGCTCAGCTCGGCAGTCGGCAGAGCTTTTGTTCCTAATTTATCCTTAAGACGATGAATCTGAATGTTATTCAACTGACCTTGGTTGTTGCGAAGCTCAAGGTAAAACAAGCTTAAACCTTTTGAACCAGCGGGAGCCCCGTCGGGTCGAGACAGGGTTAAAGCCATTTGCGACGTTGTAGCAGACGTGAACCATTTCGTACCGTGCAAAGCATGGGTTGCGGAAAACGCACTTTCTCCAGAGAAAGGGTGAGCATCGGTCGAAGTACCGCTGACATCAGAACCACCAGTTCTTTCTGTCATCCACTGACCTGCGGTCCAAAATGTTTTGGGGTCCCGTGATAAGAGGTGAGGCAGGGCGCGCTCTTTCAGGTCATTACCAGCGTAAAGCTCTAAGGCGCGAGCCGCGCCGTCGGTCATGGCCAGTGGACAAGAAAAAATCGCCGAGCTTGGCGAATACAAATAAAGCAGAGCCATCTGATAGACGCGGGAAAAAGATCCGAACTTTCGATCATAAGCTGTCGCCACGATGCCTTCGGTGGCCGCCACTTTTTCTAATTCCTTCCAGCCATTGGAAGTTTTAATTTCGTCAATGCGTCGACCCCAAGGGTCAAAGGGGATGTGTTGAGGAGGTTGAGCTTCGGCTTCCGCAGCCCACGCCAGCATATCCGTGACGGCTCTTTCGCCGAGATGATCTAAATGGGGAAGCGCGGTTTTCTGCACATCGGGTGGCAGAATTTTTTTAAGAAATTTTTGAAGAGTTTCATCAGCACGATAAGTGTTCGTAAGGCGAGGGCCTTCTTGATAAAAATTTTTCATACCTGATAGTTTAGGCTTTCAGAGGAAAAGGGCAACAATATGTCATTCGACCAAGCCTTTTTTTAAAAAGATGTTGCTGATTTGTAAGCTTGTTTTTATAAGAGCCCTCTTTTGTTTTAAGGGGTGGAAATGTCTCGTAGTGTCTTGGTTTTAGGTCTTATTGCTTTGGTGTCCTGCACACCTAAATCTCAACCGGGTGTGGAACTTAAAAAGGATGCTGCAATTATGGGCGGTAGTATGGTCGCAGAAAACGCCGCCATCGCTTCAGGAATCGTCGGCATCTATGATACCCAAGACAATTCTATCTGCACGGGCTCGTTGATTTCAGAAAACCTGGTTTTGACAGCCGCTCACTGTGCGACATCAAAGCCTTCGAAGCTTAAAATCGTTTTCGGTGTCGATATTGATGCCACAATGTCGATCCGCGAACCTGATGTGCAACAAGAACTGACTCGCACTGTCAGCGCCATCCAAGTTCATTCTTCTTATAAGCCAGAAGAACAAGAAGAAAAAGAAACGGACTGGGGCGATATCGCGATCCTGAAATTCCCGGGGAAACTTCCTGCCGGATATAAACCGGTAGCTCTTCTTCAAGACGACAGCATTTTAAAAAAAGGTTTTGTAGTGACTTTAGCCGGCTATGGCGTCTCTCATATCGATCTTGAACCGATCGATGCCCGTAAAGTTCGCGATATCGAAGAAGCCATTGAGTACGGTGAAGTGATCTGCGACGACAACCTAAAAAATTGCTTGAAGGTCGATATGTCGGGCGACGGAGAACTTCGTCAAACGACAGCACCCGTATCGTTTTTAACTGAAACAGAAGTCTTTTTGGATGAATCCAAAGGCCGCGGCACTTGCAGTGGTGACTCTGGCGGTCCTGCGTATGTACAAAAAAATGGCCAGTATTTCCTTTTCGGAATTACGAGTCGTGGAAGTCAGCTTTGCGATAGCGTGGGTGTTTACACCAACACGGTTTACTATAATAACTGGATTCGCGAAACGGCGCTTAAGTTAAGCAAATAATCCGTCACGGAAAAAAAAGAATAAAGCGAAATGGGATGGCCTAACCTAAGCCATCCCATTTGTTTTTTTGCACAGGCGGTGTTGGACGCGCAAAACGTGTTATCATTTACATTGGAGGAGGACTCATGACGACTCTTTCAGGACTTAAGGTCCTCATTGTTGATGACATCAAGGACAACCAACTTTTGGTTGAGCGCTATCTTCAAAAAGTCGGCGTACAGGATATGGACTTTGCGGAGAATGGGGCCGAGGCTGTTGAAAAAGCCAAACAAGAAACTTACGACTGCATTTTGATGGATTTGCAGATGCCGATTATGGACGGCATGGAAGCCACCAGAACGCTGCGAAGAATTGGCTACACACGTCCGATTTGGGCATTGACCGCGCATGCTTTGCGCGAAGAAAGAGAAAAGTGTTTGGCGCAAGGTTTTGACAAACACTTCGCCAAGCCTTTAGATCGCAAAGCTCTGATCGACGACTTAGAACTTCTTCATCGTCGAAAGCAGAGCGAGCAACATGCTTAAGCCTTCATCCTTTTGACCCGTTTGATTTTCAAGGCCGCCCCTAAGATGAACGCACTGGCAATCAATGTATGCAGAATATGGTCAGCCGTTCCGAACTCAAGGACTCCTGGAATCAATTTCCATAAGAATCGATCTTCGGCGACGTGCCCGACGGTGGCCATCGCGGGTTTACCAAGTGCAAATCCCAAAATCGCCAAGGCTCCATACACGGAGCCAAACGCGAAGGAATAAATGCGCGCACTTCTTTCACTATCAAATCCAAACCATAAAGCCAAAGCACCGCTGGCAAGGTGAATGGCGTTGTGTGAAGCACTTAGGTGGGCCGAGAATAAATCGGTGACGACAAATCCAATCAAACCAATCGTCAAAAATAATATTCCTTGAACCACACACACCTCACGCGCGTAAGTTTGTTCATTAGGCATGACGATTTCCTCGGTAGGAGCAGTGTATGTGCGCGTGACCGTTGTTTGCGAAGCGGGTGCTGGGCCTCGCGCGGGAGTGCTTTTCGGCGGTGTTGGTTTTCTTCGGGGTTCTCTCTCTAATTCCATTCAAACCTCCTGTGATCAAATTAATTATAAGAGGAAAGCCTGTTCCGGCGAGGTCTCTTGATGGAAAACACAAGGCGGATCCGGTGTCTCTCGACAGAGGGAAATTTGCGTTTACCAGGTGACGACGGAAAAAAAGAGGTGGTGGAACGTTTGTTATATGTGTTTCATCCGGTCGCTTGATTCCGTTCCGGTCTTTTTCCTAAATAGTGTGAAGAGCATAACTACAACTTAAACAAAAAGGAGAACACGATGAAAAAGCTCGCCGTGATTTTAGCACTTAGCTTCGCAGGAATGTTTGCAAATGCAGACACAACAACGCTTCAACCAACAGGTGGTGATATGCACGCTGCCGGTGGCGCCTGGGTCTGTGGTCTGGCTTTCAAAGGCACTTCCAAAGGTATTAAAGTGATCGTCGGTCATTTTAAAACTGTGGCTTATGGCACATTGTCATGTAAAGGTGTGGGCCAAACTTACAGCCAAAATGTGAAGATCGAAATTGGTCATCATTGGATTGGTGCCACTGCAGGTATTGGTTACTTCAAACTTGCCGGCATTTCTTCTGAAATCAGTCTTTTCAACAGTTCTCCAGAAGTGTTGTTGGGTAAATACGCTGTCGCTCAGGGTGAAGCAGCTATTATTGGTGGTGTAGGTGCTTTCACGGCTGTGAAAGTGGGCTTGCCACAATTGGCGTTCAACGTTTCTGTACAACTTCTTAAAGGTATCGGCGTGCAAGTCGGTATTGATAAACTGACGATCAGTGCGATCGATTAAGGTTTGAAAACTCAAAGCCCCTGTCGAAAACGGCAGGGGCTTTTTTATTTACTGTTTCTTTACGTAGGCGTTGATGCGCATTCCGCGGGCCATCGAGCTCGTGACGGTCACCGTAGTGCCTTTCACCAAGTCTTCTGTTCTTTTATTATCAAAGTCGATATTGAAATCAATGGTGCGTGAGCGGTTGCTTGGGCAAGTGAATACACCTTTAAACATTTTGCCCGTCGCAAATGTTTGGAAGTCCCAGAATAGAGTCGGATTCAAACTGAATGTTCCATTGCAAGTTTCATCGACGTTGCCGTTGGAATAATAGCGCTGAAGTTCGAACTCTTTGGTATTGACGACTCGAAAGTTGAGATAAACCTTCTGAAAGCCCGCGCGAGCTTCGACTTTGTATTTGCCAATAAGATTCCCTGGCGTGATTTCGGCGGCAAGTGCCTGTGAGCCAATAAAAAGAAATAGTGCTGATGTTAATAAGTATTTCATTCATCCCTCCGTTGGTGATGCATTTTTATACGAAGGGAAAAAGTTCCGGACAAAATAAAACCAGGTTCTATGAGGTTTTACAATTGCCGAAACTTTTAGTTTTTTTAGTCCATAGAGTACGTCAGGCCAAGTTGCCTTGAACTCGCTTCGCGCCCTTGCGGAAGATTTTAAACGCCTGGCACCCGTGGCCGGAATGTCCAGGGTGAATTACATCGGCTTATGAATTTGTATAACGCCAGTCCCGCGAATGTCCGGAAGCTCCGTGATCTGCAGAGAGGAAGAAAGAATTTTTCGAGCTTCCGCTATAGAATTCCAACCATGTTCCTGAAGGTCGCGCAATAACACAAAGGCGTTGCCGGCGGGACGTAGCGAGTGCTCGATGGCATTAAGAAGTGTTTTAAAATCTGAGTCCAGATAGAAGCGACAACGGTTTTTAAATTCCGACGGAGACAGTTTTCCATTTCCCGTAAAAAAGTAGGGTGGGTTGCACAGGATCAAATCGTAGTGCTCAAAATATTTTTCACAAAGAAGCTCCGAATAATTCATATTCAAAAAATCCATGTCACAGTTTTTGATTCCTGAGGCGGAAACATTTTCTAAAAAATACTTTTCATAGACGGATTGAACTTCCAGAAAATCAAAATGCTTCGGCACGGCGTTTAGATTTTTTTGACAGTG
This sequence comes from Bdellovibrio bacteriovorus, assembly GCF_001592755.1. NCBI lineage: Bacteria > Pseudomonadati > Bdellovibrionota > Bdellovibrionia > Bdellovibrionales > Pseudobdellovibrionaceae > Bdellovibrio > Bdellovibrio bacteriovorus. The sequence continues at coordinate 235,108 of NZ_LUKF01000016.1, read as the reverse complement.
AAACAGGAAATCCAATCCTATGATTCCACAACCCGAACACAGATCTAAAGCTGTGAGATCTTTCACATCCCTGTTTGAGTAGAGTTCATAAACTTGACGCGCTAAGAAGACGGAGTCGTGCGAAAAGCGGTACTCTTCGGGCTGCGTGTATTTAAATGTGAAATGAGGATTCACAGACGACATTTCGGCCACCATAGCATTGAAGTTTGCGTAACACCAAAGTATTTTGCCAAGGCCCACCTTGCTAATGTCTAATTCGCGCTCATAATAAGATTATGAAAAAACTTTCTTCCACTCCTTTGTCTGTTCTTGATTTGGCTCCCATCGCCGAAGGAAAAACAATCGCCGATTCCTTTCGCAACACTTTGGATTTAGCAAAGCACGTGGAAAGTTTAGGGTACCATCGCTTTTGGCTGGCAGAGCATCACAACCTTGAAGGTATTGCTAGTGCGGCGACGTCCGTATTGATTGGCTATGTTGCTGGTGGCACCTCTAAGATTCGTGTTGGTTCTGGCGGTATTATGCTTCCGAACCATGCACCTCTGGTTATCGCTGAACAGTTTGGTACTTTAGAAACTCTTTATCCCGGTCGCATTGACCTTGGGTTGGGGCGTGCTCCGGGAACGGACGGTTTCACTATGCGTGCTTTACGCAAAGACTTCACAAATAAAGACGTGGAGTTCTCAGATCAAGTGCAAGAGCTGCAATACTTCTTCGCTCCCGCAGCGCCGGGACAAAAAGTGAAAGCGGTTCCGGGTGCGGGAATTGATGTTCCGATATGGCTTTTAGGTTCTAGTCTTTACAGTGCACAGTTGGCCGCTGTTCTGGGATTGCCTTACGCTTTTGCCGGGCACTTTGCTCCGGAAATGATGATGCAAGCCATTGATCTTTACCGGGTGGGATTCCAACCTTCAAAGCACTTAAAAGCGCCGCGAGTGATGATGGGCGTGCAAGTCGTTGCTGCCGATTCTGATGAAAAGGCGAAATATTTAGCAACGACAAACTATCAGCGCTTCTTAGGCATTATTCGTAATCAACGAGTTTCTTTAAAGCCGCCGGTGCAAGACATGGATGCTTTGTGGACGCCGATGGAAAAAGAGCATGTGCTGCAAAAGTTAGGAACAGCCGTGATTGGCGGGCCACAAAAAGTTCAAGAAGGTTTGCAGAAGCTCATTGATCAAACAGGCGCAGATGAGTTGATGATTATGTCAGATGCCTTTGATCATGCCGATCGTCGGCGTTCGTTTGAAATTATCAAAGAGGTCTCTGTTTAAGGCGCTTTTATTTAAAAGCGCTTAAACCATTCAATTAAAGTCGTAATAACATCTTCGGCGTTGTCGGATTGTTTTAATTCAGTCGAAACACTCCAGGGGCCGCCCAATCTGCGACGTACGGTAAATTGTTGGGAGGTTTCAAAGTTCGATCCCAGTGATACCGACGTTTGATCATCTAAACGCACGCGTGCCGTATAGCTTTGGGTGCGAGGATCGAAGTAAACACTTTCAATGGGTGTTGACGATAACAAGAATAGAGATGCCAAACCAAACGCTTCAGACAGTAAAGCCTGATCCAGCTGGCCAGCTGTATTCTTGTCCTCGTCAGCTAGCTGCTGCAACGATTTGTTGAAGAGTAAAATCGAAATGATTTGTTGGCGACTTAATGGCGGATCACTTAAAAGCTCAATCCGTGGCTTTTCGGTGGTTCCTACAATCAAAATTTCAATTTTTACTTCCGACGTACGATGAATTAAAAGACCGTCTAGATCCTGCACGGTTGAATCGGGATACTTTTTCAGAATAAATCTTTCGACCGCGGCCTTCTTTTTAAAAACTTCAACATTCATCTTTCCGATGGAAACGGTTCCAGATAAAGATTTGGTATCTTTGAGTTTGTACTTAATGTGAATCGGGATGGCTTCATCAAGCAAACGTGTTTTTAGACGAAGGGGTGTGGCATCCGTATGAATATTCAATTCTTTAATAATAAACGTTGAAGGACCTTTGGCCGCAGGTGGAGGCTCTTCTGCTTTTTTCAAAAAACGAGAATCGGGTTTAAATTGTGGAGGCGCTTCAAATCCTAAATAGGGAAGTTCCAAAGTGACTTCGGTCAGCCGGATATCTCCTTGAAGTGTGAACAACGGTTTTTGGATGTCCGCAGTGAGTTCCATGTTCGAGGTTGTCTTTAAAGCTTGGCGCGGACTTGTCAGATCTGTCGTCAACGACGCTTTCACGTTAAATATTTTCGTCAGTAAGTCCGTCGCAGGTCCTTCGGCTTGCAGTTCAATACCGCCCTTAAGAACATGCAAGGGCGCAGGCAGAGAGTAAGCGCTTTTCACTAGAAGGCTTTGCCAGTTTTCAAGGGCCGGGATTTTTAAAAGAGCCCGCAGCTTATCGACTTCGAGTTGGGTGAATTTTTTCTGTGTCAGATTCAGTGTTATTTTAGCGCCGGCATCCACAGACAATTCAACCAAAGCCGGTTCCTGCATGCGCAGTTCTGCTTGTGGCTGCAGACGCAGAATATCTTTATCGATATCAATCGGGGAGTGAATCAATGAATTCAGGGCTAGTGAATCAGGAAGGCCTTTTAAAGGAACCTTGCGAATCTTGTGGGCTTCGATCACGCAAGGCCATTTTAGCTGATCCGGAACTCCTTTTTTCACCTCAATAGAGATATCACAGTCATGAACAGAGAGGCGCTGAAAGGGCAGGCGCGGGTCCTTCAGTTCGGCTAGCAGACTGAGATTCCAAATTTCTTTTCGCAGTTCCGCTTTCAGACCGGATTGCAGTTGCATCTTTTGATGTTTCATCAAACCATCGAGCCCTACTTGCAGGCTCTTTAACCAGTGGACTTTCAAATGGGTCTTTACTCCGAATGAAGGAAGCTCAACGACACCTTGCGCTTGAAGTTCCGCCGGAGAAACAAGTGTCATCGCAGAGTCGAGCCGCGCTTTCACGAAAGACTCTTTTTTGATCTTCATTTCAAAGTCTGTATTAAGGCGAAGATCTTTTCCCTCAGAATCTGCTTTCGCCGATGCGTTCAATTCTGTGTCTGGCATTAAAGTGATCTTCGCGCCTTGAATATCCACGTGGATGGATTCAACGGCATCTTTTGGAAGCATTGCTAAATACTGCGAAAGGAATGAATCCAAGGGCCCGAATTCAAAAGCAGGCCACTGGAAAGGTTCGGCGGGCTTAGGCTCTGTTGATTCAGGTATCGTCACAAAGACATGATCTGACACAACATCTAGTTTTAGATTCTTAATCTGTACCAAAGGCATCTTGGCCATAAACCCGATGTAAACATCAAGATGGATTTTCTTGGCACAAATATCGACGGAAGGTTTTGGATATTTGAAACAAAGATTTTCCGTATTCAATTTTAAATATTTTGCCGTGAAGCCTTTATTCTCTATTTGAAAATCAAATTTCTGCCAAGTCAGTTCAATCTGGGTTTTTTCGACAACTTTTCGTAAGTTGGATTCATTTAAGACCCAATCAAGATTCATCCACAAGACACCAAGAGCTACGAAAAGAAAAAGAAGCAAGCCTAAGAGGAATAGGAAAAATTTCTTCATTAGAACTCCCTTCCAAGACTGAGGTAAAACTGCCAGTGCGGCTCGACATCAACTTCGTCAGCGAACAGCACTTGTCCCTGTGAAAGACTCGCGCGCACGGGGCCTAGGAAAGAAGGCCAACGAATCCCCACACCCGGCGAATAATAGAGCGTGCGATACAGCGTCCAGATCTGATCGCTTTCCCATCCCATATCTAAAAAGATAAAAGGCTGAAGTTTGAACGGGAAGACGTCACCTGCGCGCAACTCGATCCCTTGGTAAAGAAATGTCGCCGATCCTAAATTCGAAAGAGGAATTTGTTTTCTGGAAAATCCACGAAGGGTCCCATCGCCCCCCATATAGAAGCGTAAGTTTTCAGGAACAACGGAATAGAATTGAGAGTCGTCCGACATAAAGAAAGTACCGGCTTTAAAGCGCCAGCCAATCACCATTAAAGGCGGATCCCACAGGTTGAAGTTCCACAAGTTCTGTTGTTGATAAAGCCATTGATGAAATGTTTGATCGGCGCCCAAATTCTCATAGGCAGAACGAAGATTGGATGAAAGCTGCCAGCCGGAGCGGGGTTCTCCCATATAGTATTCGTAGTCATGGCTTTGCAGATAAAGCTCTACATTCGAAGTCGCACTTAGTAAGACGTAATTTGAGTCATCACTATCCACGTTGTTGTAAGTGTAGAAAGGTCCTAACTGAAAACGGGAGGTGAAACTTTCAAATTCTTTAGTGAGACCCCATTCAACCCCAAGCTCTGCGGTGAAGGACTGGTATTGATCTTCGTTTTCGTTTTTTAAATTGAGCTGCGGCGACCAGAATGTTCGGTCTTTATACGGAGGACCTTCATAAAGCTGGAAAGCATTGTCCCAAGTCTGCTCGACGAAGGATAAAAACATTTTACTTTCAAACGTGCTCCCCGAGTCGTCTAGTTGGGAATGCTTGTAGCGAATCTGCGCAATGGCTCCAACCTCGGTATTGAAACCCACGCCGGCCGAGACCAATTGAGGATCGCCGGTCACCAGGCGAGGAATGATTTTGAGTTCCCCTTCGGGAAGGCATTGAGTTTCAAAGTATGCACTCAGGTGATATTCGTCAGTGATCATGCGATTGGACGTCAGTTGCAGAAGACGAGCATCAAATTTCTGGTTCGGCAAAAAGGCGCTGTAGCGGCCTATCGAGATATTCTGATTTGTGCCTCGTACTTCAACGTCTTCGTTGGGTGGGAAGTTGTAAATCTCGCCGGGTGCCAGTGTCACCGTAATAGATTCTGTGGAAGGAACAGCCTGAATCGTGACCTCAGGACATGGATAGCCAAGATTTTGTAAGTGGGCCTTGCTCCATGCTTCCACCTCATCCAGAAGTTCCGGAGTTAGCGGGCGACCTTTGAGCTTGCGTCTTTTTTCGGAATGAAACTCACGAGGTTCGTTAATGAACTTCCATTCTTTTAGAAAAGTTTGGGGTCCCGTCTTAACAAACAGCTTGTTTTCGCGAATTTCAAATTGAGGATGGTGGTAGGCGCGTTGTTGTAAGAAGGACTTTAAAAAAAGCTGCGCTTGCCAAGGAGGAATGCTTCCCCAGGCGTGACTGTCTTTGTCTCCACAAATCCACTTATGCTCAGTTTGGCTTAGTTCTATTTTTTCTGGAGATTCAATTTGAATATTCGGGCAGGGATGGTCCGTGTGTACATCTTCTGCATTCGCAGAGGCGCCTAGGCCTATTAGCCCCGCTGCCAGAAGAATTTTCTTAAACGTGACAAACATCCCAAAACCCAACGTGCGAATTAACATTTCTAAACAATCTTTTACTTGGAAAGAATAAACGCCCTTCCTAAAAAAAAGAAGTTATTTGCTTCGCATTCACGGGAAGATCCGCTGTGAATTAACACGGACCTTGTGGTTCTTAAATGGAAAGCATTTGTACGGCCATAACTGCGAGTACTAAAGAGCCGATCAAAGTGAAGATGGGACCCATTTTATCCGAAAGATGGCGAGCTAAATACAGCCCGAGAAGGGTCGTAAGAAAAGCAAAAATTCCGATCGAGACAACGTAGTAACTGATATCTTTATTGGCGATCCCCAGGCTGATGCCCACACCCAAGGCATCCAGGCTGGTGGCGAAAGAAACAATCAATACTTTTGTGAAGCTGTGAAACTCATTGGCATCTTCAGCGGGTTCTTTCGAGCGAAGCGCGGTAAAACCTTCGTGCGCCATGTGGGCTGCGACTGCAGCTAAAAGAGAAAAGGCAATCCAATGATCGTAGTCGGCAATGTGGGCAATGATTTTTGCGCCAGCTAAAAATCCTAAGAGGGTGACAACGGCTTCGGCTCCCCCTGACGAAAAGGCGAATTTCAAGGCATCTTTTCTGGTAAAGGGGCGACCGCCCATAGCCAAGGCTGCAGAAAAAGAATCCGCACTTAAAATCAGTCCTAAAACGATAACTTCGATCATGAAATCCCCACTGAAAATGCCGTGGGTCTGCTTTAGATACGAGACGACACGGCGTTTGTTAACACCAATGTCAGTCTCATCAACAAGATTGGGATCTTGCGGAAAGGCCGGAGTTCATCACTCAGTATGTCGACCTCACCTTTAGCTTTCAGAGCTAAACGATTACTCCCTAACGAGGCCCTAAGATAGAGGGTGGGAGTCATTTTTGTCAACTCGGATTCAGGATTAGCGGCGTGAATCCATCCAAGCTTTGTTCTTTTCCAGAACTTCGGCGGGGAGTTCTTTAACCAACTGCTCCATTATCATAGCAATTGTCGTATTACGAAGTTCTTTGCGCCAAGCCTCATCCGCACGGTACATCACTCTTGCAATATTGCAGGGGCGGGGGCCGATTTTAAATTTTCCCAGGCAAGGATTGTTTTTGCGTATTTCTGAACACTCGAAGGTGGAGGACTTTCCCTCCACAGCTTCGACGATTTCAAGGAATGTGATTTTATCTGGAGCCTTCGCCAGGCGATAACCACCTGTCGGCCCTAGTGTAGCTTCAACAATCTTCGCCGTGGAAAGAGCTTGCAGAGCTTTCGAGAGATATTCTTTGGGAATACCATGAAACTCGGCCAAATCTTTAGTCGCTAAATACTGACCCGGTTCTAGTGACGCTAAAACCGTGCAGCAATGTAAAGCCCATTCCACGTGATTGCGAAGTACCATTAAGATAAACCTGCCTTATCCAGCCCAAATAATTTGTCCATAGCGCCCGGAGTAGAGCGGAAAGCAACACCCAAGCGATTCCAAGCATTGATGGAAACAATCGCCATTGTCAAATCAGAGACTTCCTTTTCAGAGAAAAATTCGCGCACTTTCTTAAATTCTTCGTCGCTCACGCCTTCGTGCGGGATGCGAGTCAGAAGTTCTGCCCAGCGAAGGGCCGCGCGCTCCCGATTTTCAAAATGAGGGGACTCGTGCCACACCGTTAAATGGTAAAGACGAAGTTCTTTTTCGCCGTCGATTTTGGCTTCCTTATGATGCATGTCCACACAGAAGGCACAGCCATTTAGTTGGGACACACGGATTTTCACCATGTGAATCAAGTTTTTTTCAAGGGATGTCGTCTTTAAGTAAGCTTCAAGACCCATAAGGCTTTGAACTGCAGGACCGGATTGTTGATTGTAGTTGATACGTTGGCTCATTGAGCAACCTCCTAATTAAGGATAATTTATATCCTTAATTAGGTTTTGTCTAGAGCCTTGAAAAAAATCCCCTCGTTTGTACAGGTTTGAGGCGTTAACTTCTTGAATGTCTTGTATTTTGCATTATGGCCCGGAGCTTCATACGCAACGGACTCATGACAGCCGCGTGTTTCAATTGTCTACTGAAGTCCTTGATCCAGTGATAAGGGGTTGTCGGGCCATGACGTTTGAGCAGTTGATCACATTAGAAATGATTGTTGAAAAAGGCAGTTTTAAAGCAGCAGCCGAAGCACTTCATAAGACCCAACCCAGCCTGAGTGTGGCGATTAAAAAACTGGAAGAAGAATTCGACGTTTTGCTTTTCAACCGCGATGAATATCGGCCCACGTTGACAGCGCAAGGTAAAACTTTTTACCGCTGGGCGCAGAACTGTTTGCGCACTTTCCGCGAGCTTGAAGTCAAAGGCAAAGAGTTAGGGACGCAGGCGATTGAGCCACGTCTGAATATCATCTTAGATCCTCTTGTGCAGTTTGAGTCGGTACAACCGGTCTTTGAAGCACGTGCTCAGTTACCCAGTGTGACTGAATTCAGTTTTCAGACGGAAACCTTGGATGAAGGAATGCAATTTCTTTTGGACGGCGATGCCGACTTTGCTATTGCTCCGAAGATAAACGAAGACGAAAGAATTGAAAGTGTCCCTTTTTCTAAAATCAAAATGATTCCCGCAGTGGCAAAAAAACTTTTGAAAAACGAGACTGTCGATTACACATGGCTTCGTAATAATCGCCAAATCGTCGTGTCTAAAACCGGAGGAAAGAACTTTGATCCGTCCAAGGCCGCGAAGGGCATGTTTAGCGAAGGGCCGAAATGTTTTGTCACCGATCACACCCTAAAACGGAACCTTGTGGTGAATGGGTTTGGGTGGGGACGCCTAGCGACTTACGAAGTTCAGAATGAGCTTCGTAAGGGAACAGTGATTGAAATTAAGCACGATTCCATTGTTCCCATCACTCTGAACTTGCACATCATGCGTTCGAAGTTAAAGCCTATGGGGCCGGTCGCAAAAATAATCTGGGAGCAGCTATTAAAGCAGTGTGAGTCTTTGCCGACGTACACAAAAAAATCAAAAAAGAGCAAATAGGCGAGATCGCCTGTTGCTAAGTCACAGCTGGATTTTTCGTAATTTGAAATGAGTTTTCGACCTTCCTAATTTGAAAATAGGAAGGTCTATGAAGACATTAAGCTCATGCTCTTTTGTCCTAATGCTATTCTTTTTAATTTCTGCCCAGGCAGAGTCTCGACTGGTGGGAACTTGGGTATCCCAATCCGGGGATACTACTTGGGCCCGTCTTGAAATCAGTCCCGATCTTTTAGTAACAGCATATCGCAGCTGCACTTCTGCTAAAAAGTGTGAAGGGAGAACCGAATTCAATCTAACCTCATACGGCCCGTTGTCCGGTTTACATCATATGGGAACTGGGGAAATTATAGATCGTCATTCTAAGACGACAGCAACGCAAATTCTAGAAGTCAGATCGGGGCGGCTGTTCTTGAAGGAATACAGTCAGCCGCTTTCGGTGAAACACAAAGCCTACAAAGAGCTAAAGACGACCTTCAGGATGGTATCAGGAAGAGAATCCTTGTCGCCCGTGAAAAGATAGTCCATTGAAAAAATGAAGAAGCCCAAAGCGGACCTTGGGCTTCTTTTCGATGTCGACAGAAAGCCAGTAAAACCGTTTAAGCTAGATCAAAAAGCATAAACTCTGAGTCTTGGTTTGCTGACATTTTCAAGACTTGTTCTTGGCTGATTTTAAGAGCATCTCCGATTTCTAAAGTCTGGCCGTTCACGTTGATTTGTCCTTTGATGGCTTGAATCCATACATGTCTTGAAGGACGCATTTTAAATTCAAGATTCTTTCCGGCTTTCATTCGTGAGATATAAAGATCGGCATCTTGATTAATGCTGATAGAGCCCTCACGACCCTCTTTAGAGATGACTAAGACCATGTCTTTGGAATTTAAATCTTCTTCAAAAGATTTCTGTCCATATCCAAACTCAGTGCCATGACGATCTGGCAAAATCCAAATTTGGAAAAAGTGAGTCTCAGTATCCGGAGCTTTATTGTACTCGGAGTGCATGACACCGGCACCGGCGCTCATTCTTTGCACGTCGCCAGGTTTGATCACCGCCACATTGCCTTTGGAGTCTTTGTGTTCCAAAGCTCCTTTGACCACGTAAGAGATGATCTCCATATCGCGATGTCCGTGCATGCCAAAGCCAGTCCCACCATCAATGCGGTCTTCGTTGATCACTCGCAAAGCTCTGAAACCCATGTGTTCGGGATCATAGTAGTCTGCGAAGGAAAAAGTATGGCGTGATTTCAACCAACCATGATCAGCAAAACCGCGTTCGTTAGATTTGCGTAGTTCAAACATAAAACCTCCATTGTCCGGCACTAAAAAGCCAGGCCCATATTTTTTTGCGGCCCAGCCTGCCGCTAGTGATGAAAGCCCAAAGAGGAAAAAACGTCGGTTGAAGAATTTTTCTCGGAGCTTCATCGTGTCTCCTTTAAGCTTGTTTTACAAATTGCACATCAAGCGAAATAGTCACGTCGTCACCGACTAAGATACCACCTGTTTCTAAAGCGGCATTCCAGGTCAGTCCGAAGTCTTTTCGATTGATCTTCGTTGTTGCAGAAACACCCACCTTGATATTTCCCCAAGGATCTTTCATTTCTGCGGTAGGGCCTTCCACATCCAAGTTCACTTCTTTCGTGACTCCATGAATGGTTAAGTCTCCTAAAACTTTCAACTCTCCATCGCCAGCGACCTTCACGCTTTTTGACTTGAAGGTGATAGTTGGGAATTTTTCAACATCAAAGAAGTCAGCGCTTTTTAAGTGTGCATCCCTTTGAGGTTCGCGGGTATTAATGCTTGCAGCTTCGATAGTTGCTTCCACTTTCGAAGCAGCCGGATTGGCAGCGTCGAATTCTAAAGTGCCAGACATCTTTTCAAAGCCCCCGTGAACTTTGGCGATCATCATATGTTTAATGCTGAAGTTCGCTGTTGAGTGGGAAGGGTCGACTTGGAATTTCATAGTGTTCTCCTTTAAGTTTTGGCTGTGCCCTACATGAACTACTATCGTCGATATCCAGGATTAAAAAAATTATTAAGAATTCATGTTCTATATAAATATAAATTATATAGTTTCGTGCCGATCTGAGGCGGTATTAGACAAGCACTTCTCTGGCAACCAAGCGTCCTAGCGCAAGACCAATGTCCGTCTCTAGATGAGAATTTTTAAGGACATGATCCACATCATATTGCTTCTTCCAACCCCGGCCGAAAATGAGGACATCAAGGAGGCAACACATGCCACAATCATTTTTCCAATGGGACCCAGTACGTTTAACCACTCACGTCGATGCTATGGATCGCGAGCATCAGAAGCTGATTGAGATCATGAATCGCCTCTATGAAAAGAATCAGGCGAAAGCTTCGACGACAGAATTAAAAGCTCTTGTGAATGAGTTGGCCTCTTGGACGGTGACTCACTTTGAGCATGAAGAAAAATACTTTGATACGTTGGAGTATGCGCAAGCAAATGTGCATAAAAAAATCCACAAAGATCTTTTGGCACGCCTGGGCACTTTCAAAACAGAATTTGAAAAGAGTGGAGTTTTAACAGATGCCTTTTTCCAATTCTTGAAAACTTGGCTGAGCGCTCACATCATGGGAATTGATGTGAAGTATAGCGAAGCAAAAAAGAAATCCGCCGCTTAACAAAAAAGCCTGCACAAAGCAGGCTTTTTTACTGGATGGAAAGTTGACAGCCTCGCACGAGCCGACTAGTTCTTGAGGAAACGGAGGGTTTTCTATGAAATGGTGGGCTCAAGTTGCAGTTGGTTTTTCTTTGGTATTAGCAACGTCCTCGGCGTTGGCGTGGCACCAAGTTGCACAGACGACAGTTTTCGCGGATCATTCTCCGTTTCAACAAATCATGCTCCGTCCAATTCCGGGCAAACCTACAACGACACATCTTCGTCTGCAAATTTTGAATCCGTCGGGGGCTCGCTTGCAAAGAGTGGAGCTTATTTCGGATCGCGGATTGTTTCCTCTCTTTGCTTTGCAAGGGGACTATCGCTATGGGATGGAACGCTTAACGGCGCATCCGGCAGCTCAAGGGCGTACTTTGCGTTTGGAATTGCAAAGTCTGCGCAGAGGTGAACCGGTGACTGTTTCCGTGTGGGCTCATTAACTGAGCTAGCTAATTGTTTTAAATCCCCGGGGTTTAGCAAAGAAATTCTTGAAATCATTCAGCTAAACCCCTATAAAGAAGGCTCACAGCAATGTGATACAGCGTGGTTCCGTAGCTCAGCTGGATAGAGCATCTCCCTTCTAAGGAGAGGGTCGTACGTTCGAGTCGTACCGGAATCACCATTTTCTCTCTTAATTCCCTTAAAAATTACGCAACGCATCTAATCATCTTTCGTGTCGAATGACGGACGGTTTCGCTCTTTCTTGCATCTAAAATTCGAGCTTTAGACAATATTTTGGCGGAGGCTTGATGACACAGAAAAAGATCGCCAGCGACGCTGCCTTGGTCACGGACAATGACTATCTCAACGCCCTTTTAAAACTTCTGGATCAAGCTGAAAACGAGATCAATATTCTGGCATATTCGTTTGCCATCGGAAGTGCCGCGGGAAAGCTGAACATGAATACAGCTCCCTACACAATTGCCGAAAAAATCAAAGAGCTGAAACGCGATAAGCCTGAGTTGCGCATTCGTCTTTATATTGAAGGCGTGCGTGACACCTCGGACAGAAACATCGTCACGGCGCAGTTCTTAAAAAGAGCCGGAATCGAAGTCGTGTATGGGAAAACTCACGCAAAAGGTTTTAGCGTGGATGGTCGTTACGTGCTCTTCGGCTCTACAAATCTCACGCACCAATCTATTGTTAAAAACTATGAGACAAATCTTCTTATCGACAACAAAGCCATCGCCAAAGAATTCAATCGCTACTTTGAATACCTATGGCAGGGTGGTGGGCATGGTGGCATTGAACTCAAGCCCCCGATGTTGGCCGACGGAGATTTCAAAAATGTTCTGGTCGATATGATTCACTCTGCAAAAAAGACCTTAGAGTTTTCAATTTATTTTTTTGATCATAAAGAGATTCGAGATGCCTTTATCGAAGCTCACCGTCGCGGAGTCAAAATCAAAGGTTTTGCTCACCATCACACCGCCTTCGCTTTAAGCTACGTCAGAAGAACCCGCCGAACTATCGAACGCTTGCAAGAAGAGGGGATCGACAGTCTTTACTTTGCTCCGGGCAGTTTCTTTACGCATTCGAAGTATTTGATCAAAGATAAGGAAGAAGTGGCTTTGGGGACGGGGAATTGGCTGGTTGAAGACGTTGAAATTCATCCGCAGCTTTATATTCATTTGAAAAATAAGGAACTGGCTCAACAGCTTTCAAAACACCTGGCAAAGCAAATAGCTAAGCAACGTGACGTTTCTGAAGAGACGCACATAAAGCCACGCCTGCTAAGATCACGTACCAGATCGTCAGAATCCAAAACAGCAAGATAGGCAAGGCCGCAAACGAACCATAGATTTTATTGTAAGCAAAAAACTTCAACGCCAAGGCTGCGTAACTTTTGTGAACGCCATACAGGACCAGGGCCGCAACCACCGCTGAAATAAACGCGGCACTCTTTTTCACATAAACCGTCGGCACAAGTTTATAAATAAGAAATAACGAGCCTACCAAAACAATAGAGTTTGAAACAAACGCCGGCACCACGCGATGAACGAACTGAAATTGTTCTAAAGACTGGAATCCCACATACACCGCAAGTAACACCGGGATCAAAAGAATGAGACCCCACTGATAGATCACGCGTTTATAAAAAGGTCTTGTGTTCTTTTGATTCCAAACACGGTGAATGCCCACTTCCATATCCAAAAGCATGCGGATCGAAGTGATAAAAAGAAGCACGGCTCCTGTCGTTCCCAATTTCCCGGCACTGATGTTTTTTAGAAAAATACGAATGAACTTTGTGACGTCAGAGCCGGCAGCTTCGCGAATATTTCTTAAGAGCAGGGACTCGACTTGCGGATAAAAGGCTTCAAGGCCCCCGATAGATTGAAAAGTCGCAAGCACCACGGCAATAAATGGAACCAAGGCGATGGCCGTTGAAAATGCCAATGAAGCCGCCACAAGCTGGATTTCTCCGTCGCGCATTTGCTGAAGGGTGTCCTTCAGGACTTCACCAAGGGTTTTTAATCTTAAAGATTGGAACAACGGACTCATTAAGCCGACAATAGCATGCTTTAATGAAGTCCGCCTAATTCTTTCCTAAAGCAGAAATCTTTTTTGGACGGCGAAATCGTGACCATTGCGCTCGATCACGGCGGCGTCACAGTAGGGATCATGCTCGAAAAACAAATACCATTTTTGATCCGCCGCCTGACTTAGGTACTTTTGTTTTTCTTCCATCAATGTCAACGGGTGTAAGTCGTAACCCATCAACCAAGGGATCTTCACGTGAGAGCTTGTGGGTACGACATCACCACAGTAAAGCAAGGTCGCATTTCCATCCGTCACTTTCACCATTTGTTGAGCTTGGGTGTGACCGTGAGAAAGAAGGACCGAAACTCCAGGAAGAATTTCTTTTTCTCCGTCTAAGATATTTAAAACACCAGCGTCCATAAGTGGTTGGAAGTTTGCTGGATAATAACTGGCACGCTCGCGAAGATTGGGCTTGCTGGCCGTTTCTAAATTGCCTTTTTGAATCCAGTATTGAGCTTTGGGAAAAGTGGGAACAAGCTTTCCGTCTTTTTCTGTCGTCGCACCACCGGCATGATCAAAATGCAGGTGAGTCAGAATCACGTGATGAATGTCTTCAGGTTTCAAACCAAAACTGTTCAGGGATTTTAAAAGAGAAGGGCCGCTGTCGTCGATGTTGTACATCTCGGCAAACTTCGTTCCTAATTTCTCTCCGTATTTTGCGACGAAGTCTTTCCCTAGGCCGTTGCCGGTATCGATCAAAATATTCAGGCCTTGGGACTTAAGTAAAAGCCCTCGAGCTTCCATGGGAATGCGATTTTTTTCATCCGGCGGATTTGAACGTTCCCACAATACTTTGGGAACTGTCCCAAACATAGCGCCACCATCTAAGCCGAATTCACCGGTCGGAATAGGGCAGATTTGATAGGGGCCAATTTTCAATGATGTCTTTTCGATATCAGACTTGTTCGGAGTCATCTTTTGCTTCTCCTTCGCCTTCGCTTGTGGTCGCAGCATGGAATGCGTTTGGATTGATCGTCAGCACCCACTGCTTATAAGCAGCATACACCTGCTGAATCGGGCCGGGGGGATGAACCGGACCAACGTGCAAAACCAGTTTTCCTGGAAGAGGAATGGGCTGCCCTTTAGGCCATAGCTCCATATTGCCTTCTAGATATGTGAATAAAAGCGGCGTTTGTGTGCGTTCTGAAAAGATGGAAACGCCTCGTTTGAATTCCTGAATTTTTCCGTCTTTAGAGCGGGTTCCTTCCGGAAAAATGATCAACCACATGCGCGGAAGCTCTGTCAAAAGCTTCAAAATCAAATTGATGGCTTCACCGCGACGGTCTTTGCGATCAATGGGGATGGCTCCCAAGCAGTGTTTAGAAAAGAAGGTGAAAAGGGCGTTGGTAAAGAAATAGTCCTTTGCCGCTGCGATATAAAGATTCAACCAGTAGCGACGCGGAATGGACGCCGCAATAGAAACCGCATCCAAGTGGCTGGCGTGATTGCTGATAATAATAAGCTTCGGTTGTGTGCGATAGATTTCTTTAAATGGCGTGCCCTTTACTTGAAGGCGAATGTAAAACTTAAAGGCCACGTTTTTAAGAAAGATCGACCACAGAAAACGCATGAACACGCTGAACATGTCGATGTGACGCGTGAACAGCGGGAGGTGTTTTAAGTAAGTCGGCAGCTTGGTCCACTGCTCATTTTCGTAGTTCCAATCCTTCATAGAATGACCGTCATCACGTAATAGTAAATAGGTGCGACGAAGATCAGTCTGTCCACGCGATGTAAGAAATCTCCGCGACCGATAATGAAAGGGCCCACTGTTTTCATTCCGGCATCACGACGAACCACTGTCATCACAAGATCCCCCACGAAGCCTCCTAAAGAAGCGACCAGGCCTGAAGCCAACCAATACTTGTCAGATCCGTCCGGCAGTAAGAAACGCATCGAGCCTGCAAGGAATAAAGTCAGAAGGATCGACGTCGCGGTACTGCCTACGGTACGACGTGGATTGATTCCAGGGAACATTCTCCAACCGCCAATGTAGCGACCCACAGCTAAGTTTGTGTTGTCACAGAACTCTGTCAGGATCACAAGATACATCACTTGGTAAACGCCATTCGGGAATTTCAGAATCAGTCCCAAGTGCATGAATGACCAACCTAAGAAGATGAAGGCCAGCAAAGTCAAAGACATGTACTGAATCATGCGTTTATAAGAATTGCGAATCAACGGGACAAGACAGCTGGCTCCCAGCACGATCATCGGCATGGAGTTGTAAATATCAATACGGTCGTACCATGCGCAGATTCCCAATCCAATAATGCCCGCATAACAAAGCAGGACGAAATTACTGCGATGGAACATCCCCATGATCTGAAAGAAAATCTTGGCACCCAAAATCGCCAGCGCCGTCAAGAACACCAACGGCCAAGGCTCAGGCAGACCCATCACAATAAACATCAAAGGAGCTGCAACCAACCAGCTCTTAATGCTCGCCCAGGATTGAACAAAGTAATAGTTCTTATTGCGGAAGAAGAACGTGATAGCACCGGAAACAAAGATGATAGAAAGAACGATCAAAACTGTTTGGCGATAAATATGACTTTCCCACGCTGTGGGCATAGAGATGCGAATGGGAAAACTAAAATCAAAAAAATCCATTACGATGGTTCCTCGTCAATTTTGTAGTCCTTGATCTTCTTGTAAAGATTGGATCGAGACACTTGCAGGACTTTCGCGGCTTCTTCCACATCGCGGGTTTGTTTTAAACAAGTGCGAATGGTGTGAGCTTCAAACTCTTCGACAAGAGTGTTCAGTCCTTTGTTGAAATCAATAGCTGTGTAAGAAGGAGCTCCCGGTGCGGTCGCCGCCGGTTTCAACCAGGCAGCGACGTCTTCCTCGCGAATGAAAGGAAGGGGAGAAGTCAGGCTGAGTTGTTCGCAAACGCGTTTGAGCTCGCGAACATTCCCGGGCCAGTTGTATTTTTTTAAAGCGTTCAGTCCGTCGTCAGCAATGGTCTTGTTGCGGCGAGGGCGCTCAGCTTCTAGAAAATGTTTGGCGAGTTCATCGATGTCTTCAAGACGTTCTCGCAAAGGTGTCAGTTCAATGCGCTGAGAAGACAGGCGATAAAGCAAGTCTTCGCGGAATTCACCGGCCGCCACCATTTTTTCTAAGGATCGATTGCTGGCCGCGATCACGCGCGTTTTTACAATCGTACTTTCTTTTGCACCCACACGGCGTACTTCACCGGTTTCTAAAAAGCGCAAAAGTTTTGCCTGTTGGGATAAAGGCAAGGCTTCGATTTCGTCTAAAAAAAGATCCCCGCCGTTAGCAGCTTCTGTCAGGCCGACTTTGTTTTGATCGGCTCCGGTGAAAGCGCCTTTCACATGGCCAAACATTTCTGACTCAAAAAGATTTTCGGGAATACTTGCTAAGTTGACAGCAATAAAAGGTCTGTCGCCTTCTTGTTCGTGCAGAAGTCTTGCGACAACTTCTTTTCCACAACCCGTTTCGCCTTCGATAAGAACAGCGTTTGTTTCTCCACGAAGATCAGCAATGCGCTTTTTAATTTTCATGGAAGCGGCAGAATTCCCCACCCAACGAGTGGTGTGGCGAGAAGAGCTCGGGTCCACACTGCGCAAATCCCACAGGGCTTCAATTTTTTCTAAGATCAGTAAGATCTCTTCAGGCATCAAGGGCTTTGCCAGAAAACGTTGGGCTCCGGCCTTTAAGCAGCTTTCCATCAAAGAGCGGCTTAAGTCCCCGGACATCGCCACCACTTCAAGTTGATTGTTATGCTTTACTAATTTTTCGATAACTTGCGGACCCGCGGCTTTGGTAGTGCCGGGTTCTAAATGCATGTCGACGAAAGCGGCATGATAAAAGCGTTCATATTGAATCGCTTCCAAAGTCGGCGCAGAAAAAACTTTCCAATGATTCGGCAAACACATCTTCAACGATTGTTGAACTAACGGGTCATCATCGACGATAAGTAGAGAAAATACTCGAGTTGTTGCCATAGGTGTTTAGTCTCTCTTGGGAATATGACTTTGACTATACTTTGCGCACTTCGTCAGCAGGACTGGCTCTGTGGCAGGCGCATTTTTGAAATGACTTATAAAACCGGCGGATTAAACTAAATCTAGCGGAGGTGCGAGTGAGCGCTCTTAGAATTCTTCTTGTAGAAAACATCCATCCGGTAGCGCAGCAAACTTTGGTTTCTGAAGGGTACAAAGTGGATCTTATTCCTCATGCACCTTCTGAAGAGGAACTGCTTAAAATTCTTCCCAATTACGATGTTCTGGGCATTCGTTCTAAAACCGAAATCACGGCCAATGTTTTAAAAAGCAATCCTCATCTGACAACGATTGGCTGTTTCTGTATTGGTACAAATCAGGTCGACTTAATGACTGCGCGCGAAGCGGGAGTTCCCGTTTTCAATGCGCCTCATTCGAACACCCGATCGGTCGCCGAATTAGTGATTGCCGAAATGATTTCGCTCTCTCGTCAATTGGGTGACAGAAACACGAAGGCCCATGTCGGAGAGTGGGTGAAATCCGCTGACGGCTCTCGCGAAGTGCGTGGCAAAACTTTAGGGATTGTTGGTTACGGTCATATCGGAAGCCAAGTCAGTATTCTTGCTGAATCTATGGGACTTAAGGTCGTTTTTTATGATGTGATCAAAAAACTTCCGTTAGGAAACGCTGTCGCTAAATCCTCGTTAGAGGAATTATTGAAAGTGTCTGACTTCGTGACTTTGCACGTGCCTGAAACTTCAGAGACCAAGGACATGATTGGTGCAAAAGAACTGAAGATGATGAAAAAGGGAAGCCACTTGATCAATGCCAGCCGTGGTACAGTGGTCGTGATTGAAGCCTTGGTCGACGCGCTTAAATCAAAACACCTTGCAGGCTGTGCCATCGACGTATTTCCTGAAGAACCGGCTTCGAATAAAGAAAAATTTGTGTCTCCGCTTCAAGGCGTTCCCAATGTCATCTTGACCCCGCACATCGGGGGAAGCACGGAAGAAGCTCAGTATGCCATCGGCATGGAGGTCGCAGAAAGTTTCCGTCGCTATCTTAAAATTGGTTCTTCGTCGGGAGCGGTGAATTTTCCGAACGTCGATTTGCCAGTGAAGCAAGGAGCATCCCGTATCTTGAATGTTCACAAAAATGAACCCGGGGTTTTAGGTGAAATCAACGGTTTGATTTCTAAAGCGGGTGCCAATATCGAAGGACAGTACCTGTCAACTGACGAAAAAATTGGTTACCTAGTTATGGACGTTCACTCGGCGCAAGCGCAAGCTTTGGCCGCTGACATTGGTAAGTTGTCACGTTCCATCCGCACTCGGGTTGTTTACTAGCCTTTGTCAAAGCTCTTCTGTTAGCAAAATCTCCTCTGTGAAATAATCAACATTTGCACGGAGGAGATCATGATTCTGATACGGAATGCTGAAATATATGATCCTCAATTCCTCGGTCACAGGGACATTGTCATTGGTGAGGAAAAGATTCTGCACATCGGACCTCAGGTCGACCCATTTACCTTAGAAAAATTAGATCCAGCTCTTCAGATCATTGATTGTACGGAATGCCTGGTTATTCCAGGCTTGATAGATCCTCACGAACATTTGTCAGGTGGAAGTGGGGAAGAAGGCTTCTCTTCACAGACGCCCAACATCGAATTTTATGAATTGATCAAAGGTGGCATTACGAGTGTTGTGGGGTGCCTTGGATCTGACACGGTCACCAAAAATATGGCGAATCTTTTGGCCAAGGTCAAAGCGACGGACGAAGCTGGCATCAGTGCTTTTTGTTATACCGGAGGCTACGAGGTTCCGCCCCGCACCCTCACTCAGGACATTCGAACGGATATTCTTTTTATCAAAGAAATTATAGGAGTGGGAGAAGTCGCCATTGCCGATGATCGCTCTAGAGACCCTGACGCTCACGACTTGGCTCGTGTTGTCAGCGATGGTCGCGTCGCTGGGATGTTGTCTAAAAAAGCCGGAGTCACTCATTTTCATATGGGGGACAAAAAGCAAGGTATGAAGATTCTTTTCAAGTTGATGGAAGAATTTGATCTTCCCTCCAACTGTATTTATCCAACGCATGTCGGGAGAACGGAGGGTCTGATGAAAGACGCTGCGAAGTTCACGACAAAAGATGGATTCGTCGATCTGGATACGACTGAAGGGAACTTGCATGAATGCCTGACAAAAATTCTTGGGTACGGAGCGAAGAAAGATCGAATCACCGTGTCGACGGATGCTTCGATAAACTCACCCGACAGTCTTTTTGCGCAGCTGCGTGAATGCCATCTGAAATATAAAATGAATCTAGAAGATGTGCTGCCGCATTTCACTTCTTACACTGCAAATGTGCTGAAGTTGCATTCCAAAGGTGGCCTGGAAGTAAAAAAAGACGCCGATCTGGTGATTGTTGAAAAAAAGAACTTCACTATTCGCGATGTGATCGCGCGCGGAAAAGTTCTAATGAGAAACGGCAGAATCAGCACTCTGAATCCCGATGAAGTTCAGTCGCGCCGTGAATTTCAGTATCACGGCACGGATCGAGATAAGATCAAAAAAATGTTCCAAAGTTAGTTTGGAAAAAAACTATTCGTAAAGCAGCGTGCCGTCGGTTTTAAACTTTTTCACGGCATCGTTGCTTTTATCGACGACAAATAAACTTCCGAAGGCGTCAGCAAAAATGCTCCAGGGTTGGTTGAATTGATTTAGCTGCGTTCCAGCGCTGCCAAAGTTTGTGACGTACGTACCATCGGCTTCGTACTCATAGATTTTGTTTTTTATGGTGCCGGCAATATAGACTCGACCGCTACCGACCTGGGTAATCCCCAAAGCAACACCTACGTCAATATCGGCGCCCGCTGCATCGAAAGTGTCTAAAAGAGCGCCGGCGGCGCTGAATCTTTTGGGAGTCGACTTGGCTCCATCAAAATCTAAAACTAAAATGCTGCCGTCTTTGGCGCAATGAACACCCGAGGGGGTTCCGATCACTCCCGGAAATGTTGTCGCTGATTCCAAAGCCGTTGATAAGATTTGCAGACCACCGCCACCAATATCGGCGATATAGATGTTGTCACTGGCGTCCACGGACATGCTATAGGGGAGAGCCAAACCCGGGACAACAACCGTTCCCAAAAGATTGCCATCAAGATCGTATTTATTAAGAGTCGTCGGGGTGGAGGCATTCGCAACATAAAGAACGTTTTTGCTCGTCACGGCAAGCGATGTAATCTGTGCCACGGGACCGAAAGTTCTTTGCCAATCTCCTTTGGCATTAAACTGCTCTACACCCTTATCTGTTCCGACATAGAAATGTCCATTTTTAGCTTGAACCACGCTTGTCGGATTCTTCATGCCTGGAAGATAGTCTTTAACATAGGCTCCAGTCGAAGCGTTAAAGACATATACACCATCCTGGTAGCCGACGTACAGACGAGTGTCTGATACAGTCGCGGTCGTCAGGTCACTTGTGCCCCAAGCCGCGCCGCCACCTTCGGAACCATTCAAAGAAAATAAGAGAGTCCCCGTCGGATCAAAAAAAGTAATGCGTGCCTCACTCCCCATGCGTTCGGTCAGGAGGAAGTTTCCATCGGGATTTTTTTGCAGGTCTTCTAGCATCGACATGGCAATTTGCCTTGGCCAAGTAAATTTAGAATTGAACGTCCCATCGGCGTTAAAAAGTTGCACACGGTCCGACCACATATCGGCCACGTAAATACTTCCGTCGTTGTTCACTGTAAAGACGGGAGCACCATTAATCTCTCCGTCGTTGGCTCCTTGAACACCGGTACCAAAAATAAGTTGTTGTACGCCGGCAGAGTTGTATTTGCGAATTTCTGCGTTCAAGGCTACGTAAATGGAACCATCGGCACCGATACGGGGTTGTTTAGGAAGTGGTACATAGACGCCAGCACCCGGATCTTCATCTCCGAAGGTCACGATCTCACCAAGATAGTTTCCGTCGATATCGTATTTTCTAACGAAGCGATGAGTGTTTTCATTCGGTGAAGCTGCCGCACCGGCGATATAGATGTTACCACTTGTATCGACCGCCAAGCCTTCAATATTGAAGACATCCGCAGGAGTGAAACTTTTTAAGTAGGTTCCCGTTTCTGAAACGATGTAGACGTCATTGAAAAAGCTTGCGAACACGAATTTTTTATTTGGAGCTGCTCGCAGGTAGTTTTTAAATTGACCGGTGAAAGGTGTCATCAGCGGGAAGTTTCCTTTGACCGCTTGCAGATTGTCGCCTTGAGATGGCAGATCCTTGGAACTTCCAAAAAGAGAGGTGTTGATTGAACATCCCGCCAGAGTCAGCGAAAGTCCTACACATAAAGTCACGTACCGTAGAGTTCTCATGAATTTTTCCTAACAAGGTTCTTAGCCCTATGAACCTTTTCGGAATATTCAGAAAATTTCTCGAAGTAAAACTATGCCGTATCGTGATAGTTGCTCCACTGTCATCCGCGGTAACGTCTTTAGTCCGTTGTTGAAACGTTGTTTAGTCTCGGATGTGAGTCTATTCTTATCTTATATGACTTTTCCCGGATTCATAATCATGTCGGGATCAAATGCTTTTTTGATTGATCGCATGATTTCGATCTCGGCCTCGGAGCGGGTGTAGTTCAAGAAAGATCTTTTTGTCATACCCACACCGTGTTCGGCGGAAATAGATCCTTTATATTTTTTCACCGTTTCAAAAACCATGATGTCGACCTTGCGGCACTCGTTCACGAACTCTTCTTTACTCATTCCCGAAGGGCGCAAAATATTGATGTGCAAGTTCCCATCGCCGATGTGGCCGAACCATACGACTTCCCAAGTTGGGTAGGCTTGCGCCAAAACCTTATCTAAATCTTCCATGAATGGAGGCACTTTAGAAATAGTCACGGCGATATCGTTTTTGTACGGAGAATATTTGGCTAACGACTCAGAGATATCTTCGCGGTAGCGCCAGAAGGTCGCCGCTTGGACGTCCGACTGACTGATCACTCCGTCCAGGACCCAGCTTTCTTCCAAACACTTTTCAAAAACACCCAAAGCGTGTTCTTCATCTTGCTCGTTGCGAGTTTCAACTTCAGCTAAGACGTAAAATGAAGCTTTCGTTTCTAGTGGAGCTGGCAGGCCCGTATTTTCTAATACTTTGTTCAACGCCTTGTCTGAGAACATCTCAAACGCAACAAGTGATGTCTTCGTTTTAAATTCCGCGAAGATTTTCATCACAGCATCAAGTCCACTGACCGCCATCACCAAAACTTTCATTGGTGGAGGAGCGGGAGCCAGACGAATTGTCGCTTCCACGATAAATCCCAACGTACCTTCAGATCCGATGAACAAGTGGCGAAGATCATACCCTGTCGCATTTTTCACAAGGCCGTTGTTAAGTTCTAAAACTTCTCCAGCGCCGGTCACGACTTTAAGTCCAATGATCCATTCGCGAGTTAAACCATAGCGTACAACTTTAATTCCGCCCGCGTTGGTAGCGATATTGCCACCCATTTGGGAAGAACCTGTTGCTGCAAAATCTACGGGATAAAAAAGATTTTTAGAGTGAGCGAACTCTTGCAAAGCTTCAGTGACAACACCGGGCTCAATCACAACGGATTGATCGACAGCACTGAAATCTTTGATTTTGTTCATTTGGTCAAAAGAGACAACGACTTCACCTTGAGAGGCGACGGCAGAACCGGAAAGACCCGTGCGTCCGCCTGAGGGAACAAGGGCCATTTTATTTTTGCGCGCCCATTTTACGATGGCAACGACATCTTCGGTGCTGCGAGGAAAAACAATCGCCGTGGCTTTGATGTCGAAATAAGTTGTCCAGTCTTTACCCCAGTATTTGAGGCTTTCCTCGTCGGTTTTGATTTGGTCTTTTTGTAAAAAACTTTCAAGTTCGATGAGGGCCGTGGACATACAACATCCTATTCTTCGTCAGGAATCGCGCGATGATAATCTTTCAGAGTTCTTATTCTAAAGAAGGCGTAGACAGGACACAAGCCCCAAGCAGCAGTGATGAGGCCATACAAACCGATGTATGCCCAAAAAGGACCGCCGGCAATGGCGTAGGCTGTTAAGAATACGCCAAAAATAAACCTTAAAATGCGGTCCCAAACGGCAACATTACATCTCATGTTATTTTATAAGCTCTTGCAACTCACCAGATTGGTACATTTCCATCATGATATCGCTTCCGCCCACCAACTGTTTGTTGATGTAAAGTTGCGGAATTGTCGGCCAGTTGCCGTACTCTTTGATACCTGAACGGATTTCTTCATCTTCAAGAACATTCACGTCGTGAAATTGAACGCCGATGTCTTGCAAGATCGCGCAAGCACGTGCAGAAAAACCGCACATTGGGAATTGTTGAGTGCCTTTCATGAAAAGCACGATTTTGTTTTGGTTTAGAATGGAATCAATTCTTTCATGAGTTGTCATGGGGACCTCTTTTTAAAAACTTACTTAATCTTAGTCTTGATTGAGAGTGCGTGAACCTCGCCAGTCTTTAATTCTGGACCAAAGCAAGCCATCACATGCTGATGCTGTTGAATGCGAGTCATTCCCGCGAACACAGGGCTTTCCACGAACACTTCATAGTGATCTTGAGTGCCTGTCAGATCGTAAACTTCGATCTTCGCGCCTTGGTAGTGAGATTCTAATCTTTCTTTCATTTGTTCTGGTGTCATAGAGGGGGAAAGTAGCAGAGGCACCGAGCTAAGTCCACTTGAATGACACGGGCGGTCGATGTACTATGGGCGGTATGTTTGGACCGACGTCACGCCTGCTAAAAGTCTTTGCTTTAGCGCTCTTAGCCCTGCTTTTTTATTTCTTCGCGCGCGTAGAGTTTCTGCTATGGAATTGGAGCCTTTTTAAATCCAAGGAGCTCTCGGACATCCTATGGTCCTTCGTTGTCGGTCTGCGCTTTGATATTTCGGCGGTCTTAAGTCTTTCTGCGCCGCTGATTTTGCTGGCGATGATTCCTTGGCCTCGAAGCTGGCAAAAAGGGTGGCAATGGCTTTTGGCTTTGGGTTTCACCGTCTTGCAAATCCCTCTTTTCATCTTAAATTTGGGCGATACCGAGTTTATCAACTTCGTCGGCCGCCGCTTTACCTATGACAGCCTTTTTATCATGGGCGAGATGCAGGGTAAGATATGGAATTTTATTTCCAGTTATTGGCTGTTGTTTCTGGTTAACACGGCTTTGGTGGCTTTATTTGTTTTCGCCATTTTTAAGTTCAGTTTTAAAAAGCAAAAAGGCATTTACTGGGCCGGGCAAAGAAAGAAACCTTTGGGTTACTGGCTGTCCCATGGCTTTTTGTCTTTCATGGCGATCGTGATTTCAGTGGTGGGTATTCGCGGAGGTTTACAAAGCAAGCCCGTGAATTTTGTCAGTGCGAATGTGTTTTCCGCGCCTTTATTAAACAATCTAGTTTTAAATTCGTCTTTTACTTTTATTAAAAGCTACGGTGCTCAAGGGCTGAAGCAAGAAAAGTACTTTGAAAACAAAGACGATATGTTGAGGCATTTGAACGGTTCTTTTGTCGGCTCTAAAATGGAAGGTCTTCGTTTGCCGAAGCCTCAGAATATCGTTTTGATTATTTTAGAAAGCTTCGGAGAAGAATACCTGGGTCCCGTGAATGGCAAAAGCTATACGCCGTTTATGGATTCTTTGATGGAAAAATCTTTGGTCTTTAAAAACGCTTATGCCAATGGTCGTCGTTCGATTGAGGGCGTCGGGGCGGTCATGGCGGGAATCCCTGCTTTGATGAGCGAGCCTTTTATTTCTTCGCACTTTACTTCCAACTACTTTTTGGGCTTGGGGACGTTGCTTTCGCAGAAGGGCTATTCCACGAGTTTCTTCCACGGTGGTCATAACGGCACAATGTACTTTGATTCCTTCATGCAAAGTGCGGGGGTTGAGAAATACTTCGGTTCGAAAGAATACAACAATCCGTCGGATGATGATGGAGTGTGGGGTATTTGGGATGAGCCTTTCTTGCAATGGATGCTGGTGCAGTTGGACTCTGTGCCTCAGCCTTTCATGACTTCGGTTTTCACACTGTCGTCGCATCAACCTTTCAAAGTTCCTGCGCAGTACAAGGATCAATTTCCGGAAGGACCGATTGAGATTTTAAAAACGGTGGCTTACACGGACTTTGCTTTGAAGAAGTTCTTTGAAGAGGCTGCCAAAAAACCTTGGTACAAGGACACGCTCTTCATCGTAACGGCGGATCACACATCCATGCACTATCGTAAAGAGTACGAAAATGATTTGGGCAGTTATCGCATCCCGCTTTTCTTGTACCATCCTTCGTTTGAATTTCCGCAAGTGGACACGGAAAAGATTGTTCAGCAAATTGATATTCCACCGACGGTTTTGGATTTTTTAGGCATTCCTGAAAAGGATAAAAACTATTTAGGAAGTTCGATGTTTGTGGACGGGGATAAGTCTGCGGTGAATTTTATTGATGGCCGCTATCTTCTTTTTGCTCAGGACTTTTACCTGCGTTGGACTCCAGGGCACAGCGAGCCACAGATGTATTCATTGTTAGATCGTGAAGGCATGAAAGAGCTGAATGGATCTATGATCACAGAGGAACAGCAAGCTCGTAAATCGGCCTTAGAACAAAAGTTAAAAGCGACTATTCAGTATTTCAACGAAGGTATGTGGGACAATAAGCTTTATTATCCCACACGCTAGTGCGGAAGCATTTGAGATGACAGCCGCGAATTAGTGCTGCTGGCGAACTTCGAGATTGTTAATGACGCTTTTGACGCCGGGAATGTGTCTGGCGCAGACAAGAACTTCTTCAAGCGCTTCACTTAAAATAGCTCCGCTTAAAATGATGCTGCCTTTTTCAGCCCGCACTTGAATTTCTTTTCCCGCTCCTAGTATTCGGCTTAATTCTGAAAACACTTTCATTTGCAGGCGATCGTCGCGGGTTGTTCCGGTGCGGAAGTATTCTTTCGCATCTTCCGTAATTCTTTTGCCGGATTCGCTTTGCGTGAAATAGACGTAGGCTGCGCCGACGGCGGCTCCCGCGATCAACCAGGGCCAGAGGCTGGATTTTTCTTCATTCATTTCTTCGACTTCTTCAATCATCTCTTCCATGACGATCCTTTTGATAACGTGGGCGTTTTCTTCGAGGTTGCGGCAAAGAACGTGAGAATTGAATAAAAAAGGGGAGTGCGTGATTAAGAGCATGACGTCCAGTGTGCGATCACAGGCTTTCAGAAAATTTCTGTAAGGTTTTCTGGAAGAGGTCCTGATGGTGCATGTGAAACGTCTCTTGTGCGTGCACAGAAGCTTTTTGAATGCGATCCACGCGGAAGGATCTTAGATCCTGACGGAGATGGTCCCAAGCCATGACGTACCAGAGGGGAAAACTGAGCAGCAGATAGTGAGGCTCTATCAAACGTTCTGTGATGTTTTTCTTTTCATCGCGATAGGCAATCTTAAGGCATCGCATTTCAAAAAAAGCTTCATGCAAAGCATTTTGTACAGGGGCGGGAACGTTATCATACGTTGCACGCACGCTCTCGTCAGCGTAAGTGGTTATGCGGACTCTTTTTCGAATCAGCTGCAATTTCTTACGGTGTTCTTCGGGAAAGGATTGAAACACTTTATCTCTTAATGATTTCACGCTGGAAAGCAGTACCGGTGAGTTAAATTTTTCCGCAATCGCTAAGGACAAAAGCAGATCTAAAGATTCTTTGTAGTTCACTTGCAGACGACCTAAACCCCACTGGGCATTTAAACGCAAGCCTCCGCCGCGTCCACGATCCGCTTCGACAGGTATACCCGAAGCTTTAAGTTCTTCCAGGTCGCGCATTAAAGTGCGATGACTCACACGCAGTTTTTTTGCCAGGGCCAAACTGGTAGAGTGATCCTCTGCCTTCAGAAGGCCTAAAAGGCGGTCCATTCGATCTTTTTTATTTTGATAACTGCTTTTAGCCATAATCTTCTTTTAAAAACAAATATGCCATATTTTGACATATTTAAACCTACACTGAAATTACTAAAGAGTTTTGAAAGGACGTTTTATATGGCAGAAAAAACTTATCACGGCAGTTGTCATTGTGGATCAGTCAAGATCAAAGCCAAAATAGATCTTAGCAAAGGGACCGGAAGGTGCAATTGCACTTATTGCCGCAAAGTGCGCAGTTGGAGCGTCATTATCAAGCCTGAAAACTTCGAATTGCTTGCGGGCCAAGAAAGTCTTTCAGACTATCAATTTGGTACCTTCAGCGGGCATCATCTTTTTTGCAAAAACTGTGGATGTCGTCCGTTTGGTCGGGGGCATGTCGAAGAAATCGGCGGAGCATTCGTGTCTATTGCACTTGCATGCCTGGATGATGTTGATGCTCAAGAGCTGATTGATGCGCCGGTGACGTATTTTGATGGTTTGAATAACAACTGGTTTAATAAACCTGCTGAAATCCGACATCTTTAAAAAGGGGTTTGGCCCCTTTTAAGCCGCTTTTCTTCTAAAAAAGATTTCGCGTTGAAGATCTGTGAGGGACGTTACAATTTTTTCTTCACTGGAGTTCGCCAAGTGATTGAATTCCACACCTAACACCAGTTGTGTATCATCCTTCACGCGGATGTTTTTGATCACACCTTGAACCATGATGGGTTCACGATCGCCTAGAAAGATTTCAGCTTCGACCAAGTCTTCTAGGTGAAGATTTGCACTTTCTTGCATGATTTCCACCGCACAACCTTCCGTGCTTAAATCAATCAGACGGCAGGGGTGAGAGCAGATGGACTGGTTCAAATAGTTAATAACAAATTCCGCCGAATAATTTTCCGGCATCACATAGCGATAGTTGCGACGTCTTTGTAAGTGGAACAGGTTTAACACCGTCAAAGTCACATAGTGTTCAGACACGACCGGATGAGTTTCGAAAAGATATTTCTCTCCGCTGATGGAAAAGCTCGCCGTAAAGGTGTCTTTTTCATTCGTGTTCATCGTCATGTCTTCGGGATGATGACACTTGATTTGATTGTTCGAGTTGATACTCACCGGTTTTAAAGCGATAGTGCGATCAAACTTATCACGAAGATAAAGAGTCTCTTTTTTCGCCAAAGCTTTTTGTAAAAGCATTTGCTTATCAGAGTCGGTACTAACTGCTTTAAAAACGATCAAGGCCTCACTCATCTTATGCCGCCGCTACTATTTTATGACCACATTCGTGGCAGAACTTCGCGCCCGCTTGCAATTCCACGGCGCACGCCGGGCAGGCTGGGCCGCCCACGGTCTTTTTCTTAGGTTTGTCTTCTTTTTCGTCCATATCGACGAAGCCTTTTTCGTTCCATTTTTCAATTTCACGAAGCATCTTCCAACTTTGGAAGACTGAGCGGAATTCTTTCAGTTCAAATTGCAGAATAACACCGGTGCTACCGGTTTTACGCTTCATGAACACGCCTTTACCTTCAAGGCGGGCAAAGTGGTCATTGTTCAAGTTAATACCGAGTTCACTTTTGCAGTGCTCGCTGAATTTTGCGAACTCCACACCCACGATACCAAAGCGGTCCGGTTGTTCGTTCTCGCAAAGTTTTAAAAGAGCGTCGAGCATTTGCTGACAAAGCTCATCGACTTTCAAAAGATCTGAACGATTTTTGAAATAGTAATATTGATAGAATTCAAAGAAGCTTTCTAAAAGACCCAAATCCAAGAAGTGAACTTTTTGAATCTCCTCCGGTCCATCTGGATTGTCTGGAGCTTTACCCATTTCATAAAGTGCGAGCTTCAATTTCACAAGGACGTTGATGACTTGCTCCACACGTTTCGGGCCTTCACCCATCACACGTTGAGAGTACTGCTTCATCATATTCCAATCGACAACGACGCGACCGGGAGTCGAGCGATCTCCCTTATGGTTGGCGGTATGGAAAACAGCGCCAAAAGCTTTCGCTACTTGGTCTTCAGGACAAGGAGAAGAATCTTTTTCAAGCTTGCTAGAGCGAACATCATTCACTGCCAGACGAAGACGGTCGGCCAGTGACTTAATGATCACCTTCAACATCTGAGGAGCGCCCTCGTACTGTTGTTTCAAAGTTTCAACGGGGATTTCTAAAACTTTTGTTTCCGTAGTTGCGATCGCGGAAGTAGGGTGGGTGTTTTGACCCAAAATCACCTGATCTCCGAGGATGTGAGACGAGCCCAACTGGAACAAATCAATGGTCTTTTTTCCACGAATCAGACACTGATTGGCAGCACCAGTTTGAATAAGATAGACGGACGTGATTTTGTCGCCATCTTTATAGATCACTTCGCCCTTTTTAAAGGTTTTTACTGACATACGCTCGTTCTCCTTCACGTTGATATCGGTAAAAATCCCCTAAAAATGAAGGTATTCGCGGCTCTTCAAAGGTCTAGAAACTTGCGGTCAGACCGGACTTAGTCTATAACAGCCCCATGGATTATTTCTTTTCGGCGGCTCCTCCTGAGCACCAAAAACGTGAGAAAGCAAAGGCCCGCGAGCTGCGCCAAAGCCAATGGTGGAAGCAAGAGCTGGGTAAAGGCCTTTGCTATCACTGTGGCGAAAGATTTAAGCCTGCCGATCTCACAATGGATCACTTAATTCCTATCGCGCGAGGTGGGAAGTCCAACAAGAACAACTGCGTTCCATCCTGCAAAGACTGTAATACAAAAAAGGGATACAAAACCCGCGCCGAAATGGCTTTGGATGAGTTGTCCCAGACTTCAAAGCCTGAAACCACCGACGAAGAATAAACAAGCTAGGTTTAGGTCTAAACAAACTATTTTGACTTAACTTCATGTCCTTTTCATTGCCATCATGAATTAAACAATTTTTTGTAGTGAGGGCGTGTGAAGAAGGTTCTTTCTTTTGTAGTAGCGTTTTTAGTTTTGTCTCCCCTGATGGCGCAAGAGGCGGCATCTCCATTAGCGGTGGGACAAGAAGAAATTCAATCGCCTTCGCCTGAAGCACCGGCACCAGCGGCATCTGTACCTGCTACCTCGTCAGTTCCCAGTGTAAGTTCATCTCCGGAATTGGCTCCCTCAGCTTCTGCTCCTGTGCATAGTGCCGTTGCAACATCCCAAACCCCTACGAATGTATCGTATAAAGTGAAGCAGATCATTCGCAGTCACAATGTTGTTATTGTTGAAGCCAGCCAGCCTATCCCGTTAGAAAAAGGAAAGCTTTATTTAGTGACATTGAAGGATGGAACTCAGTGTTCATTGTCGCTTACAGATATAGAGTCTAATCTTTTAACCATGGAATCAGCGGATTGTACGGGATTGGTAGTAGGAATGCCTGTCGAACCAGCGCTTTTAAAAGCCAGTGGCAAAACGGTTGAAAGCACGGACATCTTGCTTCCTGAAGCAGACAAAACCGGTCCGCGTGTCAGTGTTTCGCTTTATTATTCCACAGCTACTAAAGCCCGATTCGAAGACACCTATGTTTCCACAACTTCAGGCTCTGGCTACGTTGATACCACTTATACGATGGATTCTTCGGCGGGCTTAGGCGTAAGTTATTCCAAATTAAATCCGCAATCATGGGGATTTGTTGGGTCCATTCTGTGGGAGCCTAAACGCAAAATAAAATCCCTCGAAGTTGAGGGGCCAGGTGGAACTGTTTCTGGTGATCTTGTCGACTCTCCGGAACTCACGCTGCTGATTTTCGAAGGCAATATCGCCTATCGTTGGGAGAATATTTATATTCCTTTCGGCTTGAATTACTCGGCTCCATTTTTATCTTACAATTCCTCAACAACGTGGTGGAGTGTCTCCGGAGCTTTGGGTGCGTATCTGGGATTGGGTATGATTATGTCGCCGAACTTTACGTTAGAATTGTTTGTCCGTTCAGTAGGATTGGAAATGACGGCGGCGGACAGTACAGGAACTATCGATTTTAAGCGCGGGTCTTTGGCGGGATTTGGGGCTGGTTGGAAGTATACGTTCTAATTTAAAATCTACTGCCACGGTGGCAGTAGATTGCCCCCAACGTCCCCAATCTAATTTACTTTACTGGTTGAATTTGAAACGCAGGTTTCCCATTGAGGACTGTCTCTTAGGTGAGTGGGAAGAGTCTCAGGACTTGAGCTCTCCCAAAAAGCTCCATATCCTTAAGACCTCAAAGTAAGGGAATTCCATGAGTCTATCGCATGTTGTTGTCAGTGCTGCTTTTGTTCTTTTTTCCTCCCTCGATCTGGCGTCGGCGAAAGAGATTCCGGTCCAAGGTCGGCTCTTTGCGGGCATGGAAACGATCAATCCTAAGAACGTCAACGAGACGATCGAAGCTCAAGGGCTTAAAAAATTTGAAAGCATCAATCGACTAGGAATAGAAATCACCTATCCGTTACATCGCTATTTAGATGTGGGAGTCAGATACACAAAACGCTTGGCTGACGTGGAAGAAAATCCCGCAAATGCCTCGACAGATTACAGCGCCAAAATAGATCAAGATTCAATGTTGCTATTGGCGCGTGTCCCCTTATTTAAAACAGATCTTTTATATTTCGATCTTTATGCGGGCGTCGGAGGAAGTAATACGACGTTAAAAGTGAAAACTGCGAGCCAAGACGGAGAGTTCACTCGTCGCGCCTCGGGTGACTGGGTGGCGACACCTTATGCGGCTGCGGGGGCTTCGTTCGCTATTGGTTATAAAAAGTTTTATCTGGTTTTTGAAGGTGGCTACGAAAGTAACAAAGTCGATGGTTTCACTCGAACAGGTTCTGCAAGTACCAGTATCGACACATTAGATCTTTCAGGTGGATATTTTTCTTTGGGACTTATGTTTGATGGAGTCCCTGGCACTATCAAATGAGTCACTATTGAGAGGTGTCTATCATTCTCAAGATCGACCGGGCTCCCAGGTAGGGGTCGTTGTAATTATAATTTAGCATTAGCTCAGACGGACTAAGGCTTAAGAAATTCTTTTTGGTAAGTTCTGTATCATATTCGCCGACACTTTCGCCAACGTTGAATCTTTGTTGAACACTCTCAATAAGGATCCAACTGCCTGGAGTGAATCCTTCGGTGAAGACGGCCGTGCCTTCTGTGGGGTCCGTTGCAAGGAAGTAAGCTGTGTTGCCGCTCCAGCCTATGTCTAAGACATTGCTGGGGACATTCGTGTAAGCAGACCAAGTTTCGCCGTTGTCAGTTGATATGAACATGCTAGCACCTTCATAAGCATATATTTCACCAACGGGACTAACTTTAAGAGTTGCGGATATATTCCAGTAATTGGGTTGTGACAGCCCTCGCAAAACTTCATTCCAAGTCGTTCCTCCATCTGTAGAGCGATGAAGAACGACCGTTCCAGTGGCACCCACGCGCTCAATGGCTAACAGATACACATTTCCCACGGTATCGACACTCAAAGAAATAAAACCCATTTCATGGATGCCACCGGGTGGAGAAAATGTTTTGATTGCCGACCAAGTCACGCCATTTGTTGTTTTGCCAATGATGATGTTCACGCCCTCTTTGGCAGCAAAATAAGTGGCCGAGTTTTTAACCGTAGCAAGTGCATATTCCCAAGCTGTACTCGCGAAAGAGTGAACGTCAGCCCAAATTGTACCGTCGGCCGATCGCCGAATGAGAGCGTTCCCGTCCTTCCGGCCGATGACATAGAGGTTGTCATCATGCCCTTGAATAATGTCGACGGCCTTGGTGTCATCTAAAGCTGTGACAATATGATCAGAGTCTTGCCAAGTGATGCCGTTGTCAGAGCTCTTTTTAATCACCCACGGCCAATTTCCATCCATGTCGCCGGTTTCCCAAATGGAAAACAATTGGGTTGACGAAGTTCGAATGATTTTCGAAACAAAGCTATAAAAAGCCCACTGAAATCTAATTTCACTCGCAAGACTCCAGGAAGAGCCATCATCATTAGAGTAAGCCACGGCGGCTTGATAACGTCTTTTGTTAGAGCCGATGGCCAAGACCTTATTAGCGGTCGGGTGCGCGACAATTGTAATTCCGTGAGGCTCATTAGGCGGAGCTAGTGTGGCATCTAAATCTATCGGTGTCCACGTGACTCCATCTGGAG
Source organism: Bdellovibrio bacteriovorus (assembly GCF_001592755.1). Classification (NCBI taxonomy): domain Bacteria; kingdom Pseudomonadati; phylum Bdellovibrionota; class Bdellovibrionia; order Bdellovibrionales; family Pseudobdellovibrionaceae; genus Bdellovibrio; species Bdellovibrio bacteriovorus. The sequence goes on along the minus strand of NZ_LUKF01000016.1, from coordinate 201,544 downwards.
ACGATACGACTTTCCAATCGTTGGTGGAGCTTCTGCTGCCCCCGGTGGCGATTAGTTTTCCTGAAGCTGTCACCGTCATGCCTTGCAGGTAATCTTGACCTACATAAACTTCCGTCCAATTGTCACCGCCGTCGGTGGTTCGATAGACCTTTCCCGAAACGCCATGTCGGCAAGAAAAATAGGCATTGCTGTCATCGAGGACTTGTAAATTTCCTCTGAGTTCATAGTCACCGAAAATTTGTGATCCCGGAATAGAAGTGGCGGGTGTCCATGTCCATGCACCCGCACTGAACGTCCCTTTTAAAAAATACATAGTTGAATTTGCGGCACCCATCACAAAAAGGTGGCCAGAAGGAGTCACTTTGATTTGGTAGGCGACTTCTTCTCCGCCGCCACTGACAGGAGCTGCTTGATAGATTGTGTTCCAAGTTTGCCCGTCGTCTTTACTTTCGCGAATCACCCAGATCATTTCCGAAGTGGATTCAGTGTAACCTACGGCATAGATATAACCTGTTGTTGGAGAGACCGCGATATCATAACAGACATGGTTCATCTGAGGGACCTCCCACCAGTGATCCGAAGTAGACCATGTTGTTCCTTCGTCCGTAGACTTACGAACGAACCAACCGGATAAAGGGTCTGCAGACGTGTAATTGTATTTATAAGCATACCCGCAAACGAACACGGTATTGCCTTTAGCTGTCATCGCTAAAGGATGGGACTCTCCATGATAATGGTAGCCCATGAACTGATCGACGCGAGACCAAGAGGCACCGTCATTGTCGCTGCGATAGGTGGCCCATCGTTCTCCGTCGTAATCGCTGCCGATAGCTGTTGCTAACACCTTACCGGAAGCAAGCCAGACCGCATCGGTCACGTAGTTCTGATCTTGCGATGCGGACTGCGGTAATTCGATTCTTCGAAATTCGCGAAAGCCTTTGCGACGAACTGTGACCGAAAATTTCTTTCCCATGCTATCGGTGACTTCGAAGGTTTCATTCATCACCTGAGCGTTAACGGGAATAGTGTAAGCACCCGTCGACGTATTTAAATATCCCGATGTTGAAGCTTGATAGGTAAAAGGAGGAGTGCCGCCTGAAGGTTCAATGAGTTTCGTGGCACCAACGTCCATCGTGATTGAAATAGGAATGACCTCATCTGTGATCTTAGATGAGATCTGCTTTTCGAGTAATGCTTCTAAAGTACATCCGGCCGAAGAAAGCATCACATAGAAAAGAACCAGCCCGCGAAACGTACCTGAGAACGACTGAGTCATGTTTATTTTATCGGATTTTTGTGAGGAGGAATTTAGAAAACAACGATTATTTTTCGAAAAGGTGTCTCAGAATGAGTATTACCAATTTTACGCGTTAAAGCCCGACAGCCAACCAGTCTATACGATAGTGATTTGTATTGTGTGGGAGCGTTGTCGTATTGCAGGTCGTGGAGTCGAAGCTTCCAATGAGGTTGATGTAAATTCTAAAACTCGTGGCTGTGGCATTGTACACAGATGTGGCGCCAGTAGTGACCCAGTGTCCTCCATCGCCTTGGATAGAGGGGAAGTATTTAAATACGGTTGAGAAACCACATGCTGAAGTATCAATGTTCATGTACGCTCCGCATGCGCCAGTTATTCCTGCATTTACTGCATAGTAGGTCCAGCCAGAATTCGCGCTAGAACCGGTACACATTCTAAGTGAAGCGCCGCCGACGTCTTTCACAGCGCCGACTAAATTTCCAGTCACTTTGGCATCGCCAGACACTTCCAGTTTCGCAGTTGGTGAGCTCGTTCCAATACCTACATTTCCATTGTGATCAATACGCATTCTTTCGCCACCGTTGACAGCCGTATTGGTTGTAGTCGTAAAGCGAAGAGCAGAACCATGTCCTCCCGTGCTCCAATTCTCGGTGGCTATTGCACTGACACCTGTGGGTTGTGCTTGTGTAGTAAAGGCAGCGCCGTCATGACCTGTGAAGGCCATCCAACCGAAGGTGTCGTTGATTTGTGTTGCCGTAGGGACACTGGCGGTACCGCGAGCCCCTCGAGTTTGAATAAGTCCTCCAGGATTGGAAGTGGCGATCGTGGTTGACGTAATACCTCGGCTTGTACTTCCCGTTGTTTCAAAAACTTCTAAACTAGTTGCCGGTGTTGTCGTCCCAATGCCGACATTTCCACTGGGAAGAATTGTCATGGCAACAGTGTTATTAGTTTCAAAGCTCAAAGAATTATTATCGTTAGTACCTAAAGTGGCCGCAGATCCAAAAGAATTTCCGTTATTCAAGAAGACCGAGCCGGTTGTAAATGTGGAGCAAGTCATCATACCTGTCGCATCGAAGCTCACCATTTGTCCCACAGCGCAGTTGAAAGTGGTTAGAGCTGATCCCGTACCGTTTGAAGCCACAAGACGATTTGCAGTGATTGAAGTCGCTCCCGTACCACCTTTACTCACAGGAACTGCAGAAGGGAAGCTTGCTGGATCCACAGACACAACACCGGCGCTGACGGCAAGTCCATTTCCTACTTGAACGGCTCCTTTAGCTGAAGTGCTTGCATCGTTAATTGAAATGGCCGGAGTGGTTCCACCCGAGGAAACGACAATAGGCGCGGTTCCAGTAACGTTGGTCACGGTTCCATTTGTAGGTGTCACCCACTGAAGACCCGACGTTTGAGACGTATTTACAGAGAGAACTTGTCCGTTTGTACCAGTAGGTAAACGAATATCATTCGTGCCATCGTTGACTAAAACGTCTCCTTTGGCAGTCAGGGGAGAAAGAGCATTAAAGGCTGCCGTCGCTGTTGTTTGTCCCGTACCACCATTAGCGACAGGAAGAGTGCCTGTGACTTCTGTTGCAAGATTAACGGAAGCTCCATTGCTAGCAGCCGTTAAGCGTCCTTGGGCATCGACGGTGATATTGGCGCGAGTATATGATCCCGCAGTCACTGCTGTATTCGCTAACGAAATAGTTCCTGTTGTAGAAATAGGCCCACCAGTTAAGCCCGTCCCCGTGCCGATATTAGTGACGGTCCCTCCGGAAGAAGTGTCTGTGTCGTTCGCACACTCCCAACGGGAATTTGCCGTGATCCATTTTAATGTTTGCCCGTCGGTACAAGCGACATTGTTAGGGCGATAAGTAAGATACTTTGAAGCGGCACTATTGATGTCGCCGTAGTCCAACGTCACAGCGCCTGTTTTCGTCGCAACACTGGTCACGGGAAACGCGATCGCGGTATTGGAAGCAGAAGTTAATCTTCCTTGAGCATCAACCGTAAATGTTCCGACTTGTGTAACCGACCCGTAGGAGCCCGCAGTCACTGCGGTATTAGCTAAGGAAATAGTTCCCGTCGAAGAAATAGGACCGCCCGTTAATCCCGTGCCTGTCCCGATATTCGTAACTGTTCCGCCAGCATTGCTATCAGAAGCGGGAGTCCATTTGGTGCCGTCGTATTTCAGGACTTGTCCTGAAGTTAATCCGGTTGTATCGACATTCACACCTTTGATCTTATCAACGGAAACAGCACCGATAGTTCCACTGATGTCGCCTGCGACCGAGACATTGATCGCCTGACACTGAAAACTCCCCGAAACAGAATTCCAATAAGGCGTTTGATAGGCGGCACAGTTCGCGGAGCCAACAGCAGCGTTAAATGCCGCCGTTGTTTGATAGTTGCTTAACGTAGTATTTAGATTCGTCACATCGCTCATCGCAATTGCAGCTCCAGCCCATTGAGTGCCATTGAACTTCAAATACTGCCCTGAAGTTGGAGCCACCGAACTGACTGCGGTGTTTTGAATTTTCGCGACAGAGGGATTCGGATAGGTGCCTGATAAATCTCCACCGGCTGTTCCACTTGGAGTTCTTGCATCGCTGAAACGAGCATCATCACCAGCGGCCACTGTGCCTGCCGTTGAACCCACGTTTAAAGTTAATGCTGGTGTGGAAGTGCTATTAACGACTGAAACATAAGCATTCGTCGAAGTGACTTGAGTTACGGTTCCTCCCGCAGCTCCCGAAACCGGAGCACAGGAAAGGGCCGATCCATTCCAGGTTAAAAACTCATTCGCCGCACATGTAGGGACGCCGGTTTTTAATACGAATTCATCTGCAGATCGAGTTCCAAGCTTTTCTGCTGAAAGCGCATAGGCCGAATAGGGAACAGAACGGATTTCGTTTGACGGAGAAATCACCTTCCATCCGGAACCGTCATGAAACTGCACTTTCAAAAGGCGGATGTCTGAAGAGGCTGCCGTATAAGTAGCTCCGCCATAACAGTCATGAACCTTGGAGTTGTTAAAGGCATCCAGCAAAGTAAAAAGAGGATCTGTCGGGAAAAGCTTCGTTCCTGATCCAATCGGTACGTCAAAAACGCCGTTCGAGTTTAAAAGATTCACGCCATCGCGCTGTTCGCGGTAAATAACGCAGCTTCCGTTAGGGCTTGTGACCTCGAAAATAAAGCTGGTGTTTCCATATTCCAGGGGGTGGCCATCGCTTTTCACGATACGGCCTTGATACGTCAAAGCATTGGGTGCAGCTTGGGCGAGCATCCCAAAAAGAGACATGAGAATAAAAAAGTACGTGCCTGTTCTCATCTTTTTTACTTATCGGAAGGCAAAGAATTTTCGTTGAGTTAAAGGGATGTAAGAGGAACTCGGCTCGTATTTCGGGTCACCATCTCCAATTGGTTTTAATTTGCCGCTTAGCATCAGCGAGCCTAAAGTCTTGCTTTGACCCCCTGCGTTCGGCTTAACCTATGAAAGTCATTCATTAAAATTCGTTAACATCTCGTGAAGGATCAAGCGACCGTGAGTAAGATTACCAAAAGTAGCACCGCTGAATATTTTGCGAAGAACCTCCAACAGGTGGGATTCTCGTCTCCTTTGAAAGCCGTTTTGACGACTTTAAAAGAAGCCGTGGACAACTCTTTGGATGCGTGTGAGCAAGCGGGCATTCTTCCTGATCTTCTAGTTGAAGTCACAAAAGTAGGATCTGGTTCTACTAAAAATACTGATTTAATTCGCATCGTTGTCGAAGATAACGGACCCGGTATCGAAGCTGAAGACCTTGCCAAAGTTTATGGTGAGTACTTGGCCTCTTCAAAATTTGGTCGTGGACAGTGTTCGCGCGGTCAACAAGGTATCGGTATTTCTGCCGCTACGACTTGGGCGCAGATGACCAATGCCCGTGGTGTGAATGTTATTTCTAAGACGAAAAAGATGCGTAAAGCGATCTCTGCGCAAGTGGATGTCGACATCAAATCTAATACAGGTGTAGTAAAAAATAAGGAAACGATCGATTGGGATCGTGACCACGGAACTCGTGTCGAATTCGTTCTGGATGGACGTATTCAATTAAACGGTGACGGCGGTATCGTGACTTACATTGAGGGCACAATCCTTGTGAATCCTCACATGACCATCACTTATAAATTGATGGAAAATGACTACGTGACTGTGAACCGTGTCAGCCAAGATGTGCCTCAAGTTCCTGAGGCTTCTTTGCCACATCCTCATACCTTTAAACTGGGTGAGTTCATCACGCACTCGACTTTGTTCGGAAAAACGACGCTTTCTAAGTTCCTAAAAACAGGATTTTCGCGTGTTTCTGATCAGTCTATCTCTGAATTCACGAAAAAAGGTCTGCCAAAAAATCTTTTGGAAAAACCTCTGACTTCATTGACGGAAGAGGACTTTAAAAAGGTTTTCCAAGCGGTTCAAAATACCGACTTGATGGCGCCTTCGACGAAGTCCGTTTTAACTGTAGGTGAGGAGTCTCTTTCGAAATCTATCACTCGCTTGGGTGAAATCGACTTCTTCGCGGTTGTGACTCGTAAGCCAACAATTTGTGACTTTAAACCGGTGGTGGTGGAAGTCGCGTTGGCGCGTTTCAAAGATCGTTACCAAGAAGCAGACAGCCCAGTGACTTTGCTTCGTTTCGCAAACCGTGTTCCTTTGCAATTTGATAAATCAGGTTGTGCGATCACGTGGGCGATTGAGTCTGTGAACTGGAAGTCCTATGGTTTGGGACAGCCTAAAGACAGTTTGCCGCTAGGTCCTTATATCTTTGCCGTGTCTGTGGTTTCTCCGTTCATCAAGTTTAAGAATGCTTCGAAAGAAACTATCGATGCATCTGAAGAATTGGTCGCGGAAATCCGTTTGGCCTTGATCCAAGCAGGTCAAAGATTGTCTCGTCACATCAAAAAAGAAGTGAAAGAGGCGGATCTTGAAAGAAAGCTCGCTCACATTGAGCAGTTCGGTCCTATCTTGGTTGAAGGTTTGGCTCGCATCATTAAAGCTCCGGAAGCTCGTAAGAAAAAAGCCGAAGAAGGTTTGAAAAAACTTTTGGGCCGTGATTCTGAAGAGGCGATTGCCGATCTAGAAGCGGCGGAATCTAAACTTCTTGAGCAAAAAAAGCGCGAGAAGAAAAAGGGTATTGATCACGAGATCGAAGAAGACGTGATCAGCAGCGAAGACCTTGTCGAAGAAGCTTCAGAGCCGATTGGCACGAAGAAGACGACGACTAAAAAAGAAACGACTAAAAAAACAACTGGTAAAAAGAAGTAGGTTGAACGATGGGAAAACTACTCAGCATTCGTGAATTAAAAATTGATATTCCCAAAGAAGCCCGCATCTTGGCCGATAAAATGCTTAAAGACCTTGAGTCTTCTAAGCGTCCGGTTCTAGAAGCGGTGAAAACTTCACTTGATAACTCTTTGTACAACTCTAAAGTGGGTTACCTGACTCCTGGAGACAAAGTTGTTCGCACAGAGCTGAACGTATCATCTGTTCAGAAGCTGGCGCGTGTGGTTTTCGTATTGGAAATCCTTTTGAACAATCTTGAAAAAGGCGCAGTAAATACGAAGCGTGAGCTTTATTACATGTGTAAAGGTTTGATTAAAGGGAACCCTCGTTTGAAGCCTTTGGACTTCGACGACCAGCCTGAATCAGACGCGATCATCGATTTCATCGGTGATATGCTTGAAGTGTACCGTGAAGAATTGAACTGTTTTGCCAATGACCGTGGTGGACAAACTTACTCTCAACAACTTGTTGTGACTGAGACTTTGCCAGACGGGGATAAAGCGGTTGTCGATCTTTCGACTTTGGGTACGTCTCCATTCCAACCGAAAAACAAACCTCAGTCTTTGAAGTTGAAAGCGAAAAAGAAAATCGATTTCTGCTTGATCGTCGAGTCTGAAGGTACGGCAAATACGTTGGTAACGATGGGTTTCACTCGTCGTAACAATTGTATCGTGATGGGTGCTCAAGGGGTTCCGTCGAACGGTGTTCGTGGTTGGTCAAAACTGATCCAAGAAGAGTTGGATGTTCCAATGTACTTCTTCGGAGATCTCGATGCGTACACATTGCAAAATATCTTCCGTACTTTAAAAGCGGGATCAGCGGCGTCTTTGATTCGTAACGCAGACTTCTCAGCTCCGAACGTAAGATTCTTGGGTGTGTTGCCTGAAGATGTGAAAAAGTATGATCTTCCTCACTACAAAGTGAAAGAGTCTGATCCGGCCGAAGCCCGCGCTTTGAAAAAAGCTAAGGACGCTTTGGAAAACGATCCGTTCTTCTTGGATAAAAAGAACAAAAACTTGGCGGACATCCTTCGCTGGTTGATCAAGGAAAAGATCCGTTGCGAGCAACAATCTTTCTTCTCTGTAGATCCGAACGATCCGATCAAGACCGAAAAATTGATCTTGGAAAAGATCAAAAGAGGTTCTTACGTTTAGTGATTCCGAAAACCCGCTGTAAAAAGCGGGTTTTTTTCTGTCTAAAGGTACCTGCTTCCCTTTGTGTGGGAAAGGTACCAGGTTCTTTTTATTTCCGGACTTCGTTTTGACACAAGGGCTTACCGCCACGGTGGCGGTGGATTTTGTGTTGAGAGTATTTTTACTTCTTAAGTTCTCCTCAGGCATCCTTTAGGCTCTTGTTTCACCAACGCCTAGTTCTAACGCATTTGCTTACTGCCACCGTGGCAGTGAAGTGCAGCTGCTTCCGATATAAAAATTTTGTGAGTTGAAGCATAGATTTTACTTCCACAGGCCAGTGGAAGTAATTTTGAGAAGCAGATCTTTTAAATCAAAAACTAAAATTCCCCACCTTCAAAATATTTTCTCCGCATATTGTTCCCATCAAAAAACGATGTTAGCTTTTTTAAAACCCTTACATCTGGAAGCACCCATGAAACTTCTTTCACTCATCTTCGCAGCATTTGTGATGACCGCTTGTTCGGCGACGTCGAAAAACTCCTCTGAAAAAACGGATCAAGAAAACTTTTTCGCCAACCAGAAAGGCTGCTTTCTTTTGTACAATATGAAAACGGGCATGTACGACAAAGTGATCGGGGATGAAGAGTGTAAGACACGTTACCCAGCTTGCTCTACTTTCAAAGTTCCGCTGGCAGTGATGGCTTTCGATGCGAAAGTTCTTAAAGACGAAAATCAAGTTTTGAAATGGGATGGTCGTAAAGATATTCGTCCTGAAGTAAATAAAGACCACAATGCGAAAACTTGGATGAGTGATTCGGTGGTTTGGTTTTCTCAAAGAATCACGCCGAAGTTGGGTAAAAAGAAATTCCAGAAATATTTGAATGACTTCGATTACGGAAATAAGGACATCTCAAGCGGTATCACGACAGCGTGGCTGAACCCGCCTCATAAAAAAGGACTTCAGATCACGGCTTACGAGCAAGTCGACTTCATGAAAAAACTTTGGACGAACCAGTTGCCAGCGTCCGAAAGATCCATGGAGCTGACTCGTGAAATTACTTACCTAGAAACTTCACCGAACGGTTTCAAACTCAACGGCAAAACCGGTTCAAATTTTTACGATAAAGAGCGCAAGGTCAACTTCGGATGGTTCATCGCTCACGTTCAAAAAGATGATCAAGAGTATATCGCAGTCACGAACATGAGTGATCTTGCGCCGACGGAAGGCGGTTACGGTGGCCCTCGCGCTAAACAAATTACTAAGGACATTCTGAAATCAGAAGGTCTTTGGTAGTCGGCGTTTTCACTTTACTTTCATTTGGCCTCGCCAAATCGAACTAATGCGCCCTCAGGCTCTCAAAGCCCGGGGGCGTTGAGTTTTAAGGGGTAAGATCTTATAAACCTGTCTTACCCATGTCTGAAAAGCGATTCTCATTTTCTTTAAACATCAATAAGTCCGTAGCAATCTCGTTGCTATTGCACGGGAGCTTTTTTGTTTTGGGTCTTTCTTTAGCGGCACCAGAAATAGTTCCACTTCCGCAAGGCGTAGAGTTGATGTACGGCGAGGGCGGCACGGTTCGTACTCCGAAAGTGGAAGAAGTTGTCGAAGCGCCGAAAATCAAAGCTGCTGTGGTGAGTGACAACTCCGATGCGCCAGCATTGAAGAACGAAAAAACTGTCGCACAGCCCGAGCAAGCTCCAACAAATGGCAAGAGTGCCGGTTCACTAGCTGGAACCTCTGATAAGGGCGCATTGCAAGGCCGAGAAGGCGTAGCCAACGGCAGCGAAGTGTCGCCGGAAGCAAGATACCTTTACGAAATCAAAAAGCTGCTAGAGCGCCGTAAGCGTTATCCAGCGATGGCAAAGAAAATGGGTCAGACGGGAATCGTGACAATGCGATTCACTTTGGCAGCGGACGGTTCGCTAGTCACAAGTGAAGTGGTAGAAAAAAGTCCGTACGAATCTTTGAATCAAGCCGCGCACGATCTAGTGAAAAGCATCAGCGGTATGAAACCATTCCCGCAAGAAATCCAAAAAGCCAATTGGAGCTTCACGGTTCCGATTGAGTATGTGTTGAATTAAAGAATATTCGCCATCGAAAATTGGAGCGCCGTTGGAAAAAAACGAGTCTAAGACACTAGTCGCAGTACTTTTCTTTCTCGGAAGTTTAGTCATCCTGTTCTCATATTTGAGATCAGGATGTATCGGTATCAAGGGCGTGCCAGAAATTTGCGGAGACTATGCCTGGATCTATGCACTTATTTCAGTGTCATTTACGATGGCATATCCGCTTCTATATACGATTTCTTTTTTCCGTAATAAGAAATAGAGTGGCCTTTAAAAGGCCATCTCTGCGAGTGCCTACTGCGTAATCCCCTGAAAATTCCGACAGTAATAAACATTGAAAGTCCGAGCATGCTCGCCATGACGGAACGTCTTCAAAGTTTCCTTCTGACAGCCATCCCATTTCGCCCATTCCATCGGATCGGCAGGATATTTTTCCGTGCTTACGAAGATCGCATCCTGGCCCTTAAGATTATTCATCTCTTCTTCCGACTGCATCACTGTGTAGTGACTGCGAGTGGAACTTAACATGTACACCTTTTGCTTCGTGCCCCAGGTTGTTTGCGCGGTATTCTCATAGCGGTGAGCCGCGATGAAAGGTTTGCGACCGCTTTCCGCATGGATTTCGCGTTGACGGCGGTTCACGTAGCGGCCCAGGTCTTCCCAACCGGTGAACTCGTTACTGAAATCCCACGTCGTTTGCCATTCACCCGACGGATTAAAGAATTTATAAACTTTGGGCGCCCACGGATACGCGAACGGAGTGTAAGCAATCAAAGCCAACGGGATAAAGAAACCCAAGATACCCCAAGTGTACACCTTGCTACGTGCTTTCACGATGCGCTTAGAACCCCAGCGCAAACCTTGTGACCAGATGAAGCCCACACCCATTAACAACAACGTATAAGCAGCGCCACTCCAGTGCGGTTTGTATTCCGCCCATAAAGGCTGCGGATAGAAGATCGTAAACGATGGCACCGTTAGGCAGAATAAAAATCTCCAACGAGCTTCTTTGAATTTCAAAAGCGAAGTGATGAACGCCAAAACAATCATCACATACAAGAACGGAGTCGCAAACAAAAGCTGCGCGCCAAAGAACACAAGCCAACGATTAAAGCTAAAGCTAGAACCCTGATGGCGATCATGGAACTGGAACTTAAAGCCCGGCCAATCGTGCGTGATATTCCAAATAAAGATCGGCGAACAAAGCACTGTCGCGATCAAAAAGCCCACCCACGGCCACGGCGTCAAAAGATCCTTGCGACGAGAAGGTGTCGTCAAAAGATAAAGACCAAATCCCGGAGCCAGCAACGCAATGATGAACTTCGAGTTCAAACCCAGGCCCATCAAAACACCGAGCCACAGCCAAGTTTTCTTCGTGCTCCAACGTTTGTCGTCTTCACGCACGCCTTGCCAGAAGACGTAGGCTGCGGCGACCCAACAAAGCATGAACGGAGGTTCTGGCGACGCCACATAACCACCAAATCCCCAAAACGGAGACCATAACATCACAAAGCCCACAAAGATCGCCGCCCACTCGTCGTGGAAAAGATCTTTGGTCAGTTTGTAAAGCAGAACGGTGATACCGATAAAGCACAAAAATCCAGGTAAACGAACGCCCAGATAGGTGTCGCCAAAAATGCTGGTCGTGATCGCTTCAAGCCACGCAATCATTGCCGGGTGATCGAAATAAGAAAGCTGCAACCACTTGGCCCAAGACCAGTGATAAGCCTCGTCATCGATCAAACCAATGTTAAGCGAAAAGAAAGCTCGGAAAATTAAGGCCAGAATGAAAAGAATTGTGACTTTCTGCGATGTACTTTGCTGCTTCCAAAATTCACGAATCACGGGTGTTTCCTTGTATCGAAGTGTCAGGACTCAGTCCTAATATTTCATAGCGCGCAAGGCAACACATCCGCATATGACAGAGAGTGTAAAGTGTGAGATTGTAGCCCCATGAAATGGTCGATCATTGCAGCAGCGGGGTTTCTGGTGTTTTCGGGGTGTCAAAGCTTCAAATACTACGATCCAAACAAACCACACCGGGGTAAAACTCAGTTTTACAACAACTATGACAATTCGCCAAAAGCGAGTTTCTGGAAGTGGCAATGGGAGCGCCTGACGAGCAATGCACCGACAGAGCCGCCCTTCCAACCCGAAGTTTTAAAAACCGACACGGCCTATTTAAAACAAAATCGCACCGAAAACACACTGACCTGGATCGGTCACGCCTCGGCTCTTTTACAGGTTGAAGGCCTTAACATTTTGGTCGATCCGGTTTTCTCAGATCGCGTTTCGCCTGTAAGTTTCATGGGCCCGAAAAGACAAGTGGCCTTGCCATTTCCTATTGAAGAGTTGCCACCGATTGATGTGGTCGTGATTTCGCACGCGCACTTTGATCACTTGGATCTTCCGACTTTACGGAAACTGGCAAAACAAAATGACAAAGCCTTGTTGTTTTTAGTGCCGCTAGGATTAGAATCCCTGCTTAAATCCGAAGACATCGACAACGTCAAAGAATTGGACTGGTGGGAAAACACGCAAGTCAAAAACGTGACACTGACTTTCACTCCGGCACAGCATTGGAGTCAGCGAAGTCTTTGGGACCGCAATAAAACTCTTTGGGGAGGCTGGTATATTCAAGCGCCTTCGCTGAAGTTTTTTTATTCGGGTGACACGGGATACTCGAAAGATTTCTTAGACGTGTTCAATCGCTTCGGCGCCTCGGATATCGCGATGATTCCGGTAGGGGCCTATGAACCGAAGTGGTTTATGAAGCAGCAGCACGTGGATCCAGAACAAGCTGTGCAAATGCACCTGGATCTACAATCCAAACTTTCGATCGGCGTGCATTGGGGCACATTCCGATTGAGTGATGAGGCGATGGCAGCACCTCCTGAAGACTTAAAAATCGCTCTTCAGAAAATGAATGTCAGCCCTGAAGCTTTCCGTGTGATGAAACACGGGGAAGTATTGAAGTTAAAAAAGTAAGGTGAAGTTATGCAGAATTTTAGAGTCGAAAAAGATCTGTTAGGTGAAAAAAGAGTTCCCGCAGGAGCCTACTATGGTGTGCACACCGTGCGCGCGATGGAGAACTTCCAAATCTCGGGCCTTCCTATCGGCGCTGACGCTTTATTCATTCGCGGCTTGGCTTTAGTAAAAAAAGCCTGCGCCATGGCCAATGGTGAGTTAGGAACGATTTCTCCCGACATCGCAAAATCCATTGTCGAAGCCTGTGACGTCATTTTGGCGGATCCAAAAATGTGGGGCGCCCAATTCCCTTCGGACGTATTTCAAGGCGGCGCAGGCACGTCAGTGAACATGAACGCCAATGAAGTGATCGCCAACATTGCTTTAGAAAAACGCGGGCTTGAAAAAGGCACTTATTCCGTAATCAATCCAAACGATCACGTCAACAAATGCCAATCCACGAACGACGCTTATCCGACAGCATTCCGTGTGGCTTTGTACGAACATTTGACGGTGGTTGAAAAGGCCATCGAAGATTTAGCGAAGGCTTTTGAAGCCAAAGGCCAAGAGTTTAAAAATGTTTTAAAAATGGGCCGTACACAATTGCAAGATGCCGTCCCTATGTCTTTAGGACAAGAATTCAATGCGTTTGCAACTTTGTTGAAAGAAGACAGTCGTCTTATTAAAACAGTTCAAAAACTAATTTTAGAAGTGAACTTAGGAGCGACCGCCATCGGCACCGGCATCAATGCACCAGAAGGTTACGCGCCGCTAGCGGTGAAGAAGCTTGCTGAAGTGACGGGGTACCCTTTTGAACAGTCCGAAGATTTGATTGAAGCTACCAGCGATTGCGGCGCTTATATTATTATTTCGGGCGCACTCAAAAGAACGGCCGTGAAGCTTTCTAAAATCTGTAATGACTTGCGCTTACTAAGTTCAGGCCCTCGCGCGGGCCTTAAAGAAATCAATCTTCCAGAAATGCAGGCGGGCAGCTCGATCATGCCAGCGAAAGTAAATCCGGTGATTCCCGAAGTCGTGAATCAAGTGGCCTTTAAAGTGATGGGAAATGATTTAGCCATTACATTAGCGGCAGAAGCCGGGCAGTTGCAATTAAACGTCATGGAACCCGTGATTGCTTCCAGCATCTTTGAATCCATCACCTTGATGACTCAAGCTTGCATCACGCTTAAAGAAAAATGCGTGGTTGGTATCACTGCAAATGTCGATCGTTGTCGCGAGTACGTGATGAACAGCATCGGTATCGTGACCTTCCTCGATCCTATCATTGGTCACGATGAAGGTGATAAGATCGGAAAGATCTGTGCACAGACGGGACGAAGTGTAGCCGAAGTGGCTCTGGAAAGAGGCGTTGTCACCCAAGAACAACTGGATCAAATTTTCTCTATTGAAAATTTACTAAATCCAAAATACATCGGCGAAATAAAAAAGTAATTAGGAGCGTGGCGGGTTGTCCCGCCACAAAACTTGGGGGTTGGCCATCACGACTCCCAAAAGTCCGAACAAGCAACCAATGCCTGTGGCTTGCAAGCGAATCAAAGGTGTATGTAAGTCACCGGTGGCAATACTCGGTAAATCCAAAAGCACTAAGAGCATAGTCACAATCACCGCAGATCCCAACCAGTAACTGCGACTTAAAGACCAAGGCCCCCAAAAACTGATAAACCCAATCAAAGGAATCGCAATCCAAACGGAATGCACACTTAAAATAATCATTTCTGCCACTAGCACGCCGACCAGCGTTCCAAAAAATCTTTGAATGATGCGATAGATACTAGCCTTCGCTTCCGGTCGCATAATAATCAAAACAGTGCCGACCGCCCAGTAGCCATGACTCATTTGAAAGTAATCAACGACCAGCAACGTGATTAGAACAGCTAAAGAAAAACTCAAAGCATAAAGATGCCGGCTTTTTTCTTTCGTTAACGACTTTTTAAACGTTTCGCGAATGCGCGCAAATGGATTTGGATTGTGACGGCGAACAAATACCAAAATAGAAAGCGCGACGATCACGCAAAGATAACCTAAAAACGCATAGCCTAAACTCAGGGAAAGATATTTTGCAACAGCAGGGGAGTAGGCACCAGCTAGAATCTGAAACACCGAAAACAAAACGGCGCGTTCTAATTCGGCTCCTTGTGTAGAGATAAGTCCGAGCCAATATGTTAACGCCAAGAGCAGTGGAATGAGCAAAGCTTTTTGTCCTCCGGTGAGCACTCCTAAAGTTAAACCCGCTAGTAGACACAGGAATGTCAGCGTGATCACCCAAAGCCTGTGTCCTAAGGTGCCCAAATGGTCGTTGAGGACTAAAAGAAAACCGAACAGCGCTCCAAATATCGAAATCGGAAGTTGGTGCAAAGATGTGCCGACAATCAAAGGAATCATCGTCGCGAATGAGCAAACCACCATGCGAGGCCACGGTGAAGGCGCCGGGTTGATTTTAAGAAGTTCGTTGACGTGAAGACGTAAACCCATAATGTCTAGTATAAGCGCGAGGTGGGATTATGAAAAAGAAAATCGTCGTTGAGCTTGTTGTCGATATTGTTTGTCCATGGTGTTACGTCGGAAAGAAGAACTTCTTAGATGCCGTGGCAGAGCGCAAAGACATCGACATCGAAGTGAAGGTCCTGCCCTTTCAATTAGATCCTGCCAGCCCACAAGAGGGCGTTCCCCGTAAAGAGTATCTGCGAAATAAATTCGGAAATGACGATAACTTTAAAGCGGCCGAAGCAAGGCTGCTTAGTGCTGCGGAAAAGTCCGGATTAAAAATGGATATGGAGAAAATAAAAACTCATATCAACACTTTGGATTGTCATCGCTTGATCTGGTGGGCGGGACAAAAAAGTAAGCAATTGGAAGTCACGAATGCTCTTTACGCTGCTTACTATGAGGAAGGTTTAGACTTATCGAAGACAGAAAATCTTCAGAAAACGCTAGGTCCCTTAGGATTTAATCCCGAAGAGGTTTCTGCATTCCTAAAAGGCAATCAAGGTCGCGAAGAAGTCGGAGCCTTGATCGGTGAAGCTTATGATTTAGGAATCAGCGGAGTGCCGTTCTTTATTTTTGATCGGAAAATTGGGGTGTCAGGAGCTCAGCCCAAAGAAGTTTTTCTTCAGGTTTTTCAAGATCCTGCTCTGCAAGGCGAAGGATAACATTTTCCGGCGCCGGATTATTTCCAAACCATTTTTTATAAATGGCCTTGAATTGTCCGCTGCGCTTCGTTTTTTCTAAAGACTCTTTCCATTGACGAATAATCGCCGGTTCGGTGTTTTTAGAAAAAGCGTAATAATAATCCACGCGCTCTAGTGTGGCGACTTTTACAAAAGCGTCTTCAGGATAGCCAGCTTCTTGCATCATGCGGGTCACTGCCAACACGTCTTCACAAATCAAGTCCACACGACCGGCCATCAACATTTTCACACCACTCACGGGCGAATTGACAGGAACGATCTTTTTAAATTTTTGTCGAGTCAATGTATCCTGAAAAGCCGTGCCACGATGAACGCTCACGGCCATCTTTTTTAATTTTTCTTTATCCGAAAGATCCAGCACCGTTGTTCTGCGAGCGAAGAGCGCGATTTCCCCCTGAGCAATAGGACCCAAGAAATTAAAAAGATTTTTCCGTTCGGCATTATCAATCATTGTGAAAAGTAAAACGTTGGGTTGATTCAACACAAGGTGATAAGCGCGAGGCCAAGGAAGAACTTCAATAGGCTCGGAGCGGTTCATTTGTTTTTGTAAAACTTGAGTGAGCTCTACGGCCATGCCTTGAGGTTTGCCATCTTCCTCAAAAGTCACTGGTGGCCAATACTCCGTCACAACTCGCAATGAAGACGAATTGGAACCAGCCCAAGAGGCCGAGGCCAGTAAAACAAGAAAAAGACCAAAGAGTGACTGAATCATATGTTAAGATTAACACAGAAATCTGCTTGAAGTGAGTTACGATATGCCAATTTTAACAAACTTAAAATCTGAGAATAAGCCCGTAAAAATCTGGGCCCCCGAAGCCGAAGTTGAGTCACAAGCTAAGCTTCAGCTGCAAAACGTGGCCTCGTTGCCATTCGTGTTTAAGCACGTCGCCGCCATGCCCGATGTCCACTTAGGAATTGGCGCGACGGTGGGCAGTGTTATCGCCACCAAAGGTGCTGTTATTCCTGCGGCGGTCGGTGTGGATATTGGTTGCGGCATGATTGCGGCCAGACTCAATGTCGAACCACACCGCATCCTGCACGATTTGGATAAACTTCGTCACTCCATCGAGCGCTCAGTTCCTGTAGGACATGAGTCCAACCGAAGTCTCACATCCTCCGTCGAAAACTGGGAAGGCTGGAAACATATTCCTGAGTCTGTTTCAAATTTGCGTTTGAAAGACAAAGCCGCTCATCAGCTGGGAACTTTAGGAGGCGGCAATCACTTCATCGAAATCTGCACCGATGCCGATGGAGCCGTCTGGGTGATGTTGCATTCAGGTTCCCGCAATGTCGGAAAAAGCCTTGCCAAAGAACACATCCGCCACGCTAAAAGCGAACTAAAGAAGTTAGCAACAGCACTTCCAGATCCCGATCTTGCCTACTATGTCGAAGGCACGCCCGAATACGAAACCTACATGCGCGATTTGGAATGGGCCCAAGAATACGCTTTAGAAAATCGCGAAGAGATGCTTCGTCGCGTCCTTCACGCGATTTCTTTCCATATCGGAATGAAGGGCGCTCCTGTCCCATTTTCAATGAAGGTCAATTGCCACCATAATTACGCCACTCGTGAAATTCATTATGGCGAAGATGTCTTGGTCACGCGCAAAGGGGCTGTGCGCGCCGAACGCGGTGATATGGGAATTATTCCTGGCTCCATGGGTGCACGCTCATACATCGTGCGCGGCAAAGGCAATCCGGAATCATTTAATTCCTGCGCTCACGGCGCGGGAAGAAGAATGTCACGCAGTGAAGCGAAACGTCGTTTTGATATCACTGACTTGATTGAACAAACCAGTGGTGTTGAATGTCGTAAGGACTCTGGCGTGATTGATGAAATTCCTTCTGCTTATAAAGACATTGATCAGGTGATGAAAAATCAAGAGGATCTGGTAGAAGTCGTTGCCGTTCTTAAGCAAGTTCTTTGCGTGAAGGGTTAGCCGTCGCGCGAACCCACTACGGAATATAAATATGCTGTTCGTATAATATAATTCCCGTTGTCGAAAGTTTTGAAGCGGTCACGCGGGCAATATAATCTTTAAATTTATATTCGTAACTTAAAGCCTCTAAAGAATGATCCAACTCTTCCGGAGTCAAAGAAGCCGGGCTCCGACTGGGAGAACCCAGGCGCGAATTCAAAGACGCAGAAATACTTCCAAGAAGTGATAACGCTTTGTCTGTCTCCAGTTGGCGGTGTAAAAGGCCGACGAAAATAAGTCTGTTGTGCGCATCAATGGTGAAATCAAGTTCCGCAAAAGAATTCACATAGGGAAGCCCTAGAGCCACTAAGGGAACTTTTTTGCACTTAATATAGTTATAGCCTTTAGAGCTTTTCGAACAAGCGATCTTACGATGGCGAATCCAGTCGGCAAGTTGAGCTTCGGTGGTTTCATTTAGTGTTAACTCCCACACTTTTTTTGAAGGTGATGGAAGAGACCCGCGCTGGGCTTGAAGAGGCTCGCGGCGCATTTCATCAAGGTCTTCGGCATTCACTTTCTGACTGCTAAAGGGAGAGTTCACCCAGATCAAAAATTTTTGTGCAGTGACGTTGGAGCGGATCACAGGCTCCAGGCGAGAGCCGAAAAGAGCCAGGAACAAAAGGCTTCCACCGATAAGTAAGGATGTGAAGAAGAGTCTATGAAACATAAAACCTCCACCAAGACGTCAGAAAAAGACTACCCTCGGGGAGGTTTGAATAAGGATATGTTTTTTTTAAAACCGTCTTTAGTTGCGGCGCTTTTTTGCCTGATGACGGTGTTCTTCGTGCCAATTCTTTCGTTCAGCAAGAGTTTGATCTTTGGACATTTCAGACTTCGGCAAATTTTGTAAACTAGCACGAAGCTGTGAATGCAAAGGAAGCAGGGCAGTGCCTGACATAAGAAGTTCGCGGAATTGTTTATTGAAAGCGTCGTCGGAATTCAAATCAATCAACATTCTTTCAATTTCAGAGCGAGCCGTTCCCAAATGTTGTTCGGTGATGAATTCAAGCTCGGTCATGATATCGATATCGGCCATCAATGTTGTCAATTCGCGAAGCCAAGTGTAGCGATCCGCTGTCATTAAAACTTGGAACCATTCTGTCGGAGCGGCTTGATAACCGTTTTCTTGATCGAATTCTGCTTTTAAAGAATTTAAAACTTCTTTTTGAAGATCCCACAACGCGTGGCGTACTTGAAGGGCTTGAGAGTGTTGAGGCGATTTAGACATCGGCTGGGCTCCTGGTGTTTAAAAGCAGACTCTAACGCATTTTTGCCTTAAAGACATCTACTTTTGCCACCCGGAAGCCCCGCCAAATTCAATCTAGCGGCAACGTTGCCATCTTAGGTGGTAGATAAGGCCTGAAGTCACATCGGCGCTGTCCACTGTCGCCAAAGTTTGCTCACCGCGAGAATTCGCTTGAGCCATCATCGACGTGTTGATTCTTAAGTTCACGCTTGCTCCACACGGAGACCACACTTGTGCACTTGCAATCAAACCATCAGAGATCGTGTAAACATCGCTCACCGGACCCATGAAAGTTCTAGAAACGCGAGGTCCACGTGCACCTGCCCAGAAGTATTCCGCGTCAAAGCGAGAAAGACCTCCGCGAGGCACCGAGTTAAAACCGCGGTAGTCCACTTGGAAAATAGAAACACTGTATCCAGAAGGCACATGCACTGGGACAGAGATGTTGCACGATTTACGATCAATGCGACGACCGCCACCAGCTTCAGCCACATAGTTATCAAACAAGATACTTAAAGCCTGTTGATCGGGACTCAAAGTGACGCTTGCTGATCCCGCAGGACAACCTGTACCACCGTAAGCAGGCTCACCCAAGCGCACTTGCGCATTTGCTTGCAGACTGAGCGCTGACATCACGCCTAAAAGACCCATTAACATCATTTTTTTCATACACTTCCCCCTTATGGTTTATTTTTCCATTTAAAAATTGTTATTTAGTTTTCTAAATTTAGTTTTTGATTATCGGTATCTTGGTGGACGACCCGGATCACGAGGCGGTGGCGCTGGGCGCGGATTGCCTGGATCGCGAGGTGGTGGTGTCACTCGTGATGGAGTACACTGCTTCCATGCTAGCGAGTAACGCTGTGACTGCACTTGGCCATCGATACTATCCAAAGAGATCGTCGACTCAACCAGTGAAGACAGATTTAAATTTCGCGCCATCAAGAATGTTGTGACATAAAGAGTTTGTACAGATTGCGAGCTGCACGGCGCCCAAGGTGCGACGCGAGGATCAATGTTATGTCGGATGTAGTAGTTGTCGTTGTAAGGACCGCGGAATTCTTGCGCGCGGAAGTTGTAAGTGCCGCCGTTTTCGTAACCCGGTCTTTCGTTTTTAGGTTTACTGCCATCAAAAGAATAAAGAGCTTGGTGTTGCGTGACGGTTCCGGCTTCGGCGTAAGCAAATCCACGATAGTCCGCGCTTAAAACTGCAAATGTCCATCCCGCAGGAACATAGAAACTGACTTTCAATTCACACATCAGTCGTGCAATCGGGTTTTTCATCGTCGATGAAGCGACAAAATTATCCAATAGAAGAGAAAACGTCTGACCATCTGGTGAAATATTAGCACTGTGTGAACCCACAGGACATCCGCTGCCAACAGCTTGAATGCTTTGAATGCGAACTCCTGGTGGAGTTTGTGCGTTGGATTGAGCTGAAAGAGCCAAAACAAAAAGACCAGTAAGATGCGCGAGTCCTCGCCACATAGTTTCCCCCAATTAAACTCTCTTCCCCCGAAGAGTGGTGACATCGGTCACCTGGTTAGGGGTATAGCAAGGGCTAGGCCAAATGAATCTGGTGGCATTTTGGGTGGGGTTTCTAGCCTTCCTCGCAAATGCGTTCTTTATGGTGTTCCGAATTTATGTTAGTTTGACCACACAAGAGGAAAATTATGTCAGAGACAAAAGGTTACGTATTTAATCATACGATGATGCGCATTAAAGATCCTAAAGCGTCGTTGGAATTTTACACGAATATTTTAGGAATGAAGTTGGTTCGTAAGTTGGACTTTGCAGAGTGGAAGTTTTCCCTTTTCTTTCTAGCGTATGTTCCTGAAGGTGAAAATGTGCCTTCAGAAAACGAAGCCAATGCGAAATACACGTTTGGTCGTCAAGCCGTTCTAGAATTAACTCACAATTGGGGCACGGAAGAGCAAGAAAAGACGCCTTATCACAACGGAAACACGGAACCTCGTGGTTTTGGTCATATCTGCATTTCTGTTCCTAATATCCAAGAAGCCTGTGCTCGCTTCGAACGTATGGGAGTGCGTTTTCAGAAGAAATTAGGTGAAGGCGGCATGAAAAATATCGCCTTTATTAAAGATCCAGATGACTATTGGGTTGAGATCGTGCAACCAGGTCTTCTCTAGAACGTTATTCATGAAAAAATACTGGCCCCGAATTCGAAATTGGATCACGAAGCTTGTGCTGCTCTTTTTTGTAAGCAGCTTAGGTGCCGTTTTGTTTTATCGATTCGTACCGGTCTTTATCACGCCGTTGATGGTGATCCGTTCTGTAGAGTCCCTCTGGGGTGAAAAGTTCGTCGGCATCTCTAAAGACTGGGTGCCGTTAGAAGAAATCTCACCTTCTGTGCAAAGAGCCGTTTTAAAAGCCGAAGACTATCGCTTCTTTGAGCATAACGGCTTTGACTACGACGCCATTCAAAAGGCTTTGAAATACAACAAAACCCACAAGCGTAAAAAAGGCGCTTCGACGATCAGTCAACAAACGGCAAAGAACGTGTTCCTATGGCCCCAAAGAGATTGGGTTCGCAAAGGCTTTGAAGCTTACTTTACGGTTCTGATTGAGTTCGTTTGGCCGAAAGAGCGCATTCTAGAAGTTTATTTGAATGTGATTGAATTAGGTCCTGGCATTTATGGCGTCGAAGCCGCTTCACAAAAATTCTTTAAAAAGACTGCCAAAAAACTTTCTCCGGCAGAGGCTTCGCTAATTGCAGCGGTGTTACCAAATCCACGCCGTTTCCGCATTGATCGGCCGTCAATTTATGTGATGGCTCGTCAAAGACGTATTTTAAATCGTGTCGCCCCCGAAATCCCGAAAGCGGCTGACGCTTCTTTGTTAGATTTCTTAGATCTTAAATTTGAATCCGAAGAAGAAATCAACTAGCTCTTAGTAATTAGCAAACCCGTGACGAACTACACATTGACCTAAGTGCATTCTCTTTCAAAATGGGGAAGTGCAAATCTTAGGAGGCTTCATGAGACTCTCGTCATTCTTCGCGGTCTTGCTTTTATCAGTCTGTTTTAGTGCCTGCAGTGGCTCCAAAGATGAAAAGGAAAAAGACGGGGCGCTAGCGCCGGTGGGGGATTCTAAACCTGTCGCGGCTGAAGACCTGCAGTTTTTTATCGTCAGTCGCGAAGTGTTCGCAGCCAGCTGTTATGAATGTCATAATCGCGCTCAAGGTATGATTCGCGGAGGCATCGGGACCGATGTTTATGAAGAAGTTCTTGAAAACGCCCAACGCATTTATCAAAAGGCGATTGTGGAGCGCACGATGCCGATGAATTCCAGTCTGACCCCGCGCCAATATAGTTTGTTAAAGGCGTGGTTAGAAGCTGGTGCTCCGATGAAGACCGAGTTAGACTATTCTAACTATGACGTCGAAGAGTAAAAAAAGAAAGATGGTGGAAGCCATCGAGCGCCGCGGGTGTCTTTTAGTTTATCCTTTGCAAAATCAAAAGGAACCTTCCAGTCTGTGGTCGGAGCTTTATCCGCGCAGTGAAATGGTGTGGGGCTGGGATTCTGATGCCGATAATCGTGTCGGGGAGATGTGGATCATGCGCGAAGAACTTTCGCGCAGCGAAGAGGTCGTTTACGCGAAATGGTTCCGCAATCGGGCGACGTTTTTCTCTAAGAAATTATTCATAAATCTATTGGCTTATTTGGGAACATCTAAGGGTCTTATTCATTTACCCAAAGCTTCGCAAGAAGCGTTAGACAGTTTCTTAATGGATTCTCCTCAGTCGACCAAAATCATCAAAGAAAATTTAGGCTGGCAGGGAAAGATGATGGAAAGCCATTACAATCGCGCGATGAAGCCTTTGTGGAACTATCTTTTTATCGTCGGTTTTGGTGAGGTCGATGACTCTAGTTTTCCTTCGCTCAATATGGCGGCCACGCAGACTTTGTTTGAAGACCTGTGGTTGCAGTCTCAGGATATTTCAGAAGAAAAAGCCGAGGCATTCTTATTAAAAACCCTCGGCGAAAAAAATCTGTTTATGAAGTATGCGAAGCGTGTCCATGATAGCGCCAAAACTTTGGAAGACAGAACGCCGTTACGATAACGGCGACGGCGCAGATCGCTCCACCGACACTGATACTAAAAGGCACCGACACTTTTGCTGCCATCCATCCGGCACGTGCGTTTCCAATCAGTGGACCTGACATGTAAGAAATCATTTCAATTCCTGAAAGGCGACCTCGCAATTCATTGGGAACGGTTTCATTCCAAATAATCCCGCGGAAAAGACCACTCATCATATCGGCGGCTCCAGCTAAACCAAGGAAAACCAAGGCCACCCAAAGATGTTGAGCATAGCCTACGCCAATGATGAACACCGCCC
This sequence comes from Bdellovibrio bacteriovorus, assembly GCF_001592755.1. Classification (NCBI taxonomy): domain Bacteria; kingdom Pseudomonadati; phylum Bdellovibrionota; class Bdellovibrionia; order Bdellovibrionales; family Pseudobdellovibrionaceae; genus Bdellovibrio; species Bdellovibrio bacteriovorus. The sequence goes on along the minus strand of NZ_LUKF01000016.1, from coordinate 178,001 downwards.
AGAGCGTGGCCGCGATCACGACAGCTCGCCCATGACGAGAGACCTTGGAAGTCCAGCCACTAAAAACTGTCATCACCAAAGAGCCCACGGCCATTGCCGAGAATAAAAATCCCGCAGCCGAAGCGCCACCCCATTGTTCCGACATTGAAGGGAACAGGGCCACCGGAAAGGCAAAGGCCATGGCGACGATATCAATCAGATAAGTGCCGATAAGTTCTGGTTTGGACACCGCATATTTAAGACCTTCTTTGGCATCCGTCCAAGGAGAATTGTCTCGTTTTTCAGGATTGGGAATCTTTGACATCAGATAAAGAGCGACAAAGGCCGCGACAAAGCTGATGAAGTCAAAAAGATAAGCCCCCTTGATTCCAAAGCTCGCAATTAAAATTCCTCCCAAGGCAGGACCGACAATAGCTCCTGCAGAGTAGCGGAAGCTCCCTAAAGCACCCACGGCCGCGTAATCTTTTTTATCTACGATTTTCTGAGTCAGAGCATCCATCGCGGGACGGTGAAAGCCCATGATGCTTTGAAACAGGGCTACGAGAATAAAGATTAAAGGCACAGAGGGCTTGTCGCTCCAAGCATTTAACGTCAGTCCCAGGATCATCAGGCTTAAAAGAAATTCAGAGACTAACAGAAGCTTACGACGATCCAAACGGTCGGCATAAGTCCCACCCAGGATCCCGAATATCAGCACGGGCCCCAGTTGAACTAAGCCCAGCAAGCCTACAAGCCAGTTGTCTTTAGTCAATTCGTAGACCTGATAGGGGATGGCGACATAGCTCACCATGCTCCCTAAAAATGAAATCATTTGGCCAAAGAAAAGAAGACGGAAATCACGGTACTGCTTCAAGGGAGAAATATTTATAAACATCTCTGCAATTTAGAATTGGCCGCAGCGATTGTCAGTAAAATTCCTTGTCAAAAAGGCGGTGGAGAAGGCATGAAAGCCCCTTCCAATGTATTTTCACGTCGAAGTCGAGAGCCGATTCCTCCCTGATGAAAGCGGAATAAGAATAGAGTTATGAAAAAATATATTATCTCTTCATTATTATTTGCATTAACGGCTCATGCGGGACCCGATTTGACTTATTCAACCTCGTGCGACTCTCGCAACCAGATCGCGACCCTTTCTTTTGTTGGTGATATTCTTATTCACGACATGCTTTATAAATCCGTTGTTTCGGGCAGCAAAGATTTCTCTCAGATCTGGCGTCGCACCAACGGGCTTATGCAAAAAGCAGATTTTTCTGTAGGAAATTTAGAAGGACCGGCCGCCTTAGGCATCGATAAGATGGGCCGCGATCACGGGGATGTTGGTTTTACCTACGACTTGAATATTTACTCAGGCACGAACATGGTCTTTAACTTTCACCCGCGTATTCTGTCGGATTTGCAGAAGTCGGGATACGATTTACTGACCTTAGCTAACAATCACTCTTTGGATCGCCACGCGATCGGGGTGGATCGTACGATTCAGGCCGCACGAAATATCGGTTTGCCAGTGGTGGGAACGCGTGTCGCTGAAGAACGCAATGCTGAATTCCATCGTATCTTGAATATACGCAATGTGCGTGTGGCTTTTTTAGGTTGCACTGAAATGACGAATGGTCGCATTGATCATAAAGACCAAATTCTTTCCTGCTACAACGCGGAAAGAATTCTTAGCATTATTAAAAACCTGGCGGCGCGCTCGGATGTCGATGCCGTGATTGTACTGCCGCATTGGGGTGTTGAGTACAGCCACACACCAGACAGCAAACAGAAAAGCTTTGCGCGAAAATTCTTAGACGCCGGGGCAATGGCCGTTATTGGCTCTCATCCCCATGTTTTACAGCCTTGGGAAAAGTACGTGACTGCAGATGGTCGTGAAACTTTGATAGTTTACTCTTTAGGTAATTTCGTGGCTTTCCAAAAAGACGTGCAAAGAAAAACCGGCACTGTCGCCTACATCGGGCTTTCCAAAGAAGGAAGTCAAAAGGCGAAGATCTTTGGTGTGGGCTATACGCCGACCTATCGCGATGGTTACGAAGTGTACCCGGTTGGAAGTGGCTCCTTCAAAAATGCTCTTAATCACGCGGCGCAAATGTATGGAACCCGTGCTCGTGTTGAGCCCACAACATCTTTGATTCCGGCTCTTTGCGCGAATAGTAAGTAAAAGCTTTCATTGCTTCTGTCGTCAGGCCGGTGCTAGTGTCATAGGTGATGACTGACAAAGATAAGTTCCCTATGACTTTGGCAATACGTGAACTGATGGCTCACAACGTGAACTACACAGGTCATCTTTTCCCTTACCAAGAAAAAGGCGGGACGAAGCACTCCTCTCAGCAGTTGGGAGTCGATGAACACATCGTCATTAAAACTCTCATCATGGAAACCGAAGACAAGGCACCGCTGGTCGTGCTCATGCACGGAGATCTTCAAGTTTCGACAAAACAGTTAGCGCGAGAGCTGGGTGTGAAAACTATTTCTCCGTGCAAACCCGAAGTGGCGGATCGTCATTCAGGTTACCAAGTCGGCGGCACCTCTCCCTTTGGCACGAAAAGAAAAATGCCGGTTTATATGGAAAAGAGCATCGCCGATTTAGATACTATCTATATCAACGGCGGTAAACGCGGCTTCTTAGTTTCCCTGTCACCGAAAGAAGTTCTTCGTCTTCTGAATCCACAACTGGTCACGGTGGGAGTTCGCGAATGAGAATCTGCGCCGCGCTTTTAATAATCTTGAGTTCTCTTTCAGCTTTAGCGCAAGTGCCGGCAAAAACCACGCAAACGATTTACTGGTTGTTCTTTGAACTGCCACCCGCCGTAGAATTTCGCGCCAGTCCTCCGGGGTACATGGTCGAGATCCACCGCTTGCTAACGGCTCACATGCCAGAGTACAAGCATCAAGTGGTGGAGGTGCCTTTTCTGCGCATCTTGCAGCAAATGAAAAAGAAGATGAAAGTGTGCTCTTTGATGGTTCTAAAAAATCCGGAGCGCTCGAAGTTTATCGAATTTGGGACTCCATTGCTGCAAGGATATCCCGCTGGCGTGATTGCGCGGAAAGATGACCCGAAGATTCTAAAGTACGTGGTAAAACCGGGCTTAGTGGATTTTGATCGTATTCTTAAAGATGAAAGTCTGACTTTGGGATTAGTTGCTGAAAGATTTTACGGAAAGAAAATCAACGCTAGCTTAGCCCATAAAAATGAAGTCAAACTTGTGGAGAAGAAAAGCCTGAACGTTGATCACGAGTTGAAAGCCCTCTTGGGGCTGGGCCGAATTGACGTTTATCTAGGCTATCCCTTTGAAGCCGACAGTGATAAATTCACGTTCTATTTTGTTAAGGACGGTCTTGAAGTCCTAGACCCCCGAGTGGGGTGTGAAAAGTCTGAATTCGGCAAGGAAGTGATTGCGAAGACCGAGAGCTTGCGCAAGCAACATAAACTGGATGAGGAGTTCATCAAAGTCTACAACCGTTACTACTCCCTGGATGCGCAAAAGAAATATAAAAGCCTTCAGTAAAATGAGTCCTCTGGCTTAGGTCTAGATTGCCCGCAGACATTTCATTTTAAGACGTAAGAAGCCGAAAAGATGCTTATGAATTCAGCATCGTTTTTTAAAACTTTCGTGGCGAGATGGGGCGTGGAACTGTCGCTGGTTCTGTTCTGTGCGCTGGGAGTTTATCTTTATCAAAATCCACACTTTCTAACAAAGGCTTCTGCGAAAGAAACACCCCCCGAAGTCGTCGTTACGTTGCAAAAGATCACTGAAATCATTGAACGCGCTGAAGCTTCCGAAAAACTTTTTATTCATCATCGTAAAGCGCAGGATCTGGCAGACTATAACCAACAAGTTTTGTTGCTGAATTATCAAATGGGCTTGCTGACGAAGCTTGTGGTCGGTGAAGTGAGTTTGCAAAAGAAAGCCGTTCAACTCAACAAGGTCTTGCACGCTCACTTTGAATCAGTAAATAAGGTACTCATTGAACGACAACAAGGGCGCGCGGTGCGCGTGCCTGCAAGTGCTTCTGTGTTAACCGAAGTGACGAAGACATTTCCTCTGAACTCTTCCTCGGGGCCGGTATGGCAACGAATTGAGTTTTTATGGGCCGTGCTCGGGCTTTTGGTGTCCTTATTGATCTTCAGTCGTCTGTGGCAAAAGCAGGAAGTGCGCAAGCAGCAAACTTTGGCAGCGTCCCTGCAAACGCGCTCGATCCTTTTGGATACGATCTTAAATAGCATGAGCGAAGCGTTGGTGGTGACGGATGATAAAGGTTACTTCACACATTACAATGCCGCGGCACAAAGAATCATCGGCACTCATGTGAAGGAAGTAGCCACAGAAGTCAGTGTCGAAGAAATCGGTTTTTTCAATGTCACAAGCGGGGAGCTTTACACCCAGAAAAATCTTCCTTTCTATCGCGCTTTGCGCGGAGAACAAGTCGATGACCTTGAGATTTTTGTACAAAACGAAACGCATCCTCAAGGGACGTATATCTCTCTGAGCAGCCGTTCTTTAAATGATATTGATGGCGGCATCGCCGGGGCTTTGGTTGTTTTCCGTGATGTCAGTCGCCGAAAAATGATCGAGCAGGAATGGGCTCGTGCACGAGAAGCCGCCCTCGAAGCTTCTTTAAAAAAGTCGGACTTCCTTGCAGCCATGAGCCACGAGATTCGTACGCCTATGAACGGTGTTATCGGGATGACGACTCTTCTTGCGGATACACCGCTGAATGAAGAGCAAAAAGAATATGTGGGCACGGTTAAAAGATCTGCAGAGTCTTTGTTGATGTTGATCAATGATATTTTAGATTATTCAAAAATCGAAGCCGGGAAGGTGAGTTTAGACCCGCAAGCTTTTGATTTAAAATTCTTGGTGCGCGATATTACCGAGATGTTCAAGGCCGCCGTTGCAGAAAAAAACGTGGGCTTAAAGATGCATGTCTCGGACAAAATGCCGAAACACTTTGTCGGGGATGCGGGACGCCTTCGTCAGATTTTAGTAAATCTTATTGGAAACGCCGTGAAATTCACGGACAAAGGTTTCATCAGTTTGGATATCAGCGCCGTTCCGCAAGGGGCTTCGTACGTTTTGAAATTTGAAGTGAAAGACACGGGCCCGGGTCTTAAAGAAGAAGAACGTCGCTCTTTATTTCAAAAATATTTCCAAACTAAAAATGGCGCCAAAGCAGGTGGAACCGGACTGGGACTTTCCATCTGTAAACAGCTTGTGGATCTGATGCAAGGAGAGATCGGAGTTGAAAGCGTCGTGGGCCTGGGGTCGAACTTCTGGTTCACGGTGATTTTACCTGTAGCCAATGAACAGGATATTCCTCGCTTTAGCGATACGAAATTTGCAAAAGTATTTAAAGGTTCGGTCTTAGTCGTTGAAGATCAGGTGGTCAATCAGCGTGTTGCACAGAATTACCTGCGAAAATTAGGCTTAGAGGTCGACTTAGCTAGTAACGGTCTTGTGGCGTTCGAAAAATGCCAAAATCAGAAATATGATTTGATCTTTATGGACTGCCAGATGCCGGTGCTGAATGGATATGAGGCGACGAAGCGAATTCGTCAGCTGGAAGGCGAAAAAGGGCAGACTCCGATTATTGCTTTAACTGCAGACGCTGGCGGCGCCGATAAAACGAATTATTCAGAGTCAGGCATGAATGGCTTTTTAGCGAAGCCTATTGAGCTTCAACATCTATTAGAGGTTCTGCAACGCTGGCTTCCGACTCAGGAAAACACCCTGGATTTAAAAGCGTTAGAACAATTGGAAAGTTACGTCGTCAAAGATCAAAATCTGGTGGCGGTATTGATCGAGGATCTGGAATCCTCTGCCCCAAGTTTGATTTCTTCGATGAAAAAGTCATTTCAAGAATTTGATGTGACGGGATTAAGTGAGGCGGCCCACGCTTTAAAATCGGCGGCGGCCACTTTAGGCGCGCAAAGGTTGGCAGAACTTTGCGCAAGCGTTGAGCAATTGACCGAGGTTTCGTTGGCGGCAGACTTCATCACGCAGATTGAAGAACAATTCGCCGCCTCTTTAAATGAACTCAAAACATATTTAGCAGAAAAGAAAGCCGCCTAAATCAGGGCAGGAAGGAGAAGCGATGGCAAAAATTCTAATCGTAGACGACCAAAGAAGTGTTTTGTTAACACTGGAAGCGCTTCTCGGCAAAGATGGACATCTTGTTACCGCATGCACTAATGCCGTAGAAGCTTTGCATTCCTTGGCGCAAAGTACGTTTGACTTAGTCATCACTGACGCCGTGATGCCAGGAAGTGGCGACGGGTACGCATTGACCCGTACGATCCGTAAACAACCTGTTTTAGCAAAAACTCCCGTCATTTTGTTGACCGGAAAAAGAGAGAAATCGGATATTGAAAAAGGGATTGAGTCGGGTGTGAATGATTACGTTGTAAAACCCATTGATCCTGAGCTTCTTTTGGCAAAGATTCGTAATCTCCTTGTGAAAAAGCCTGAAGATACAATCCAATTTTCTTCGGCCAGCGTCAGCTTCAAGGCGGAATGGGAAACAAAAACGGAGATCACCGCTTTGTCTGAATTGGGTGTCACGATCTCTTCGTCGACCGCGGTCCCCGTTGGGAAAATCCTGCGAGTGAATTCGCCTTTATTTGAAGAAATTGGCATTCCAAAAATTCCGTTGCGAATTGATTCTTGCGAAGAGCTGGCAGGAGCTGAGCCGTTATATAAGATTCATGCTCACTTTGTGGGTATCACAGAAAAGGAATTATCGCCCATCCGTCTTTGGATTCGTTCAAAACGCAGCTACTAAAAAAGCCAAGGCCCCGAAATGGGGCCCCAGCGGTGGTTATCAAGGTTTGATCTCGACAGATTATTTACAAAGCGGAAGTGCTCTGACCATCGAAGTGATCTGACTGATTTTTTGATACTTACTGTTTGTTTTAATCACCGCCCAATAAGCACCTGTACTTAACTTAATGACACCTTTGCGTGCCACCTGTTTTGCCATGATGCCGACGCCGCAGTGAAGGTTGATATAAGGATCAAGAATTGTTTTCTTAGGGCTTGTCGCACTTAAATTTTTATCCTTATTCCAATCAAACTTACAGAAATTCCAGCCTGTGATGTCCTGATACGAAAGCTGCAACAGTCCTTCAGAATACACGGGTTTCTTAGTAATAGGATCTGTTCCCATTGTTGTCTCGTGCATTCTGGAAAGTGGATTGTAATTACTTTCAAACTTCGTCATTGCTGAGAAAAGCTGGGCCCACACGTTAGCGCGGTCATGATTGCTCAATGAGGCGTAGCGAGGACAGAAATCTTTCATGTCGCTGGCGCCGTTTAATAAGGAACTCCAGTCGTTCAAAAGAAGTTTCATGAGGTACTGCGACCATTGCTTTCTTTCTGGATTGCTTGAAGTCTCCCAAGAAAGTGCATGCATGGCATAAGTGCCGTCAGAAGGAACCGACGGAACTGAGGGAGCTTCCGTACCACCTGTATCGACAACGGCGTAAACCATACTGCCACCTTTAAGATACTTAATGACGGCATCACGATTTTCCATTGCCACGGCAGGACATCCCCAGCTACGTCCTTGAATCACATTGGACTCTTGAACATAGTTTGCGCCGTGAATGACGATCGCGCGCGAGCGAGCATTGGAGTTCGTTGAAGAAAGACCATCTAGGCGCAACGAAAGACCATTGCTGCCATTGTAAGACTCTGCCGCTTTATAAATACCTAAAGAACTCGCATTGGAACCAGAGACATTGCTGAATTTTTCGGCGATGCCATCGTGGTTTGAATCTGAACCTTTTCCGTGAGCGACATGCATCGCCCATACGCTTCCGGTTTTCATATCAATGATATAGAAACGTTTTTCTTTTGAGCTTTGGCCAAAGTTGATAATGGAAAGATAATTTTGGTTCGAGAATCTGGATTTATTCTGGTGGAAATAGACAAGAGCATCTTCCAGAGATTTATAAGGGACAATATGCGAAGGATCGACGTGATCGTAATTTTTAAGAATCGCTTCTCTTTGCGAGTCGGTGACACTTCCAGGTGTCTCGGTGATCGGTTTCTCGACCGTACCTGAAGGAGATTCCGCAGCTCCTTCGGACGTTGGGTCATCGGGGAGAGTCACTTCTCCTCCGCCACCGCCGTTGCTACAGGCAACCATCGCAAGCAGAGATGTAGTTAAAAGCGCAGTGCTGAAACGTGAGAATAATGTTTTCTTTTTGCTAATTGGCATTATTCCTCCATGAATTTGTGCGTTAACAAACACTAGCGGAGGACTTACCCAGACTGTGTAAAAAACGTTACGAGTTCTTAAAAATCAGGACGAGAGATTTAAGAAGCTCGACCTTCTTTTGTAAGAAACCCGACGAATGATGTGGAAGAAAAGAGAACGGCTTGGAATCCGCACGGGGAGCGGTTCTTGTGGCTAGTTCCAAATTGTAACCGAAGAAGGTGGAAAATTGAAAACGATGTCGTTTTCAAATTGAGGCTGATGCGACAGGAAGACCTATTTTATTTTTTTAGGTCTTCCTGCGCGAAGAATCTTAGTACGTGTTTGAAGAACGGTGACTGCGGTTGACCTCGTCATAGTCATCCATGTCGTCATCTTCGTCTTCCCAACGGCTGCTGCGACCGAATCTTGTATCTTCATCATCGTCGCTGAAGTTTCTGCTCATGCGATCATCGTCAAAGTCACGACTGCTATAGTTCGTGCCTTGACCGCGGCTTGAGCTGGAACCCCCACGACCATAACGTGAAGAGCGTTCATCATCATAATCTTCAGAATAGCGACGTTGACTCATGCCACGCTCTTGATCGCTGTAACGACCTGAGCCGCCTCTGGAAGAACCACGTTCTTCACTCCAGCGCTCACTGCCTCCGTAACCGCGAGAAGGTTCTCTTTCAGAACCATAACCACCGCCATAGTTGCGTGAGCCTTCATAGCGACCGTATTCTTCTCTGCCGTAGTCGTCAGAACCACCGCGACCACCACCGCGAGACTCATACATGTCGTCTCTGCTACCGTAATCTTGATAGCGGCGAGAACCTTGGCCACCATAGTCTTCATAGGAGCCACGCCCGCCACCACGAGATTCGTAGATATCTTCATATCCGCGACCCGACGAGCTTCCCGAAGCGCGACGAGTGGATTCACCTCCCGAGCGGGAACTTGATCCGCCGGAACGTGAAGATGATGTGCTCGAGCGAGAGCCCGAACCAGACGACGAAGAACGAGTTCTGCCAGTTGAGCTACGGCCTGATGAGCTCCTTGAGCTGGTTGATCTAGTAGCCATGTCTTCCTCCTTGTTATGGCTGAAATTTCAGCCAAGTTATTAATTGTGGGGGCTGCGGGCGTGAACGACATCGGGTTCCGCGCGAGCCGGTTTTTTAATCTTTTGCGATTCCGATGGGCGAGTCATTTTTTTGAAGTAGTCAAGTTTGACTGGTCTACCGTATCGCGCTGATTCAAATAGAGCCTCAATAATCTTAATATCAAGAAGTCCCTCTTCAGCGGAAGGTTCCGGTTGCTTGTGTTTCAAGATACATTCGGAGAAGTATTCCAGCTCTGGACCGAACTGATCGTGTTTTTTGAAAGTGTAGGACTTCTCTTTGCCATTGATTGTCGTCGTCAATTCCATGTCTTCGGCATACTCGTAAGCATGTTCCAAACGCAGACAGCCTTTAGTACCGACAAGATCAAATGACGAAGTGTCAGAGGCGCCAAAACTAATCGTGAAAGTGGCAATGCGAGTTTCAGGAAAGCGCAGTGTTACCGCCATCATCTCCTCAACCTCACTAAAGCGTTCATCCGAGCTATTCATTGTCCAGGCAAAGCACTCTACGGGCTCGTCCCGGAAAAGGTAACGAGCGGCATTTAAGCAATAAACACCGATATCTAAAAGGGGTCCGCCACCTTGTTCCGCCTGCAAACGAATGTTTGTAGGATCTGTCAGTTGATAGGAGAAAAGAGAATTGAAAATGCGCAGTTCACCCAACTTGCCACTTTGTGCAATCTCAATGGCCTTTAGGTTGGCTGGATCAAAGTGAAGACGGTACGCCACCATCATTTTCACATCATTACGATCAGCGGCTCGCATCATTGAGACAGCATCGGCAACCGTGGTCGCAATCGGTTTTTCCGTCAGGACGTGAATGCCATGATAAGCCGCTTTTTCCGCGAACTCGCGATGATGCACGTTTGGAGTTGCAATGTAAACGGCGTCGATCAAACCACTGCGCAGACATTCTTCGTAGTCGTCATAGTGATAAAGATTTTCCACTTTATATTTCTTACCTAATTTTTTTAATTTGGTCTCATCACCCGAAACAAGAGCGGTCAGTTCAGAATTTTTTGCATTTTTAAATCCGGGCAAAACCGCCGTCTGCGCGATGTGGCCCAGTCCCACGACGGCATAACGGATCTTTTGATTTTCTTTCATAACTCCTCCTAGAGTTGTTGATACTGTGTTTTGAATTCCGCATGTTTTTCGCTGTATCCGTTGGGATGAGTGCGATGCCAGTTCCAGGCATGAGCAATGATCGTGTCAATATGCGGATACATTCTTTGCCAACCCAATTTGCGTTGAATCTTTTGACTGCTGGCCACGAGGACCGCCGGATCGCCGGGCCGACGCTTTTCTTCTTTGACGATAAATTCGACTTGCGTCGCTCGTTCGCAAGCTTGCAGGATTTCGCGAACGGAAAATCCTTTTTCACTTCCGATGTTATAGACTTCGCTATTGCCAGGTCTTAGTGAGGTTAAAGCCAAGGTGTGTGCTGTCGCTAAATCCATGACGTGGATATAATCACGGACACAGGTTCCATCGGGTGTAGGGTAATCGGTGCCAAAGATTTTAACCTCGGGCTTTGCCTGCAGCGCGGATTTTAAAATACGCGGGATCAGATGAGTTTCATGTGGATGATCTTCGCCGATAGAGGCGTCCGGAGCCGCGCCGCAGACGTTGAAGTATCTGAGGACGGCGTACTGAAGACCATAGGCTTTCGCAAAGTCCTCGATAATCATTTCCACCATCATTTTGCTTTTGCCATACGGATTTACGGGCTGACGCAAGTGATGTTCTTCGACGGGAATTTCTTGAGGTTCGCCGTAAACTGCGGCCGTGGATGAAAACACCAGCTTTTCAACTTTGGCATCATGCATGGCTCGCAAAAGAGTGAGCGTGTTGGCGACGTTGTTGTGATAGTACTTGTAGGGATTTTCGACGCTTTCTGCGACTTCGATATTTGCAGCAAAGTGCAGGACGGCTTCAATTCTATATTCTTGAAAAGTCTTAACTAAGAGTTCGGAGTGCGCGGTGCTCCCGGGAATAAATAAAGCTTCCGGGTGAACCGCTTTTAAATGTCCCTCTGAAAGATCATCAAGGACCAGCACCTGATGTCCTTCCTCGATGAGTTGGCGAACGACGTGACTTCCGATGTAACCGGCGCCGCCAGTAACTAGTACACGCATATCTTCCTCCTTTAAATCGGAGAATGGCTAAAGCGGGGCCATTCTGTTATATTTTCGTCTAAGCACACTTTGGCAAGATCTAGCGATTCACCAATCACGACATGCATGTCGAGATAGCGATAGGTCCCCAAGCGTCCAATAAAGGTCACATTCTTTTCGGACTCCGCAAGCTCCATGTACTGCTTCAGGAGCGACATATCTTCAGAGAGCCGCAAAGGATAATAGGGAGTGTCTTTTTCCGTGCATAAAGCGCTGTACTCTTTAAAGCACACGGTTTTTTTATGTTCTTCCCACGGAGCAAAGTGCTTGTGCTCTGTGATGCGAGTGTAAGGCACTTTTTCTTCGCAATAGTTAATAACAGGATTTCCTTGAAAATCTCCTTCGGCCGTAAAGCGTTCAAATTTCAACGTGCGATAGCGCAGGCGTCCTAATTTGAATTTAAAATACCCATCCATCGGGCCGCTCCAAAAGATGTGATGGAACTTGGATTTATCTTCCGGAGAAAGACGGGTTTTCAGGCGAACTTCGATTGCGGGGTGATCGAGGATCTTTTGCACAATGACGGTGTATCCCTCTTGAGGGATACCCTGATATTTCTGGTTGTAGTAGTTATCGTCGTAATTAAAGCGTACCGGAAGGCGCTTTAAGATGGAGGCGGGAAGTTCTGTAGGCTCGACACCCCATTGCTTCTTTGTGTAGCCATAAAAGAAATTGTGATAAAGATCCGGTCCCAAAAACTTCAAGGCTTGTTCTTCAAATGTTCGGGGTTCAGAAATATCTTTCTTGCTTTGTTCTTTGATAAACTCTTCAGCCTCAAGAGGAGTCATCTTTTTTTGAAAGAATTGATTGATAGTCAAAAGATTCACTGGCAGTGAAAAAACGCCTTTTTCGGTGAAAGCCTTCACACGATTTGTGAACGGAATGAAATTCGACCAACGATTGACATAGTCCCAGACATCTTGACGGCTGGTATTAAAGATATGAGGGCCGTATTCATGCACCATGACGCCGGTTTCGGGGTCACGCACGGTGTGACAATTCCCCGCGATATGTTCGCGCTCATCAAAAACTGTGATTTTGAAGCGACCGGTTTCTGCAAGCTCTCGAGCTAAAACTGCTCCGGCGAAACCGGCTCCGGCAATTCCTATTTCCGTTTTCATGTCGTCTCCTTATAGAATCGCTATTTCCAGTTGTTGAAAGTATCTATCCAAGGCTTCTTCCAAAGGGGGCAGAATGCGAAAGCGTTCACTGCTTAGCGAGCTGTGCAGAGGTCTTCGTGCGACCGCTCCCAATTCTTGATAGGACTTTTTAATAATGTAGTCGGACTTATTTTCTGGAAGGTGACTTACTGCCATTGCTGCAAAGTCCGACCAACTGACGTCCGCGTCGTTTGTTAAATGGATCAACCCTTTTTCTTGGTCGACCAAAAGATCTAAGCTGGCATTCACCAGATCAGGAACATAAGTGGGGGACACCTTCGTGTCTTCCGGAGCATAGAAATTCAAATTTCGGTTCACCGTTTTAAGACAGCGAGTGATGAAGTTGTATTCGTCCCAGGGCCCGAAGAAAGAACTGGTGCGAACCACCAGCGCACTTTCGTTGGCCGTCAGAACTTTTTCTTCGGCCTGCGCCTTCGAACGTCCGTATACGTTCAATGGAGAAACTCGACTGCTTTCAAGGTAGGGGTTTTCTTGCAGTCCATCAAAAACCATGTCGGAAGAAAATGTTAGAAATGCGATGCCGTCTTTGGCGCACTCTTCAGCCAGGATACGCGGGCCTTCGACATTTTCTTTAAAACACTTCAAGGCTTCAAATTCCGCGCGGTCTACTTTGACGTATCCGGCGGCATTGATAACCGCCCAAGGTTTAATGTCATTCAAGGTTTCCCGCACCTTTTCACGGTTTGTTATATCCATCTGGCTGCGATCTAATAAAAAATAAGGAATATTGCGAATAGCGCAAACGCGAGCAAACGCGCGGCCTAAGGTGCCGCGACCACCGGTGATTAAAACGGCCTTGCGATTTTTCGTCGGAGTCGAAAGCTCAGAATAAAGGGACGCCGGCGCATAGAGGGCGCGCGAAGGATTTCGCCAGCGCACGGATTCATTCAATAAAGGATGTTCAAACGATCCCGTTTCAGAAAGTGACTTCACCATCTTGGTTAGAACGGTGGGACGAGGGCTTCCATCGGGAGTGCGAAGATCAAAAACGCCGGGTTCATAAAATCGTTCATCACGTGTGCAGAGCGAATTCCAATTAAATGTGCCCAACAGGCTCCAAGCCGTCACGGCGCGAACATCGGCTCGTTCCGCAAGAAGTTTTGTGGTGGCCTGCCAAATCTCTGACAACCACAACATCTGGTCTTCGCGATAGCCGCGTGTGTGGGCTTCGGTGACAGCTATTGGCAGTTTGTAGCGCTCCCACACCTCTTTGAAAATTTCATAGGGCGAGGCCGATACCAGTTGTCCCGTATCAATCGCGCCAACGTCGGCATATGCGTGCAGATGATTCCCACCATGAAGAAATGAAGGATAAAACTCGAGGCGCTCATCTAAATAGCGATTGCTGAGCTGGTAGTGATTAATGCCTAAAATGTCGGGAACACAAGGGTGGTCCTGCAGCCATTTGAGTTCCGCATCGGTCACACCATTTTTTATATATGTATAGAGCGGATGTGATGAATCTACTTTTCCCATTAAAAGGTCAAAGCTCAGCCAACGTCGATTGTTTTCAAAGTCGCGCTGGTAGCGAAGCAGCTCGGTGCTTTCAACGCGCCCCATGTCTTCAGTCTGAATCAGGCGCGCTTGGGGATTGATCTTTCGGATTTCCCGCATAGCTAGTGAAGTGGCCTTGCATTGTAAATACAGCGCCTTCGTAAAGCTGCGGTCGTCGTGTCGGTGCGGGAACCAATGCCCGTACAAACAGCTAAATCTTGAAGTCGTCAGAATTTCGTTGATCGGAGTATAGTCATTGATCCAAGGATAACGAGTGGCAAAGTCACGCGCGTAACGTGCGAATTTTTCGGGAAACTGGGGATCCAACAAATTCGTAAAAAGCGGGCCGCTTCCATGATGAAGCAGTCCTGCAATCGGCACGAGTCCTCGCTTGCGAAGAGCGTCCAATCGCTGGTCCATGCCGTGCCAGCTATAGACGCCTTCTTTGCTTGAGACCTGTTCCCACACACAAGGATAGCGAATACGTTGAGCTCCAAGTTGCGCAAACATATCCAGATCGCTGTCTCTTAAGAGATGTCCGTTGTAATCAAGTTGGTTGAAATAGCGATTGCCCACTCGATTCAACGTGCATTCCATACCTATCCAAATTTCTGGTTTGGTCACAAATCACATTCCCCGTAAAAAGTTGATGTTCATTGTTTCAGGATTCGTCATTCCCGGAGGCATGGATTTCAAACGCGCGTGATGGGTTTCTAAGTGCGCCATCTTCTTCCAGGTTTCGTCCCAAGAAATGTCTTTTAAAAACTCGTCGACAGTTCCTAACCACTCGGCATCATACTTATTGCGATCCAAAGCCTCTTCAATGTGAGCGACGAATTCTTCGGCGGTTTCGCCAATCGCGACCAAACTGCGATTGCCGTAAGGTTCTACGACATCGCGAATAGGTGTGGAAACCACGGGACATCCGGCCGCTAGATATTCTGGAGTTTTAGTCGGACTGATAAAGCGAGTCGCTTCATTGCGGGCAAAAGGCATTAAGGCGCAATCCCACCCCGCCATGTATTTAGGAAGATCCGCATAATCTTTTTTACCGAGATAGTGAATATTGGGAAGCTTCGGTAAACTTGCTGGATCTATTTTTACAACCGGCCCGATCATAATGAAGTTCCAGTCCGAGCGAAGTTCCGCCGTTTTGCGAACCAGCTCGATGTCCATTCTTTCATCAATAACCCCGATGAAACCCATGCGTGGATGGGGAATATGCTCTTGATCTTCAGGGTCGTTCTTGTTTCCGCGAGCGGTGTTGAAGTGATGAACGTCAATTCCACTGGGGAAGGGATGGACATTGTCGTGCTTATCTTTTTTGGCTTCATACAGCGAATAGCCGCCTGTAAACACCAGGTCGGCTTTTTTCAAAAGCTCTTGCTCTCGGTCAATCAGCTCGCGGGGAGCACCGTGAAACTTAGATAGTTCATCCATGCAATCATAAATGGTCACGGCTGGAGAAAGATGTCGACTGAAGTTCAGCGCCATCGGCGTGTAGTACCAGGCCGCATATTCTTCAATCATTTCTTCATTCATCAGGTTGTCCAAAAGTTTTTGCAGAACAAAGTCATGATCCTTAGATCCGATTTTTTCTGGCAGGTGAGGAACGACTACCGTCACTCCTTCTTTGGACTGATGCAGCTCTAGTTCTGCTTCATCATTAGAGTGAAAGATGGGCTCTTCGATGAAGTACACTCGACGAAAGGTCGCGAAACGCGACATAAGATGTTGGGGTCTTTGGAATACAAAGTTCCAGCGTAAGTGAGAGAACACAAGCAAGTCTGAAGCTTCACAAGTAAGACTCATGTTGCACCTTTCGGAAGTTGTTAAGGGATAAATGTTTTTTGGTGATTTTTATTTTGAAGCCAATCTGAACACGCTTTCAAAAGGTCTCCGGGGCCGGTGCCTAAATACATAGTGCGAAACCGACAACACCCTTTCATATTTAGAAACAGTTGCGCTCTAGCTAACGCGGAGGGTTCATGCCACAACGAAATGAAATCACCTTAGATCCGTATCCCCGAAAAAACTTTCAACGAAGTAATTGGATGTCACTCAACGGCACTTGGTCTTTTTTATTTGATGACTCACAGGCCTTTTCACATCCGTCACAAATTAAAGAATGGCCATTAAAGATCCAGGTTCCCTTCGTGCCCGAATGTAAGGCGAGTGGCATTGGCGACACGGGCTTTCATCCGCGATGTTGGTATCAGCGCCGTTTTGAAGTGCAACGAATTGCGCGCAAACGCATCTTACTGCATTTTGGTGCCGTTGATTATCAAGCCAAAGTTTGGGTGAACAACTCGTACATGGGTTGTCATGAAGGTGGACACACTCCGTTTACTCTGGATATCACCGAAGCCCTCAGTGACAGCGGCGATCAAGTGATTTCGGTGTGTGCCGATGATGATCCTTTTGATCTCGCGAAACCTCGTGGCAAGCAGGATTGGCAAAAAGATCCGCACAGCATCTGGTATCCACGCACCAGCGGAATTTGGCAAACGGTGTGGCTTGAAGAAGTCTTTGAGACATATATAGAAAAGCTGCGTCTGACTCCATTGATTGAAAGATGGGAAGTGGGCTGCGAAGTCTTTGTCACAGGTCCTTGTGCTGATGGACTTCAAGTGCGCGTGCGCATGGAATGTGAAGGCAAGCTTTTAGCACAAGACTCCTACGACGTTGTTCACAAAGAAGTGCATCGTCGCATTGCTTTTTCGGATCCTGGTATTGATGACTTCCGTAATGAACTTTTATGGAGTCCTGAAAAGCCCACACTTATCACCGTTCATGTAGAACTGTGGGATCGTAATTTTCTTTTAGATAAAGTGAAAAGCTACACCGCTTTGCGAAGTGTCGCCTTTCACGGCGATCGCTTTATGTTAAATGGCCGTCCTTATTATCTGCGTATGGTCTTGGATCAAGGCTACTGGCCAGACACATTTATGACGCCTCCGTCGTCGGAAGCTTTGAAACTAGATATCGAATTGATCAAAGCCGCAGGATTTAATGGTGTTCGTAAACACCAGAAAATTGAAGATCCTGAGTTCTTTTATTGGGCGGACGTTTTGGGACTTGTCGTGTGGGGAGAAATGCCAAGTGCTTACCGCTTCACGCACGAGTCCGTTGAAAGAATTCTGAAAGAGTGGGTCGAAGTCATCGGTCGCGATATGAATCATCCCAGCGTGATTTTGTGGGTGCCTTTTAACGAATCCTGGGGGGTGCCGGACCTCGCCGAAAAGGAAAGTCATCAACATTGCGTGCAGGCTCTTTACCATATCACGAAAACTCTGGATCCCACGCGGCCTTGTATCGGCAACGACGGGTGGGAAAGCACGGCGACGGATCTTTTAGGAATTCATGACTATGATGATCAGCCGGAGCGGCTTTTAAAAAAATACACGTCTCACCAAAATATCGGTGATGTACTGACGAAGTATCGTCCCGGGGGCCGAGTTCTCACCGTGGAAGGCTATCCGCATGGAGGACAGCCCGTGATGATCACCGAGTTTGGCGGGATTGCTTTTGTCGATCCTTCTGAGTGCACCTCGACGTGGGGTTACTCTTCGGTGCAATCGTCGGGAGAATTTAGAAGAAAGTATGAAAAGTTGATGGACGCTATTCATCGCATCGAACTTTTTTGCGGTTTCTGTTACACGCAGTTCACCGATACATTTCAAGAGGCGAACGGACTTTTTAAGGCCGATCGCACACCAAAGTTTTCGATCAATGCGATGGCGCGGGCCACACGCGGTGCCGGATATACGCGAGGCGAGCTGTTATCAACGCCGCAACCGCCGCCGCTTCCGCCCCCAGAACCTGATTTAGATATTTAATTCTCTTTAAGAAAGGAGAAGTCATGGAAAAAGAAATAGTCAGCTCCAAGGAAAGCCAACGTGTCAACACCTTACCGGATGACATTTACACCGAAGAGGCGATCACCATCAAAGCTTCCGCGCAGGAACTTTACAACTTCTGGCGGGATGTGACTCACTTCACTCTTTTCACGGATCAGTTAGAATCCGTCGTCGTGACTTCAGAGACGAAATCCCATTGGGTGTGGAAAGCCCTGAAAGGCAAAAAGACGATCGAATGGGACTGTGAGATTGTTCAAGAAGTGCCTTTTTCTTTAATCGCCTGGAAATCCACGGGAGCCACCGAAGACCTTCAGCATTCGGGACGAGTGGAGTTTTTAGAGCTGCCATATGGGCGAGGCACCCAAGTGAAAGTGAAGCTCGCTTATGATCTTCCCGGGGGGAAAATCACAGAGCTCTTTGAAAAACTTCTTGGTGAAAGTCCGGGCCGAAACCTGCGTTTAAATTTATTTAAACTGCGCGCCCTTTTTGAAGCCCGAGAGATTCCAACAGTGGAAGGGCAGTCTGCAGGCAACAATCGAGAACACGAAACTAAAACGGCACTTCATTAAAGGAGGCTCCGATGAGAGCAGTTTGTTGGCAAGGAAGCAACCACGTGGAAGTAGAAAAAGTTCCGGATCCGCGCATTCTGAACCCTCGTGATATCGTGGTGAAAATCACTTCCACTGCGATATGCGGTTCAGATCTGCATTTGTACGACGGGGTTATTCCGACAATGCAAAAAGGCGATATTTTAGGTCATGAGTTCATGGGTGAAGTCGTAGAGCTAGGGCCCAGCGTGAAAAACTTAAAGATCGGCGATAAAGTCGTTGTGCCTTTTAATATTTCTTGCGGTCATTGTTTTTTCTGTGAGCGCAAAGATTACTCCCTTTGTGATAACAGCAATCCGAAACCGGAAGTCGCAGAAAAAGTCTACGGTCATGGAGGCGCCGGCCTTTTTGGCTATTCGCACATGTACGGTGGCTACGCCGGAGGCCAAGCGGAATACGCTCGTGTTCCTTACGGTGACGTCGGGCCGTTGGTCGTCCCTAAAGATATGGACGACGATAAATTACTTTTCTTAAGTGATATCTTTCCAACCGGCTACATGGCTGCTGTGAATTGCAATATTCAAAGAGGTGACACTGTCGCCGTCTGGGGTTGCGGCCCCGTCGGACTGTTCGCCATTCAAAGTGCCTATCTGTTAGGCGCCGAGCGTGTGATCGCTATTGACCACGTGCCGGAGCGTTTGCGCATGGCACGCGAAGTGTGCAACGCCGAAACTTTAAACTATGAAGAAGTCGACGTGCTGGAATCTTTGAATATCATGACCGGGGGACGTGGTCCCGATTCCTGTATAGATGCTGTCGGAATGGAAGCGCACGGGACAGATCTTTACAGTAAATACGAACATATGAAAATGGTGGCGAAGATGACTACAGATAGACCGGTTGCTCTTCGCCAGGCGATACAAGCGTGTCGTAAAGGAGGAACGGTTTCGATTCCCGGTGTCTATGGTGGACTTCTTGATAAAGTTCCTATGGGAGCGGCTTTTGGGAAAGCCTTGACGATGAAGATGGGACAAACTCACGTTAAAAAGTATATGCCGGAACTTTTAGATTTGATTCTTCAAGGCCGCGTGGATCCTTCATTCTTGATCACTCATCGCATTTCCATTGATCAAGCTCCTGACGCCTATAAAATGTTTAAAGATAAACAAGACAGCTGTGTCAAGGTTGTCATCAAAAACTAAATCAGAAAGCCCGCGAAAACCGCGGGCTTTTTTTTAATAATTTCCTTTATGATGTTTGTCGTAACCGCGCGTGTCCCGGTCGCTATAGCCCAAATCATCTCGAGTGAAATTGTGGGTGTTCTTTTCAGGGGTTTGGCGCATATTCTGTCTTCCGCCAGTGGTTTGATAACTGTCCCGCTTTTTATCGCGTTCTGTATCTTTGATGTGCCCTTTCACGGATCTTCCATGGGTATGCATAAGACCTCCTGTTGTTTTATCAATATTCATTTTATCAAATCTCTTCGTCTTTTCCCCTCGACGAAGACACGGAAACGGCCAGGTCATTCGACACAGGATGTGCTCACTCACATTTTGAACAGGTATTGTTGTGTTTATAGGAAAAAAGGGGGGTAAATATGGCAAGCATTTACGACATGCTAAAAAAAGACCACCGCGAAGTCGAAAAGCTTTTTGAAAAAATTGAGGACTGTCTGGACGGCGAAGAATATGCCGAAGCCGAACATCTTTTTGACACTTTGAAAACCGAACTTACAGCCCACGCTAAAGCCGAAGAACAAGTTTTCTATGAGCCTCTAAAAACAGCGGCCAAAGAAAAAGAAGGCGAAGAATTAGCTTGGGAAGGTGGAGAAGAACATCACGTGATGTCACTTCTTTTGAATGAGCTTTCTCGCATGGATGCAGAGGAAGAAGAGTGGAAGGCAAAAATAAAAGTACTGTGCGAAATCGTTGAACATCACGTTGAAGAAGAGGAGGGAGAAATCTTCCCTCAAGCAAAAAAATGGTTCACGAAAGAACAAGAACAGCAGATCGCTCAAGACATGCAAGAAATGAAAGATAAGTACAAATCTAAAGTGGAAGAAGCTCTGGAAGAGGATATCGAGATTCTTATGCATCCGATGGCAGAAAAGCGCAGCCACTCGAGCACTCATCAAAGACAAATCTAAATTTACCGCCGTATTGCCTTTTGGCAATACGGCTTTTTGCGAAAGTATTTTGTCCCGAATCAAGCGAAAAAAAACAGTGTGGACAAACGACAATGAAAAAACTCGGGGCGTAATTAAAAGTCAGAAATTTTAAGATCGGCTATTGGCTTGCCTACAAAACGACGTGTTAATTGTAATGGTTGCAATATGGAGCTACTTCATGAAAATCGTCAGTTTTAAACCGATTTATGGTCCCAATGTTTATCATCATCTTCCCGTTATGGTCATGAAAGTGAATCTTGAAGAATGGACTGATAAGCCCAGCAATGAAATTCCCGGCTTTGTCGATGGACTCAAAGCGGCTCTTCCTAGTCTTTACGATCACACTTGTTCTCCGGGTATCCCTGGCGGCTTTTTTCAACGCCTTGAGAGAGGCACGTACATGGCTCACATCATCGAGCATGTGGCATTAGAGCTTTCTACGATGAGTGGAATGGATGTCACCTATGGAAAGTCTCGCTATGCCGGTACGCCGGGCCTTTATGATGTTATCATTCGCTTTGATAACGAAGGCGGAATGGTGGAATGTCTGCGTTCGGCTTTCAATTTAGTCGAAGATGTGTTGCATGGCACGAGTGTCGACCTGCCTTATTTCTTAAACAATATTAAAAAAGCACACAAGCGAAGTGCTTTAGGTCCAAGTGCTGACTGCCTTTTAAAGGCCGCACGTCAGAAGAAAATTCCCACAAAGCGCATTGGCTCTGAAAGTTTGATCCAGCTGGGATACGGAGTGAAGCAAAGAAGAGTTCAGTCCGCGATCACGGACCGCACAAGTCTGATCGCGGCGGATTTGGTACAGGATAAAGAGATGACGAAATCTCTTCTGCGTCGGGCCCTGATACCGGTCCCTCATGGCGTAACCATTTATGACGAAGAAGAAATTGCCTTTGCGATCGAAGGCCTCTCAGCCCCTTACGTTTTAAAACCCTTTGACGGACATCACGGGGAGGGAGTTCATCTGAATCTTCGGAATGTCGAAGAGCTGAAACAAGCGTACAAGAATGCGAAAGATCTTTCCTCCCGTTTTATTATTGAAGAAATGCAGCAAGGTCGTGACTATCGTGTGCTCGTCATTGATGGCAAGTTCGCGGCGGCGGCAGAGCGTGTGCCTCCTTTTGTTATCGGGGATGGTCAAAGTTCGATTTCGACATTAATTGAAAAGCTTAACGGAGATCCTTTGCGCGGTGATGGACATGAAAGCTATCTTTCAAAAGTCGTCGTCGATCCGATTCTGATTCAATATTTGGCAAAACAAGGTCTGACTTTAGAAAGTGTTCCAGAAGCAAAAAAACAAATCACTTTGCGGGGAAATGCCAATCTTTCCAGCGGCGGAACGGCGATCGACGTGACGGATGTGGCCTCTTCGGAAGTTCGCATTCTTTGTGAGCGTATCGCTCGACTGGTAGGCCTTGATATCTGCGGTATCGATATCATTGCAAAAGACATCACCAAGCCCATTGTTGAAGGTGGACTTGTCGTTATTGAAGTGAATGCGGGTCCGGGCTTGCGAATGCACCTCTTGGGAAAAAAGGAAGATGAGCCTCATGTCGGTTCCATGATTGTGGATATGATGTATAAGAATGAAGAAGAGGCCCGTATTCCGATTATAAGTGTGACCGGAACTAATGGGAAAACCACGGTCGCACGTCTGTTGCACAAAATTATGTCAGACAATGGAAAAAAGTGCGTCGGCATGACGAATACAGACGGAATCTGGATTGGTGAAAAGAAAATTTGTTCGGGTGATTGCTCGGGACCTCTTTCCGCAGACATGGTCTTAAGTGATCAAGCTGTGGACTGCGCCGTTTTGGAATTAGCGCGTGGCGGTCTTTTGCGCGGGGGCCTAGCCTATGATTGGTCCGATGTTGGTATTATCACGAATATTCGTGCAGATCATATCGGGCAAGACGGTATTGAATCCGTCGAAGATATTTTATGGATTAAATCTCTCGTTGCGGAACGAGTCCGTCGCGGCGGCACTCTGGTGCTGAATGCCGATGACGAACACTGTCTGTCTTTGATCAACAACAACCGCGTAAAAAAACATGGATGCAATATCATCCTCTTTTCCACGAAACCGGATAGTCCTGCTTTTGCCGAACAACTGGCGATGGGACGAGACGCCTGCTGGTTGGAAGATGGTCACCTCGTCATGTCTTATAAGGGGCGAGTGCAAAGCCTGGCCTATGCCAGTGACATGCCGATCACTTTAGGTGGCATGGCCGAATTCCAAATTTCAAATATTCTGGCGGCTTTGGCGGCGGGTATTGCTATGGGCCTTCCCGCAGAAAGAATTTTAGATTCCATCCAAAACTTCCATCCCGCTTCAGAAAACAAAGGCCGCTTAAATCTTTATCGTGTCGGAGCGGGATATGCGATTTTGGATTATGGTCACAATGCCGATGCCATCACCCACGTCGGTGAAATGCTTCGTCGCTGGACAAACTTTAAAAAGACCGTCGTCCTGGGATTACCAGGGGACCGTACGACAGAGCTGATTCTTTCAGGAGCGAGAAAGGCCGCCGAGTACTTTGACAAAGTTATTTTACGTGACGACGCCGATCTTCGTGGGCGTGGTGTGGGGGAGCTTCCCCAGCTTATCAGCGAAATGTACAACAAAGACTTCCCGGGTTTGGAACACGAGATCTGCCTGAAAGAAGAAGAGGCGGTCAGCCAAGGCCTTTCAGAAATTCAGGAAGATGAAATTCTTGTGATTCTTTACGAGGACATCAGTGCGGTTATGAAAGCCATGCGCGAATACGATCCCGTTTCCGTTTTGACACTGCCGCAGCCTGAAGAAAGACCTTTCCAGGAAGACTCACACGTAGCGTGGCAGTAAATGTTCGTCTATTTGCAGAATGGTCAGTATTTCGATGGTGCACAGTTTTTGGGACAAGATATTTTTGTCTCAGGAACTAGTATTAGTAAAATCGGAACTCTGGAAGTCGGCACAGTGAAAGATCTTGATATTGAAGTTTTGGATTGCTCAGGATGTTACTTGATTCCAGGATTGATTGACCCGCATTTGCATTTGGCCGGAGGCAGCGGCGAAATCGGAGGCTTTCATTCACAGTCCATGAGTATTCTGCTTTCCGAGGCCGTGGCTGGCGGAGTAACGACTTTAATTGGCACTATCGGCGTGGACACCACGACGAAGTCCATGCCTGAACTCATTGCGCGATGTAAAGCCTTTAACGAATTAGGCCTGACGGCTTACTGTTATACGGGCGGCTATGATTGTCCTCCGAAAACTTTGACGGATTCAGTCCGTAACGATCTGATTTTTATTCCTGAGGTCATCGGAGTGGGAGAGCTGGCCATTGCCGATCGTCGCGCTCCGGAGCCAGATATCAAAGATCTAGCGAAAGCCTGCATCGATGCCTATGTCGGCGGTATGTTGGCCAATAAACCCGGAGTTTCTCATATTCATGTCGGCGATGGTGTTCGGCGTATGCAGACTCTGCGCGATCTCATGGAAAAACACGTTGTCTTGCCTGCCAATTTTCATATCACCCATATCGGTCGCAGCGAAGCTCTGATCAAAGAAGCTGTCGAGATGGCGCGAAGGGGTTGCTATGTGGACTTGGATTTATGGGACCGAGATTTCAGTTACTGGTATCAAGTTTACTTGGACCTTCAAGGACCTTTGGATCAATTGACTGTGTCGTCTGACGCCAGCAAAGGTCCTCCCGCGGATCTTTGGTACGAACTGAAGGCGGGTGTTCTTACACACGGTTTTAAGCTTGAGGACCTGCTGAAGCATTTCACTAGTAACACGGCCCAGGCTCTTAAGCTCAGTCGCAAAGGGCGACTGGTCGTGGGTTGTGACGCGGACATCGCTGTCTTTAATAAAGAAACCTTTGAGATGAAACATGTTATTTCCCGAGGACAGATCCTGATGAAAGATGGAAAATTAAATTTCATTAACAGACCTCCTGAATCAAGAAGGGAATTTGATGTTTATGGAATCCGCAAAGAAAAAGATCCGCCGATCTGAAGCCAGACATGTCAAAGTACTCCATCCTCACGGAACCCTGATCATCATTGGAGGACGTGAGGATAAAACAGGAGAAAAAAGAATCTTAAAAGAAATAGCCGCTCGAGTGAATGGCGGAAAACTGATTGTTATCACCGCGGCCAGCGAAGTGCCTGAAGAAGTCTTTCCCGAATATCGAGAGATCTTTAAAAAACTCGGTGTCAAAAAAATTGAGCACTTTCACTGCAATCAACCTGAAGAAGTGCGCAACATGGATCTGCAAAAAATGTTTGATAAAGCAAAGGTGGTTTTTTTCACCGGCGGGGATCAATTAAAACTCACTAGTAAACTCGGTGGTACTTTGGTGATGGATTACATCATCGACGTCTTTAAAAAAGGCGGAACTCTCGCGGGAACTTCAGCCGGCGCTAGCGTCATGGGTGAAATCATGCTCGTAGGCGGGGAAAACGCCGAGTCTCACAAAGTCGGAAACTGGATGATGGCGCCGGGAATGAGATTTGTGGAAAGCCTGATCATCGATCAGCACTTCGCGCAACGGGGGCGTATCGGAAGACTTTTAGGGGCGGTCGCTCTTAATCCCGGTGTTTTAGGAATTGGAATTGATGAAGGCACCGCCATCATTGTTGAAAATGAAAAGTTCCGCATCATGGGTGAAAATGCGGTTTATGTTTTGGACGGTCGCGGGGTCACTTATACGAATATCTCTGAGGCCTCTGCGGACCAGACGATGTCGATTCACGATGTGAAGCTACATGTTCTGTCCGAGCCCGAAGTCTTTGATTTGAAAAAACGCACGGCACTTTCCCTGTCTTAGCACAGGATAGATGACGCCGGACTTGCCTCCGAATAGGGGCGGTTGAATCATTAATTTTTAAAGCGAGGATACTATGCTTATTTACGAAGCTCTCCGTAAGGATCATGATGATGTGAAAGAACTTTTAGCGCGCTTGCTTGAGCTCGACGAGACTCGAGAAGCCTCGAAAGAACGATCGGATTTAATCGAACAGATCGTTGAAGCGCTGATTCCCCACGCGCGTGCCGAAGAAGCGGTGCTTTACAATTCCCTGCGTATGCTAGAAGCATCCAAGGATGAAGCCATGCACGCTTATCGTGAACACATGGAGGCCGAAGGTCTCTTGCGTGTGTTGCAAGTGCAGGACAAGGCCAATCTGCCTTGGAAGGCGACGGCGCGAAAGTTACGTCAATCTTTGGAACATCATATTCAAGAAGAAGAAGGACATATGTTCACCACCGCCCAAGGTCTTTTTACTGATGAAGAGGCTGAAGCTATGACGGATGAATTTTTGGATATGAAGATGGAAGTCAGTGAGAAAGGATTCATGGGAACAACCTTGGATATGATCACGAACTTGATGCCACCGGAAATGTCCGATGCGCTTCGCAATAATAACAACCGTCATATTCAATAATACCTATTTTAAAATGCGCAAGATAAGGACCGCCCTTTCTTGCGCGGCTTTGCGAACTTTTCTTTTACTTTTTTTTTTCCCTTCGGCGCAGACCTCTTTGATTTCTAGTCCTGCGGGTCACTTCGAAGCTTTCTTAGGAAATGCGGGGCTGCATTAGAAGGCTCTGCTTCGGAGGTGGAGGTTTCCGACGTTAGGTTTTTTATCCTGACCCATCAAAACTCCGACTGAGATGTGATAGGAATCTGTGAGTGCCATAGCTTTGTGCCAATAGCCCGCAGGAATGTACAACCAATCTCCGGGTTTTAAATAGCAGCGCAGTTCGGCGCGAGTCGTTTCGTTTTTCAGGTCTTCCAATTGCGAAGTTTTCTTTATCGATGCGCCTGGATTGACCGTGTTCTTGCGAAGACGAAATTCTTTTTCACCTTCACTTTGAATAACAAAGACATCTTCATAATCATAGTGCCAATCAAAACCTTCTTGTCCGGCAGGGGTGCAGTAAAGCTGCACATCCACGGGATCGTTAAACAGTCGATAAAAGTCTTTTGCCAAAGCCGCAAAAAGAGGATGAGCCTGCTCGGCATGACGAACCAAAACAGTGCGCCCCGATTCAAAGCCTTTGCGAGCCTGGGAAAAGGTGAGTTGTCCTGTGCAAAGATCCTCATCCAATGGGAGTTTTCCTTGCAAGGGAAGCCAACAGTTTTTGTGACCGGTATAAAGGATTTCATTCAGTGTGTTCCACGAAAGACTGTTGCGAAGAAAGGACGCTTTTTCGGGAGCAGCATAGGGCTCACGAAAAAGATGAGTTGTCGAAAAATCAGACAGAGTCATGGGAGACAGGAGTTGTTCCAGAATCGACATCAAAGCGTCCTTCAGTCTAAAAGCGGAAATCATTGAATAATCGGGGACCCGAGAAAGTACAAATTACGGTTAATTACAATTTAGGGCAGTCCCTGGAATTACTTCATGTAAAAAGGGGGAGCTGGGGCATGAATTCCAACTGGTTGGTTTTCAGCCGTGCCATGTTTCTTGCTTTGCCTCCATGTGCAATTAAATGGAGATGACATGAAAAAATCATTGATCAATGCAGCACTGGCAGCATTCGTTGTGACGGCTGCGGGAGCGGTCACCTACGCTCAATCAGCAGGGACTCAACAGGCGGTTTCTAAAGACCAACTTGTTGTAGGAAAACGCTATTACATTTCAGCGGACTCATTGAATGTTCGCTCCAGCAACTCGACCGCACCTGGTAATATTGTTGGCAAGCTTTATCGCAATGACATCGTCGAAGTGTATGACCTGCTTAATGCCGCAACACCCTTGGTACAAGTGAAGATCGTGAAGTCTTCAAGCATCACAAATCAAGGTGAGCTGTATGTTTCTAAAGACTATTTGTCAGAAAAAGAATTTGTTCTGCCTTTGTCTAAGTATTTTGTGATTCAAAACGTAGCGACGGAAAAAACGCGCGTCTATGAGCGTTGCACGGTCACGCCGGATTGCCCGCATACTCTGGTGATGGAAACAGACATGGTCGTAGGTCGTCCTGAAGAAGGTTCCGATCAAGATCCCAACGCTTATAAAACATGGGTAGGACATGGAAAGATTTCCGAGTGGGTGAAGTTCTATCAAGATGGTCTCGGGTTTTATCCGCGTTGGTATACGAAAGGTCAAGACATCAGCACAATTCCAAAACCTATCACAGACAGCATGAGTCTTTACATGGGTTCGCAAAAATGGATTGTTAAAAACGATCAAGGCAAGAAATCCACCTATGGTGCCTTTGGTTGGTATGCCGCCAAGCTCACTCCAGAAGGTGAAAACGGTGGCGTGAACTATCAGTGGATCCACGGAACAATGGGTTGGGGTAAAGATGGCTCTAAACCAATTGAAATTACTCGTGGCAAAATGATCAACTTCTTCGCTAATCCAGGTTCTCATGGTTGCACGCGTGTTGAAAATCGTGCGGTGGCTTACATGAGACATCTTTTGCCTGTAGGAACAGATGTTTATCGCGTGTATGCGCGTGAGGCCACTCGTGAAGGTTATCCTTACCGTCGTTACGCGAATCAAACGTCTTCGTATAAATGGCAATACACGCTGTTGACGAATGGCGCGGGCGAATCCAATGGTTTGACTTCGGATGCAGCGACGATCCGTGCTCAAGGTATTCGTGCGATTCTGAACGTGAATCTGATTGAGCAAGGTGTTTATGAAGTGGATCGTTATCCAACGGTGGCACCGCTGGATTATTCGAAGTCAGCGGCTTCTGGTAAGTCCGGAGACCGTTACGAGATTGACGACAAAGTTAAAAATGGCACGAACTTCCGCGGTTACTTCCTGATTGATGAAGGTCGTTTCGCGAATTACGCCCATCCCAGCTATCAAGCGACAAACGGCGCGGTTCGTACAAGCGGTTTAGCGGATTTCAGAAACTCCGTGCCTGAATTTTTGACGGCTCGTGCGGGCTCTTACGTTATTCCGCCGGTAAATGGCAAATAATGTTTGTCTGCAGGTGAGTGTATAATCTCAGTGTGAAGAGGAGTCTTTGGACTCCTCTTTTTTTTTGCCGCTAGGATGAATATCGTGTGGGGGTGCGCGATGTGGCTGGTGGTGATGACGTTTCTGTTCCCGAGCATTGTGTACGCTCAGTCTGAAGACGCTCGCACGCGTCACTTAGAAATGCTTGCTAAGAAAGCCACAATCTATGCCTATCCCATGGTTGAAAATGCCCGAGTGATTTACGACCAGTTTTACAATCGAGACTCAAAATCCTTTAAAGCCTCGGTGAATACGCTGCGAACAACGGCCTCCGTCCCGAATGCGAACCTCCGTGTGCCTTCGTTAAATCTGGATGTCGGTTACGGCTATCTGTTGATGGACCTGCGAGCAGAACCTTTTGTCATTTCCCTTCCGAAGATCACGAAGGATCGCTATCACTCCGTCCAAATTGTAGATCTTTACACCTATAATGAGGACTATGTTGGCACTCGTAAAGATGGCCGTGAAGAGGGGCCGTTTTTGGTTGTAGGCCCGCAATGGAGTGGCAGCACCGCGGGATTTCGTCGAGTCATCAAAGTGGAAACCGAATTTGCTCTGGCTTTATTTCGTATGCAAATAATAAATTCCGAAGATCTTGAGACTGTGCTGTCTTTGCAGTCGCAGTACCGGGCTTTACCTTTAAGCGCCTATCAAAAGACAGCGCCTCCTCCGAAAAAACCTTCTGTGGTTTTTCCGCCGGTCTTAGATAAGAACGATCCGGATTCTTATTTTTCGGCGTTTAACTTCGTTCTCAGTCTGGCGCCTGTTTTAAAAAGTGAAAAAGCATTGCGCGCGGATTTTGAAAGTCTGGGACTGATTCCGGGAGGATCTTTTGAACTTGCACGACTGAATCCCGAACAACGTGCGGCCCTTCGTAAAGGTTTCGCGGAAGGTTTGGCGGAGATTCAAGAAGTCGCCCATAATACAGTCGACACACGCAACCTTTATGGATCTCGGAAATTTTTTAAAGAGAATTATTTAAACCGTGCCGTCGGTGCGTACGTGGGTCTTTATGGGAGTTCCCGCGAAGAAGCGGTGACAGTGGCTTGGCGAACAGACGAAATCAACGACGGTGAAAGACTGGATGCTTCGAAATACAATTATACTTTGCGATTTACGAAAAACAATCTGCCGCCGGTAAAAGCTTTTTGGTCTTTAACGATGTATGACGAAAATTTATTTCTGGCTAAAAACTCCCTGAACCGTTACGCGATCAACTCTGGAACGCTTTCAGAATTAAAGCGCGATAGTGACGGAGGCTTAACCGTGTATATTCAAAGACATTCACCTGGAACAGCGAAAGAAGCCAACTGGTTGCCAGCCCCACCAGGGCCATTTGTGGCCGTACTAAGAATGTACGCGCCAACAAGAGAAGCACAAGAAGGACTTTGGAAAAAACCCGCAATGACAGCGGTAAATCCATCCGCACTTTCGAAAAAATAGAAGATTGTTTAAGCGACGGTGGAGATGTGTTGACCTAGATCACTTCGCAAACAATAATGAGTGCCACATGTCGCGGGTACAAATTCGGTATTAC
Organism: Bdellovibrio bacteriovorus; assembly: GCF_001592755.1. Lineage (NCBI taxonomy): Bacteria > Pseudomonadati > Bdellovibrionota > Bdellovibrionia > Bdellovibrionales > Pseudobdellovibrionaceae > Bdellovibrio > Bdellovibrio bacteriovorus. Next base: position 147,738 of record NZ_LUKF01000016.1, on the reverse strand, counting down.
ATCTTTGCGTTCTTAATGATCTTTTCAGTGAACGCATTTGCAAGCATTCAAATGAATTTAGCCATGGGTACGAGTTCTCCTCAGGTGGAAAATCCTGCGGATGTCTCTTTCGTGGACTTAAGAGAACCTGAACTGGCGATGGGTTACAGTGCTGAAGATCTCTGGATCCAAATCAAACTGCGAAATGATTCACCTACGACGGAAAAGAAAATTCTCTTTTTAGATTCTCCTTTAGCGGGTCGGCTTTCTTTATATGGCGCTGATGGCATCGCGCAGATATCAGGTCCGGGTGTTCCATTAAGTCGACGTCTTTATCCTTCAAGACTGGGAGCCTTTCCTCTGGAGCTCGCGCCCAACAGCGAAGAAGTGCTTTATCTTAAAAGAAGTTCACATCATGCCTTGAGTACAAAAGTACAAGTCACCGACGAGGCGACATTTTTGAACTCAGAAGAAACCGCAAGGGCGATTTTCTTTTTCTATATTGGCGGCATTCTTTCTTTGGTTATTTATAACTTCTTTGTTGGTCTGGCGACATCTCAGAAAGACCACATCAGTTACGCTGTCTTTGCATTGAGTTTCGGCGTGACAGCCATGGTGCTTCATGGTGTTTTCGATGCGTATCTTATTCCTACAAATGCCTTTGTGTTTTCGAACTACCTGATGCTCTTTTCTTCCATTTCTCTATTTACCGCGTCAGTCTTCGTTCGCAGGTTTTTGAATATTTCAAAAAGCTTTTCTGTAGGTTACTACGGAACCGGGTTTTTTTGCGGTTTAGCTATCGTGACCATCCTCGCAAGCTTTTTTGCGCCGACGCATCGTGAATTGTTTATCTTTGGATACTGGATTGATCTTTCGATAGCCGGGGCGATTTTGTTTTTTATTTTCTGTGGTGTTTATTCGCTGTTGAAATTTAAAAACAAACTAGCTCTTTATTTCTTGGCAAGCTGGCTTGTGGTCTTTATCGGGACCTTCTTCTGGATCGCCTCGTTACACGGGATTGTGAAATACAATTCCGTCACCCAGTACTCTTTGCTTTTTGCAAACCTTGGCGAAATGCTGGTTCTTTCTTTGGGACTCGCATACAAACTAAAAACCCTGGATCGTGAAAAACGCCAAGCGCAGCAAGCGGCCGGGGATAAAGAGCGCTATCACCGTTTGGTTCGCGTTCTTTCTCACGATGTCGCTAATACGGTTTCAGGTTTGATGTACCACTCTGAGATGCTAGAAGAGCTGACTGAACAACCCAAAGTTCGTGAACACGCCCAAAAGATCAATCTTTCCATTCAACGCCTGGATAAAATTCTTCATTCTGTTCGCAATGAAGAAGTCGTCTATTCCTTAAAGTCCAAGTCCCCGTTGCAGTCTGTAGACCTTAGCGAAGCGTGTGCAGAGGCTGTTGAACATTGCACCTGGCAGCTAGAAAACAAAAACATACAGATCCGTTGTCATGTCCCTGCGGGGAAATGCGTGAAGGCGGATCACTCGGCCTTAGTGAATCAGGTTCTTTTAAATCTTCTCTCCAATGCCATTAAGTTTTCGGCTTCAGGAAAGTCCATCACTGTAGCCTATGTCGAGCGCGATGAGCACATCGGTGTTATGGTGAAGGATGAAGGAATTGGTATCCCTCCTGAAGAACTTGAAAACATCTTTAAAGGAAAAAAGCTCTTTTCTCGACGAGGCACCGCCAACGAAACCGGGACCGGACTGGGGACCACTTTGGTCAGCGATTATATGCGCCTCTTTGATGGTGTTATTGAAGTGGAATCCGTGCATTCCGCTGCAGCAGCGGATTCCGGGACGACAGTGACTTTGCTCTTCCCCAAACGTCTCTCGACGACATAGAGCGCCTGAACAAACTTTCGACAAAAAAATGAACTTCTAAAAATCCTTTTTAAAGCGTCAAATCTTTAGAGAGTCCACTAAGTCATGATGATCCAACACCCCTAAAAAAGTTGAGACCGCACGAAGATTGGGTTGAGAATTAAACATAAGAATTACCAACCCAGGAGTTTTCCATGAACAGAGGGATGCGTTTAGTTGCAACAGGATTGTTGTTACTGTCGGTGGGGTGTCAGAAGGCTCAAGAGAGCAGCGAAGTGATGGATCTATCCAGTTCCACGCTGACCTGCAAACCGGGTTCGCAAAAGGTCAGTACGGCCAACCTTAAAATCGAGGGTGAGTCGGTAGGTCAGACCAACGAAGCGATCCGATATAAGCTCAACGAGCAATTGTCCTGCGATAGTGCACAAGAAGTTGTGTGGAAAGCTGCAGGGGGCTCAGCAAGAACAGCGACCAGCGTAACATCGGTCTATAAAAAGGCCGGTACCTACGTGATGACGGCGTCAGTTCAAGACGTGAGTGGTACGACCTCTCAAGAAGTCTCTTTTAAAACAGTGGTTGTCGCCAGTGAACCTGTGATGATCGCTCCTACAGTAGGTGTAGCCGGTCAACCGGTGACATTTGATGTGGGCATTCCTGAGAATATGACTCTTTTAGATGCCTATTGGACATTTGGTGACGGAACTCCTTCGGTGAGTTCTATGGACGCCATCCAACATACTTACGCTCAACCAGGTACATACACAGTAAAAGTGTTGGTAGTTGGAAATCCGGGTGGTGAAAAAATGCTTTCACAAACCATCGTCATTTCTGAAGAAGAAGACGAAGTGGTTTGTACGGCAGCGGCGGCGATTTCAGGTCCTTCTGAAGCCAAAGTCGGTTCTCCGGTCAGCTTGTCACTATATATGCCTCAATGTTTGGCGGACCAAGTGGGTGCCATCCGTTGGACATTTGGTGATGGCGGATCTGCTTCCGGTCAGAATGTTCAGCACACATATGCAGCTGAAGGCACTTTTGAAGTGAGCGCTGTTCTATTAAAAGGCGACACAAACCAAGTTCTTTTCAACTTGAAACATTCCATCACGGTGACTAAAGGAACTGAAGAGCCTGAACCAGAACCAACGCCAGAACCCGAAGTTCCAGGTTCATGCCAAGTGAAAGATCAAATCCGTGAATCTCAAGGTGACATCTATTCAGAGACTGTGGCCTGCGGATTAAATGGTACGAAAGAAATTTCTTACCGTGACGTGATCAAAGAACAATGTCAATTGAGTGGCGAAAAGTTGAGCTGGGTGGAAATCTCTCGCTCAAAAGAAGTTACTAATGAAGGTTCTTGTGAAGGCCAATCTTGCAGATTGCCAGATGGAAGCGTTCTTCCTCATGGTGGATCAAAAGTATTGTACTCGACAAGCACTCCTGCGGGCTCTTGCGCGAGCGTGTCTCAAGAAAGAGTTTGTAATAACGGAGTTCTTTCTGGATCCGATACCTTCAATCAAAACTCTTGTCACAATGGTTGTGGTGACTTCGGTTCCCATGGCACTGTGAAAACAGATGTTGTGACTGGGGAGGTGAAAGTTCCATTGACTTGTGCTTTCGGTGAAACAGGTTTCTTTGATATCTTCACAGAAGTTTCAGATCAAACTTGTAAAGACGGTCAAATCGTAAGTTCAAATACTCACCAGGGTTCTATTAAGACTCCAGGTGCATGTCCTACATATAAATACGTTCCGACAGAAAACTTCACAGCCTGCTCTGCAGATTGTGGTGGTAAACAGTCACGTATCTTCGTGTGTGTCGATGATAAAGGGACACAAGTCGGTAACGAACGTTGTACCGGCCAAGCAATGCCAGTGGAAGAAAGAGTTTGTGACGGCAACCCAGAAGCCGTTCGCAGACAGGAATCTTCGACTTCCGTTGAAGAGGCCAATAGTTCACAGACATGTCCTGCCAACCAGATCGGTGTGATTGTTAATAAACGTGATGTGACGAAAGTCAGCACTTACGCTTGTATCGATCACAAAGTTCAGTTGGAAGGCACAGAGACTCAATATGGTCCTTGGGTGGCTGAAAGCTACTGCCGCGACTACGTCGCAAGACGTTGCTCACAAGACAGCTTAAGCAATTCTCAAGCACAAGGCCGTTATGAGTGGATGGTGAAATGTCAGGATCAATTGCCAATCATTAAAGAATTCCTGGCTCAATTCGATGACGTGAAAGTGAAATCAGGTAAGACATCTGTGGCTCTGAATTCAAGCGGTCAGCACTTGTATCCAACATTCATGGATCGTGCTTACAACCCAGAAAAACCATGGATTGCACCGACTTCAAAAAATGCAGCATGTACAATGCCATCTACAGTATACGTAGCGACAGTGTGTGTGTCTTCATGTGCGACTCCTGAACAGTTGATCCTGGCTCAAGAGGCCGGTAACACGGATATGAAATACGTCCCATTCATTGAAGCTTTGACGAAGAATTATGCCTTCGTAGCCTCATTGCAAAGTGCGCAAAGCATGGGAAGTAAAGCTATCCAAAAAACCAAAGTGGATCAGTGGGTGACTGAGCTTCTTGATACTGAACACGACATCTTGTTGATGCGTATGAAGTCAGGCCGCTCAATCAAGGTAACCCCAAATCATCCACTTGTAGCGTCGAACGGCTTCATGCAGTCAGCAAAAGACTTCAAAGTCGGTGAGGACCTCGTGCAATTGGGTGGTGTGTTGGATGAGATCGTGTCGATCACTCCAATGAAACACACGGGCAAGGTTTATAACATCTTCGTACAGTCGACAGCGATCCATCACAATATCCTGGTGTTAAATGGATACTTGAATGGTTCGGCTTACTTCCAAAATGACGGTGCGAAAGAGTTGAATAGATCCTTGTTCAGAAAAACTCTCACTCGCGGAGCATTCTAAGATGAATAAAAAACAGCTAGCCATTGCGGTGGGGGCGGTTGCAGTCGGAGGAGTCATGCTAGTCATGACTTCTCTTTCTGTTAAGAAAGAAACGCCCAATGAAAAGCCAAGTGTTGAGCAGCATTCTCCGGAGGCGCCAGCGTCTCCGGCTTCAGAAGGGCCTACGGCTGTGGTGCAAAATCCAACGCCGGTAGTTCCTGAGGCCCGTAAGGGTGAAAGTGCTCCGGTCTGGAAAGACTATGCTTATAAAAAAGAACTCAGTGCCTTTCACCGCATGCATCGCAAAGTTTTCTTGGATGAAGCGGAAAAGAAAGAGCGTCAGGACTTGCTAAAAAATCATCGAGTGATTTCGTCACTCAGTGATCTTTTACAGGCCCCGGCGCTGACTGTGGACGAAGTGATTTTACAGAATGTGGCTTTAGATCTTCTTTTAGAGTCTCTGCAAGATTCGCCCCATGGTGAAGCTTTAGGAGTTCTGAAAGACGTTGTCAGCAACGGCTACATCGAAGACAAAACAAATAACTTGGAAGCCCGTAAGTCCTTAGGTGAAGTGAAGGCCGAGGTGCTTTATCAATGGTCGGCCTTGCAACCTCAGAAGAAGTCCGAGATTGAAAGACTGCTGCCAGGACCGGTCAGTAAAAAGATCTGGGAAAATGTTCGCTACCAACAGGAAAATAATCTAGCAGAGTCCTCTTTGGAACTTCGCAAGTAATCTTAATCGCCTTGCAGCCCTAACTCCCAAAAACGATTTCGCATTTTTTCAAAATTCGTTTTACCGCCTGCGCTGGTAATATCCGGGTGCGGGTCTTTGGCGACGGAGGCAGCGGCTTTGCTGCCGCCAGGTAAATACTTTCTTAACTCCGAGTCTTGCGGTGGAGCAGTTTCTATTGTCGCTGAAGCCAGTTCTCTGCGGGAGTTGGGCGCATCAACCGGTACCGTGTCTGAGGGCCTATTCCCCGATTCAGGACTCGCAGAGGCAACAGGAGTTGTTGGTGCGCTGGCCGCAACTTCCGTTGTGCTTGCGGGCGTTGTGGCAGTTTGGAAAGGTGTCGCAGATTGAGACGACGAGGTATTTTGTTTTTCACTTACCACAACGGCCGCTGTTCCACCGCCGCCGCCTTCGCTTCCGTTTGATTCTTCATCGCAGGATTTACCTTGCTTTAAAGAGGACACGATAGAAACCAAAGAAGCCGCTGAGGAAGCCAAAAGCAGGCCGTAGGTTTTTTTGCAAAGCTGCTCTTTCGAGTGCAAAGTCTTTTTGCTTTGCAGACTGATTTCTTTTTTCATTTCTGTATAGGCTTTATTGTAAAGGGTCTCTAGTTGGCTCATTCCCTCAGTACAACCTGCGCCGGTTTGACCAGGTGTACACGTCGCTTTGGAAACATGCAGAGCTTGAATCATCTCTTTCATGCCACTTGCAGCCGCTGAACAGGACATGTCACATTTCTTTTGCATGGCTCCGCACGCAACCGTATACGCCGTGATACCGGCTTGAGCCAAAGTCATCGCTTTAGAAAAAGACTTACAGGCGTCGTTCACCGCGAGGCTGTTCACGCCGGCTAAAACCAGGTTCACTCCTTGAAGAGTTGTTTGCAGATTAGGAGAAGTTTCCTCTCGGCATAGCTTCGCGGCCCGCGTTTGATCGTTGATGCAAGTTTTACGATGGGCTTCGTACGTTTGAAAACCCTTTTGGAAAGACGCGAATTCGGGAATTTGTAGGACTGCACCCGGATCCATGGCCGCCACCGACGCGGGAAGAGCTTCGATTTTCTTGATGATGGCTTTGAGATTGACCGGCACTTCTTCAAGGCCGACAGCGACAAGCTCATCAGGAGTTAAAGGCTCCACTGCAGATGCGACGCCGACAGCGGCCGAAGGGTCCGCCACCGAGGATAACGACAAAGACAGAACGGATAAAAATGTCACCACGGTTTTCATAAATTCCCCATGAAGGCTTTTCGGTTCACTATGACGGTGCTGAAGATGATTGCTGTGTCAGATTGAGAATTCACTCCACTTTCCACACTGAATGGGTAATTCCGGCGAAGGATTTTTAATTTCCCGAGAAAACTACGCGAATTTTTCCATGAAATCCGTGTCAATTCACAAGAGTCTCTTTGCGGTTTGACAGAGTGAAATTTGCTATCACACAAAAAAAGCGGCGTTATTAAAATGCCTCTCAAAATTCACTCGGCACTTAGTCCTATTCTTTGTGTTTTAGTAACGATTTTTTCTGCGAAGTAATTTTCATCCGCTAAGGTTTGTTCATGCACATCACACACAACTTTGGAGGTTGAATGCAAGTGACTGTTAACAAATCGTTCTTTTCTCGTTTCACAACAACTCTATTGGTAACTTCTTTATTATCCCTAGCAGCTTGTGCGGGAAATGGCGGCAGTGAAGCAGCCCTGCCAGATGACACTACAGAGGAACAAATCGTTGATAATCCTGGTGCGAATGCCACGATCCCTCGCGATGCTTCAGAAAGCCTTTCTGATTCTCAGCGCGAAGGTATTCTGCAGAAGTACAATTTCGTAGATCCAACTCGTATGGTTCGTACGGATGCTTTGGCAAAAGCCTTGGTTTACTTCGATGCGAATAAAAGCAACTTCAAAAATCAGAACTATGTATCGGTGATTGATTTTGCGAAGCACTCTTCAGAGCCTCGTTTCTACATTATTTCTATGAAGACGGGTGCTGTGTGGGCGATTCGTGTGGCTCATGGTAAAGGATCTGATGCGAACCATGACGGCTATGCAGAAACGTTCAGCAATACTTCCGGCGCGCATGCCAGTTCACTTGGTTTCTATCGCACAGCTGAAACATATCAAGGTGGTCACGGACTTTCACTTCGTCTTGACGGATTGTCTTCAACGAACTCGAAAGCTCGCTCTCGCGCGGTTGTTATCCACGGTGCTAACTATGTTCAGGACACGAACGTAAAGCAAGGAAGAAGCTGGGGATGTCCGGCAGTATCTATGCAGAATTTGAAAAACGTGATTGGTTACATCAAAGGTGGAAGCTTGATCTACGCGGTCAAATAAATACGCGATCAAATAAAGTGATTCGACATTTATAAAATAAAAAGCGGAGACTTCGGTCTCCGTTTTTTATTTGCGAACCCTTGCATGTTGTTAAGAAAAATGAACAGAATCTTAATCGTGGAACGTGAGGTAATTCACATGTCAGAGTTTCTGAAACAGGAACTTACTTACAATTTCATAAGACTTCGCCAAATACGATTAAAGTGATCTTCGGCTTTCTGTAATGATTTAGCAATTCCCCAGGCTACCGAAATAAGTATCGAACACAAATAATAAACGGGAGACCTCATGAGCGTTGCTAGGAAACTTGCAGAAGACACTATTTCATACACTTCAAGCGTTGACGAACTGACTCTGCTTAAAGAGGAAATTAAGGCGCTCCATCGCGTGCAAGCGGTGATTGAGTTTGATCTAGACGGAACCATTTTAAATGCGAATGATAACTTTTTAGGGGCGGTAGGATACTCTTTAAGTGACATTCAAAATAATCACCACTCTATGTTCTGTGATCCTGAATACGCTAAAACTCCCGAATATAAAGCCTTCTGGCAAACCCTGGCGAAGGGCCAGTTTGTTGCGGGTGAATTCAAACGCTTCGGTAAAGGTGGCAAAGAAATTTGGATCAATGCTTCTTACAATCCTATTTTCAATGCCGATGGCAAACCGTATAAAGTTGTAAAATTCGCAACGGATGTGACCCAGGCAAAAATGGCAACTGCCGAATACGAAGGCAAAATCGTTGCCATCGGTAAAGCTCAAGCCGTCATCGAATTTAATATGGATGGTACGATCATCTGTGCCAATGAAAACTTTCTTAGAACTGTGGGATATAGTTCTCCAGAAATCGTGACCAAGCATCACCGTATGTTCTGTGAGCCTGAATACGCGCGCAGCACGGACTACGAAAATTTCTGGAAGAAACTCAATCGCGGGGAGTTCGATTCAGGCCGCTATCTTCGTATTGGTGCGGGTGGAAAACGTATCTGGATTCAGGCCACGTACAATCCCATTATGGATGTGAATGGCCGACCTTATAAAGTCGTGAAATTTGCATCTGATATCACAGAACAAGTTGAGCTTGAGCAGGCGGTGAAACGCAAAGCTCAAGAAGACCAAGAAAAGGTGGATCAACTTTTAACGGTGGTGAATGCCGCAGCCAATGGGAATCTTACCACTGAGATCACTGTCAATTCCGAGGATGCAATCGGACAACTAGCAAATGGTTTAAAGAAAATGATGTCGGACTTACGAAGCGTGGTTTCCCAAGTCGTGACATCAGCCAATAACTTCGGGTCGTCATCGAAAGTGATCGCGACACAAAGTTCCTCTGTCGCTGTAGGCGCGGCTACACTAGGGTCTACCGTCGAAGAAATCAATGCTTCCATCGAAGAGTTTACAGCTTCGATCGCCTCTATTGCAGACAACACTCGTCAGGCTAATGATTTGGCGAAGGTGACGCAAAAAGAAGCGGAAGCGGGCAACCTAGCGATTGGGAAGTCCATTGAAGCCATGGAGTTAATCAACAAGTCGTCGGAAGATATCAGCGAAATCATCAAAGTCATTAGCGAGATCGCCAGCCAAACAAATCTCTTGGCCTTCAATGCAGCGATTGAAGCCGCGCGTGCGGGTGAGCACGGCTTAGGATTTTCAGTAGTTGCAGACGAAGTCCGTAAACTTGCGGAAAGATCTTCTCAAGCAACGAAAGAGATTTCAAAGCTGATCAATGAGTCCGTGAAGCGCGTTGAACAGGGTAGCTCCATTTCAAAACAAGCCGGCGAAGCTTTCGGTAAAATCGTCGCGGGTATCGAAAAGACAACCATGTCGATTTCAGATGTGAATGCCGCCGCCGAAGAGCAATCAAGTGCTGCAAAGTACATCAGTATCGCCATCCAAAATATTTCTACCGAATCCGAAAAATCAACCGCAGCGGCAGAGTCGATTGCAAATTCGACGCAGGCCCTGGTTGAAGAGTCTGAAGAATTGAATAAGACAGTTTCTAAATTCGTGGTTTAATCAAGGATAGAGAATGGATGAAGTATCTGCCTTAAAAAAGCAAAGGATGACGAGCACACAGATGTTCGCATCCTTCCGCTTAGGTACTACAGAACTGGCGGTTTCCATTTCTTCTCTTCAAGAGGTGGTGAACTTCCCGGATAAAGTCTCTCGCGTACCGCTGGCGCCGGAGTATTTAACGGGACTTTTCAATCTTCGTGGTCTCGTGGCGCCCATCGTGGATATGGCAAAACTTTTGGATCTGCCTACGAGTGAAGTGCAGGAAAATAAAAAAGTCGCCATCGTCAATATCGATAAAGTACGTATCGGGCTGCTCTTTGACGCCACTTCCGAAATGCTCAATGTCAGCGAAGAAAATATATCTTGGATGGATGAAAGAATAGAAGGTTCTAAATCTGTCGTGAGAGGCGTTCTAAAATTAAATGGCGGGGATCGCATCATTGAAATTATTGATCCGGCACTTTTAATCCAAATCGAAAATATTCCCCAAATTTTAGAGCAGGCAAAAACATCCGTACAGACGGAGACGGCAAAAAAGAAATCCAGACGAGCTCAATGTATCACCTTTAAATCCGGCAGCCTGGAGTTCGGTTTAAAGATCGCAGGTATTAGTGAAATCATCAAGGTTCCAGAAATCAAACGCAGCGTGCTTGCCGTTGACTATTGTATCGGCATGGTGAACTTGCGGGGTTCGATCATTCCTATTTTGGATTTTCAAATGTTTCTAAAGCTTCCTAAGGCCGACATCGGTGCGGAGCTAGACGAGCGGCGCATTGTGATCTTGAAGCTTGAAAAAATTCAAGTCGGTTTCTTAGTCGATAGCGTAGACAGTATCGTGGCTTTCTTTGAAGAAGACATTTTGCCGGTTCCCATGTTTAAGCAAGAAAAAGTAGAGATGATGCAAGGCTTGTTGTGCCCTCAGCCGGATTTGCACATCTTGCTTTTGAAAGAAACAAAGATTCTTTCTGATCAGGAAATAGTGGCGATCACCAAGGGTCATCAAACGTTGTACGGAAAAAAGGACGAAGATAAGGAAGCACACCAAAAAAGAGCCAGTGACAGAAAACCATACCTGTCATTTAAGCTAAAACACATGCTATCCACGCGCTTAGGGGCCGTGGATGAAATCGCGAAGTATACGGACGACATGGTCTGTCCCCCAGGCTATCCCGAATACGTCGCGGGCATGATGAACATGCGCGGAGAAGTGGTGATGGTTGTCGATTTACGGGTCTTTTATGGAATGACAGCTTTAACGGATCGCAGTCAGTCGCGCATTCTGGTTATTAAAGGTGAGAAGGCGAAATATGGTCTGTTGGTGGACGAAGTCGACGCTATTAATACGTTGGATGAAGGAATGAAGTTGCGTATTCCGGCTGTTTTAACTCCGCAGGCCAACAAAGATCTGCAAGGGGATATTAAAGAAGTCGTTGAAATGAATGATGCGTTAGGGAACAAACGCACTCTGATGATTTTTGAAGTGGCCGAGTTCATCAAAAAAATTGAAGCACAAGCCGCGGGAATTCCCGCGGCCTCTTAGCTAGAACCAGTATTCCGCTCCTAAAGAACCGTTAAATCCTTCAGAATAATATGTATAAGTTTCTTCATAGCGGTCCGCTAGATTATTGAGACGCGTGTACATCGTTAGTCTCTCATTAAAGGCATAGGAATAAGCGGCATTCGCGGTCACATAGCCTGGTAAAGTCACAATGCCTGTAGCCCCAAAGTCTGAACGAGTGCCAGCCCCTATCAACTCGACAGAGCCTGAATGTTTGCCCCAGCCTTGAAGGTATCTAAGGCTTCCGTTCACTAAAGGACGACGAAGCAACCAACGGTCGTTTTCTAAATCGCGAGGTTCTTGATATCCGTAGGTAGCCACGATGCTCGCCTCTGCAAAGGGGCGAATCGTGTAAGCCACGTCAACACCACGTGTTTCACTTTTTGCGACGTTGTTGTATTTCATATTGCCCGGAGCCCCGGTGATCTGCAGAAGATTTGAAAATTCAGAATAAAACAAAGTCACCGAAAGATTTTGGCTTTCGTTGATATTCCATTCTTGCATAAGACTGTACTGGTTGGCATTTTCAGCTTTCAAGTCGGGATTACCGTAACGCGAGTACAATTGGAACAAAGATGGGATCTTGTAACCTGACGCGACTTCAAGCTTCGTGTGCTCGAATAAAGTCAGACCGATTTGATACGTACCCACGGGATCTTGATCACTCCAGTTTTCAACGCGTCCGCCGACAGCTAAAGAAAAATCTTTATTCCAGGCGTAATCACCTTTTAAGAAAAGACCTCTTTGTTCAGAGAAAGTATTGACCTGCTCAACGCCTTTACTTCTAAACACAAAATCTTCGTAAATATAACTCAAGCCACCGATGATGGTCAGATTGTCTCCTTTATAAGGAGTAAAATCCAAGCGCACCGTGCGAAGATTTGCGCCGTAGTCTTCTTCTGTTCCCGTCGGGTTGTCGACCGGAACCACCGTAGGCCAATCATAATCGCGCAAACTATTCTGCGTGCTTAAAGCTAAGCGGGGCTCCCAAGGTGTTTGGGTAAAACGCAAATTGGACGAAACACCGATTTGACGAGTGAACTGGTCAAAGTCGACGGTATCGTAAATGCGGTTGTTCACACGGCTTGAGGCTGGCGATTCATTCAAATCCTGAAGGAACATCGCTTTCAGGTTTCCTTCAACGGCGCCTTTCCAAGCATAAGCTCCTTCCGCGTTCCAGTTGTTGCGAGCGTAAGTTTCTGACGACCCTAAAACCGGGGACTCAGCATCTCTCCAAGCTCCGTGGCCACGGATGATGAAGGCATTGTTGTCATCCAAGGCTTCGGTGTGCACCGCCGTGATATCACGGAAGTTCTGCGTGCCGATTTGTCCTTCAAGCCCGGTTTTGGTTTTAAATTCTTGAGGAATGGTGTCGATTTTGATGACGCCGCTTAATGCCTGTCCACCGTAAAGAACAGTCTGTCCGCCTTTGATGATTTCAATACGGCGAACCGATTTAATATCTAACGAGTTCAAATTAAAAGTACGTTGGATTGTCGAAGCATCATAGAAGGGAACGCCATCGACGATGATCATCACATGACTAGAGTCACCACCACGAATAAAAATCGAATTCGGTTGAAACGGTGTGCTTGTGACGGTGATATTGGCTTGGCTTGATAATAAAGTCGTGATGTTCGGAGCCCGAGACTCTTTAATAGTCTCTTCATCGATAACGACTTTGTTGGAGGTGTTAAAAACGACGTCTTCGACAACAGTTTCAAAAGACGGGATGCTTTCTTGCGCTTGGGCAGACACTCCCAAAAGCGCGGATAATATCAGGCTTGAGTATTTCACAGATGTTTTCCTTTAAGCGGACTAATTGACTTCTAACTTAAATCTATAGGTGTAGCGGATCTTGACGGCAACAGATTCTTCGCCTTTGAAAGCTGGTTGAAATTCGAACTTTTTTAAAGCTTCGATAGCCGATTCATTCAAGCCATGTCCCGGCCCACTTATCAGCTGCACTTCACGCACTTGACCCAGTTTGTCGATGATGATTTCTAATACCACCGGGCCATCGATGCCTGATTTTTTAGCTTCTTCAGGATACTGAGCTTTGATTTCTTTTTTGACCTTAGGAAACCGCGTGATTTCGCTATAGCTCGCTGTTCCTCCACCGAACTCACTGCCCGAGGTGGAGGTCGGATTGGACGGACCTTCTTGCGCTCCATCCGAAGAGGATGTTTTTGCATCGGCACTTTCTGAAGACGGAGCGTTTACGGAAGGATTGATTTTTATTGGAGGACGGGACGGAGACGACAGTTTGTTCGAAGCGGTATCGCTTCCTCGCGGCATATTCAGCACCGTCAGATCAACGACCTCAATGGCATCTAAAGGCACTGGGGCTGAGCTCCAGTGCAAGGCCGTGACAGCCAGGAGATGCAAGACAACTGATAATATAATCCAATATGAAAGTTTCAACCCTTTGAACTTCTCACAAAAAAATGTGAAGTCAAATGCCTTTCAAACTTTGGATAATTTCTGAAGCCGACTTTGTTGAGGGGCGCTCGTCACGGTCGCCACGACGACTTTCCAATGCCTTCACACCCAAGAGCTGCGATACAAACTGAGACGTGCGTGCCACCGTGTTGAAAATCGCGACCGGATTTTTATTCGGAGAATTAACGAGTTCAGTTTCTTTAGCCAAACTTCCTGCCGCGGGTCCCACAGCATAGATGGGAAGTTTTTCGCCACCGACTTCTTGAAACTGACGCGCAAGAACTGTTTCCGTAAGACCTAGTTCTTTTAAGGGCCCGACAACATCCACAAGTTCTGGTGTTTTTACGGCCTCGGTCAGAAGCTTGCCATTCAGATTGGTATAACCCGTCGAATCCACAATCATATCGCCCTCGGCTTGGCTGACGATATTATTCTTGGCGTCCTTCACCGTGACACGATAGCGGCCCGACGATAAAACTTCCACCTTTTCAACGTGACCCGGAACGCCGGTGATACGACCTTGTTCATAGTGAGGAACTATCTTATCAACGTAGCGATCCCAACCGGCTTGACTTGCCACGTACTCTTCCGCCGATTTAAAGTTATTGCCGATCCAATGAATTTTAAAGCCATCAGGTAAAGACACGTGCTTGTCATTAAGGGCTTCCACGGCGATACGCGAGCCATCGCCATTGCCAATCAAAATAATTTCGCGAGGCACACGCACATTTTGTTTTTTCAAACGGTTTTCTTTTAAAGAAACCAAAAATGCATCTGTGCTCATGATCGGAAGCAAAGAGTCTTTTTGAACTTCATGTGCAGTCAGGAAATGCGCAAAGTCTTTCTGATAACCGGCATCTTTTACTTTTGTGCCGATCTCTCCTAAACCCGTTCCTAAAAGAAGATTTTTTGTGCGGAAAGTGATGCCGTCGTTCGTAAGAACTTCTAAAATCGTGCGTCCTCCTTCTTGGACTTTCTTCACAGCGATGATTTCCGTTTTTAATAAAACTGGAATTTTAGAAACATACTGCTGGCTTTGAATATGCGCTGCCAGTTGAGACGAGTGTGCATAACCTTGAGAAGTAAAGTGAGCCAGGCTTCCGTGGCCACCCGGGAAATCGTGCATAGAAACGCGGGAAGCTTCAAGACTGTTGATGTAAAAATCTTTTTCGGCGAAAGTCTTGGCCACTAAATCTGTCTTTTCGACGACCAGGCTGCGCAGTTTGGTATTCTTTAAGACGAGTGAAGCGGCTGCGCATTGAGGTCCCGCACCAAGGCATAATACATCCAGTTCAACAACTTTGTTTTTGTATTCGGACTTCAGCGTTTGTGATTTTGCGCGCATTTCCTGCATTAAAAACTCAGAGACTTTGACGGCCTCGCGCTGTTCGTGCGCGATCTTTTGCAATGAAATCAAATCATCAGGAAAAGGCTTTCCGCCGTTTTCTGACCAAACACTGGGAAGGAAAATGGAATCACAGCGTGGTGCCGACGCCCACGAGGCCGAGCCGACGAAAACCAAGGCTAAAGCTAATGAATAGATAAAGGGTCGTTTCACGTGCAGCTCCCGAAAATTTTTATTCGGAAGCTTAGATCCAAAGAACGTGCCGAAAATGAAGCCCGCGATAACCAGGTATATTTGAACTCAAGACAAGCCGCCGTCTGATCTTTAGACAGAGGCCCTTTTTTTTGCTTTCCGTTTGGCGAGGGTCGGTTGAAAGAAGATCACGACTCCAGAAAGAGTCAGAAAAAGAACTCCCAGCGCCATGGGGAGAGCGATCCCGAAGCGACCCAGATCTCCCAAGCCAAAATAAGTCGCCTCATGAATACGTACCAAAAGACTGGAGTTGCGTTTCGCAAGGCCTAAAACCGCTCCGGAACTGCCATCCACACCGATCTCATAATCCGTGTGTTTTGAACGAACAGTGATGGCGCCCGCCGCGGGGCGAATATCAATGCGACCCACATCATTCCACGTCGAGACTTGCAGCTCGGGCACACTTTGAGCGGCTTTTAAAATATCTGAAAACGAGATCGTCATTTCTTTTGCTGCGGGTGCAGGCATTTTTGGAGAGATCCATTCAATCTTGCTGCGAAAAAGTAAAAGTATTCCCGTCACGATCGTCATCAAAAAGGGAAGAGTGATAAAAATAGAAATCCATCTGTGATATTTGCGCCAAAACTTCATAGCGGTTTCATAAAGCAGCTTGCCGTCGCGGAACAGCAATAATTCTAAATGAAAACGAAATGCGATGTTGCAGGTTCAATCATAAGGAGGCACGATCACATTCATGAATTCTAATAATATAGCTCGCATTTTATTCCCTTTGTTCGCCGTCCTTTGTTTTCTTCCTCAAGTGTCTTCAGCGGTGGCGTTGATCGCCGGAATGGCCTTGGCATTGACCTTGGGAAATCCTTATCAAAATCGCACGAAGGCCTGGACGTCACAGCTTTTAAGCATCGCAGTTGTCGGCTTGGGCGCGGGCATGAACTTAATCACTGTAGGTCAAGTGGGTGTTCGCGGCATCGGATACACGGTTGTGGGAATTGCTTTTGGCCTTTTGTTAGGAACAATTATTGGACGTTTCTTGAAGGTTGAAAAAAACACGTCGACCTTAATCACTGTCGGAACCACGATCTGCGGAGGCAGTGCGATTGCTGCTGTGGCTCCAGTGATTCGCGCGCGCCCGCCGGAAGTCACCGTGGCATTGGGAACTGTGTTTCTATTAAATGCTTTAGCTCTCTTTATCTTTCCCCACATTGGTCATTATTTTAATTTGAACGAAACTCAATTTGGACTGTGGAGTGCCTTGGCTATTCACGACACAAGTTCGGTTGTTGGGGCGAGCCTTCAATACGGCCCTCATGCCTTAGAGGTCGGAACCACAGTGAAGCTCGCTCGCGCCTTATGGATTGTGCCTATCGCTTTGGGAATTGGTCTTCTTTATAAAAACCAAGGGCAAGAGGCGGGTGAAGCCAAAGCGAAGCGCCCCTGGTTTATTTTAGGTTTTTTAATCATGGCCGGAATCATGACTTGGGTGCCAACACTGCAACCTGTAGGTCACGGAATTGAATGGGTGGCAAAACGTCTTTTAGTTCTCACGTTATTCTTGATCGGCGCCAATCTCACTCGTGAAACCGTGAAGAGTGTGGGCATCAAACCTTTTGTTATGGGCGTGGTTCTTTGGATTATCATGGCAACGAGTTCTTTGGGCGCGATCTTAGAAAATTGGATTCGCTAAAAAGGAATGGCTTTTGTTGACGCTGCTGTCTTGATTCCTAAGACGAGCGACATCTGTTCCAAGGTAAAGTCATTGTCTTTCTTGGTGTTGGAGGCGATGCAGTCCTTCGGCACCCAGATCTTAAAGCCTCGCATATGCGCGTCGTTGGCCGTAAAGAAAACACAGATATTTCCGGCGACTCCGGTCAGCACCAAATTTTTTACGCCCAGATCTTCTAAAAGAATGTCCAAGTTCGTACAGTAAAATCCCGAATGTCGCGGCTTTAAAATAAAATAGTCATCATCATCGGGCTTTAAAATCTTGGCGATCTCTGAGCCTCGCGAGGCTTCGTGCGCGCAATTCAAATAAACTTCTTTGGAATCGGAACGCCATTGGCCGAAGTTGTCATTCAGGTAAATAACCGGAACTTTTTTCTTTTTGAGTTTCTGCTTCAAAGCTTTGACTTTTTTAGCAACGGGGACGGTAAAACGCACCAGATCTTTTCCCTCAGGAAAATCAAAAGTATTGAGCATATCGATGATAAGAAGAGCCGTCGAATGACGACGGCTCTCGTCGTTGGGTTTCATATATTAGTGACGAGCGTGGGAATCTCGTTCATGAGGCGCGTCCATGCCACCGCGCTCAAGGATTTTAGTTTTAAGTTCTAAGAACAGCTGTCCCAGTCTTTCACGATCACGGCTTTCAGAATGTTTTCTAAAATCAGGAAGAAGTTCTTCCTCTTCTTCTTCGATGTGATGTTCTACAAGTTCCGCCAAAACTTTGACTCTGGCACTCCACAAATCTTCATCTTCCGTGCGCATGATTTCTTCGACCATTTGATCGGCCAGCTGGTGTTCGACATCTCCTTCAAAGCCACCCTCACGAAGCTCTTCATCGCCTTTCATATAGCGGTAAAGAGATTGCTCTTCGGGTTTTGCGTGAGAGATTAAAAGCGGAGCAAACTGGGCAAACGCCTCTTGTCGTTCCTCAAATTCTTTTTCGGAATCTTTCATCACCTCGATAAGCTCTTTAAGAGGTTTGTGGTCCTCTAAGATCATTTCGATAATATCGAGATCGCTGTTTTTTCCAGAGGAAATTTTCGTTTGCTTTTTACTCATAGGATCCTCCTTAAGTATAGACACTTAAGCAGCAATAGAGATGCCAACAAAGTCGCACTCGAAAACCAATTGAAACTGCCGTCGATTTTCAGACGGGGTTTTCTTCACCCGTCCTGTGGTGATTTTCCCTTTACAACTCGCAGTCTAAAAAACCGTAAGCGATGTGAGTAAAGCCTTGCGCTTGCAGTTTGTCGGCTAAGTTTTCGTAAGCGGTTTCTACGGTTTTATTTCCATGCGACACGACATACTGAGATCTTGCTAAATGACGCAGCATCAATCGTAAAGGGGCCGGGTTTGGTAAGTCAGGCGCATCGTAATCATGTTGCTCGAGTGTCCACTGGATCTTCGCCTTCGGAAAAATATTTTGACACAGGCGAGGCACTTCCCATTCGTTGGAGTCCGCGCTACCTAAGGTCCAAGTCAGAAAACAGGCACGGACCGGGACGGAATTTTGTTCAGAAAATTTTTTAACAAGCTCGAAGGAAGCGATCTGTAAATCTGCGCCGTGTTCTCCTCCGCCAGAATTAAGCGCCAAAGAACTGTCATCTGGTGCCGGGGCAAAAGGAACATTTGTTAAGAACAAGGTTTTTCCTTGCAGACGAAGGGGGGAAGGAAACTTGCGATTCATGTCATTTAAAAGGCCGAAGCAATGTTCTGAAGCAAGATCATTGATCAAGGCATTTAAGGAAGCAAAGGTGAGAGCTCGCGCATTCGCATCACAGAAAATTCTTTTTGCGGGACCTTGAAAACCTAACGGCGTGTGCCCGCAGCCCGCGGCAGGATCGATCACCCAATCCGCCCAGGTGTGTAGACCCTTTTTTTCGACATGTTTTAAAAGAACTAGTGCTTCATCTGGATCCGGAAAAACTCGCATAGGATTTTGCACCCACGCTCCATCCGTGACAAACATGCGAGACCCGATTTGGTTGACCTTCACTTGCAGCTTTTCACCGGCGATAAATCCAACGTGCTTTAGCGTCGGGTACAGATCTGGCCGGCTGAATTCAAAGGGTGTGCGTGGCTCTGTTTTCCACCACTCCCGATACGCGGCTTCATTAAAAAGACTTGCAAGTTCCTCTTGCACATTCTTTTTTAAGGAAGAGTTTTTTGATAAATTCAGCCAGATTTTATTAAGGTTTTCAGTCTGTAGCATGCACCCATTATGGAAGGGGAAGGTGCGATCTTAAACATGTTTAATTGCAAAACCTCTGCTCCAAATTAAGAAGAAAAGATTTTGTGGGAAGTCCCCCTGCATAGCCTCCCAATGTGCCATCTGAAGAGATCACGCGATGGCAAGGGACGATGATAGAAATCGGGTTCTTACCATTAGCGGTGCCCACGGCGCGACTGGCGTTAGCATCCCCCAGGGCCACGGCAATTTCTTTATAAGAGCAAGTTTTACCATAAGGAATTTTCTGAAGGTGTTCCCATACTTTCTTTTGAAAGTCCGTTCCGATGATATCGAGTGCGATATCAAAATCCTGACGTTCGCCCCTGAGATATTCTTCGATTTGCTTTTGAGTTTTCAGAATAAATTGCACCGCCGGATGTTTTATATCGTTTAAAGCATCTAAGGGTAAATCCTGTTTTTTCCAGAAAATACCTTGCAGACCTTTTTCGGACGCCACGATATGCAAAGGGCCCACGGTCGATTTCATTAAAAACTGTTTTCGCGAATTCATGATTTTGTCCTTTTTTGTAGAGCTGTCTTCGTCAACTCCAAAGAGTAGTTTTTCCAAAACAAGGCGGCGACATATCCACGCCAAGGGCTCATCTGATCAATTATTTTCCTATCGTGAATTTTCAAGGTGCGCGCTAAAATCAAATCACTGGCCGGAAAAGTGTCTGTATGTCTAAGGGCCTTAAGTGCCATATATTGTGCTGTCCATGGGCCAATGCCCCGCAGCTTTTGCACATCCTTCATAAAGATTTCAACATCTTGAGTGGGGGATAAAGAAATTCTTTTTTCTAAGACGGCTTTACAAAATTCAATCAAAGTCTGCTTGCGCGCCTGGGTCGTCCTTAACTTAGTTAGATCTGCATTGATGATGTCTTTGGCCGACGGAAAGAGTTTTATTTTTCTGCCCTCTTTTTCAAAGTCACTCTCTGCACCCGCAATCTCAATAAGATCGTGCACAAGCTCTCGACCCATTTTAACACTGACAAGCTGTCCAAGGATTGTCGCCACAGCAATTTCAAACGGGTCCCAACCCGAAGGCAGACGAATCCCTGGAGAGACTTTAAGAATCTTTTTAATTCCAGAATCGGCTTCTAAAGTGTTGGCTATCATCACCGGATCTGAATCCAAATCAAAAAGATGACGAACGCGAGAGATGATTGCCGGAATCTGAGCCGTGTCGGGAAAATCAATTTCAAGCTGAAGACAGGATTTTTCAGGGTTGTCGGAAATAGCAATGACACCCACGTGACCATTCAAAGCCACCAGGCGATACATGGTGTTTTCGTGAAACCATTCTAGGTTTCCCACTCGATGATTCCGGTACGAAGTCAAAAGTCCTTGAAAGTCAAATGGGGGACGGTAAGAAAGACTGATTCTAATTCCGGCGCCAGGGGCGACTTTATTGCGACGAATTTCTCGAGGCGCTTTTTTAAAACGATCTTTAAACGCATCATTGAAACGACGGATCGATTCAAATCCTGAAGCGAAGGCCACTTCCGTAATAGGTAACGAGGTTTCGACGATCAGCTTGCGCGCAAGATTTAAACGATTTTCAAAAGAAAGCTGTTTTGGTGTTTTGCCAATTTCTTCCATAAAAAGACGACGCAGATGTCGGGCTGTGACTCCAAACTGGGCTGCAAAATCGTCTTCATTAAAGGACAAGCTTTCTTTGGCATTTAAAACCTTCACCGCTCTTTGGACGACAGCCGATTTTCCCACCCAAGCTGGTGAATGCGGCGCACTTTCAGGTCGACAGCGCAGACAAGGACGGTAGCCCGCTTTTTCAGCCTGCAGGCCATTTGAAAAGAATTCGACATTTTCGCGTTTGGGTTTTGCCGGGCAGATAGGACGACAATAAATGCCGGTGGTTTTTACGCCGATAAAAAACTTCCCGTCAAAGCGGGGATCTCGGGCGAGCATGGCTTGATAAAAGATATCGTCCTTTTTCATAAGGACACTATATCCTAAGTTATCAGTAAAATGTGGCTATTTTCGGACATTATCGCCCTAGAGGGTTTTATTTAAACTGTCTGAAACGGCTTTCGTGATTGCCGCACGTTCGACGGGCTTACGTAGCCCCTCTTCCGCATTGAACACATCCAACCAAGTGCTTAGGTCATCACGTCCGCTAACTAGAATTTTCTTCACAGAATCGATTTCGGGGATGGCCGCCAGTTTTTCGTAAAAATCCATGGTCGACATATCGGGAAAGGTAAGGTCCATAACGATAAGGTCGGGAGTGTTGTTCGCTAAATAATCCAAAGCCTGATGAGCCGAGGTCGCAGTTGCAATCTCAATATCAGAACTTTGCAAATAGCGTTTGTAAAGCATAAGCAAGTCTTTAGCATCCTCTATAATCAATACTTTTTTTGCGCTCATGCTAGTCCTCCTGAGGACAATTTTCTTACTTGTTGAAAATGTTTGCCAGTGAAGTCCGGTGAAGGGAAGGGTTCCTTTCAGTTGTTTCATTTATGTAATGACTTTTGACATAGATGGCAAAATGACGCGCGACATTGTCTCAATAAAGCTTCGCAATTTTTTGATAAAATTCCCCCTATGAAAAAGCATCTTGTATTAGCAGCCATGGAAAGCGAATTTGCAGAACTCGTCGCCAAAGAGGGTTTTACATCGCGTGAACTTAAAAACTCCTCAATAACTCTGTGGGAAAAATCCAACCGTCAAAATTCGATTGCTTTGGCGAAGACCGGCGTTGGGCCTATTAATGCAGCTATCACTCTGACGCAAATCTTAGCGGACTCCGCCTATGACGATATTCTGATGTTGGGTCTTGGCGGAGGCCTAGATATCGAGCTCTCAATCGGTGACATCGTCATTGCAGAAAGGGTGGTGCAACACGATGCTATTTGCACCTTCGAGGATCGTACGGAAATCATGGCTTGCGGAGAATTGCATCTCTCGGTATCCGCAGAAAATAGAAAAAGCATCTTCATGCCGACAAATTCGGAGTTGAATAAAAAATTTGAAACACATCTTAGGCAAAAATCTTTCCGTGTTTTCCGCGGTGACTTGTTATCCGGAAGTGAATTTGTGGGATCGTTAGAACGAAAGAATTTATTGAAGTCGCGAGTTCCTTCCGCGAAGCTGGTCGATATGGAGGCCTGCTCCATCGCGTACATCTGTCAGAAACAAGGCCTTCCTTTTGCGATCGTCAAAACGGTGGCGGATACAGTTCAAGCTCAAGCCACAGATCAATATATGGACTTTCTTAAATCAAGCGCCTTGAAGTGTGCTGAGTTGGTTTCCTATCTTGAAGAGTTTTAATCTGCCGAGTCTTCGGCAGGTACCGAGGTCTCGGCATGAGACGCTGTCGGGCTTTCGACAGGTGAGGACTCAAGTTCATCCTATTCGTTTATAGACCGAAACCCTCGTGGCACTGCCTGTGCTTTTAAGTCTGGTATCAACTGACTTGGAGGCAAATATGAAAGCACTATATCAAGGTTACATTAACACAAACGCAGTTCCTGTTCTTCCTGGAAGCACATCTTTAGACAATATCCTGATGCTGGGTGGTTTGTCAGAAAGAGACGCGGTCACTCATCTGCAAAAAGTAGTGACGGAGTTCTATCCACAGGCCTTTGGTTGCAAGGCTTTGGATCTTTCATCGGGCCGTGGAGTTGCGGCCATGGCGCTTGCGGAAATGGGATTTCGTGTCGCGGCTTATGATGTGTACCGTTCTTCGATTTCGGTAGTTCAAAAATTGGCTTTGGCGCAAGAGTTGGACATCGCTTTCGGTGTGAATGGAGTGACTCGTCTTGAAGAGCTTCGCGAAAAGTTCGATCTTATTCACGATCGTGAGTGTCTTGCGAACATCGTGAACCGCCAAGAGAGGGCGCAGTTTTTAAATTCGGTGCGCAATTCTTTAGCGCCGGGCGGGAAGTTTGTTCTGACGACGGAGGTTTGGACAGAAAACTACGATCCTGAAGACAGTTTCGAGTCTGTGCGCTTAGATAATAACTATGTGTTGTGGAGACAAACACCTGAGTGTGACATTCCGGGAGTTATGGCCATGGAAGGCAAATTCTGGACAGCTCAAAAAAGAATCGCTCCTCCCGAAGAGATCCGTTTAGAAGTGATGTCCAGAGGCTTCAAAATCCTGATGAACAAACTTGAAATCCCTGCGGGCCATGGACCTGCAAGATTGAAACTCGTCCTGACTAGCGCGTTCGCGCGCTAGTAGATTTGAATTTCTGCCATCAAGGGATAGTGATCGGAAAAGAACTTGGATTCTTTTGTTTTTAAGACTTCAGAGCTTTGAACTAAATTTGATGGACGACACCACATTCGATCCAGTCGTAAAAAAGGCGCACGGGTGGGAAATGTCGGCCCCGAAGGAATCGGATGAAGAGCCGTATTTAGTTTTTTAAGCGCGCCAGAATAGGTCTGCCATTCATTTATGTCTCCACCAACGATCAAAGGGACCTCGCTTTTTCTAGCAAGAAGGTCATTTAGTTTCTTCATTTGCTGATTGCGTTCGGAGGGTTTCAGACCCTTGTGCGTATTTACCACGTGCAAAGGGCCTTTCGGAGTGTCTAAAAAAACTTCCAAAATATTGCGTGGCTCGCGTCCCGGAGCACTGATGTCGATGACGTTGTGATTCTTAATAGGAAAGCGTGATAAAATAGCATTACCATACCAGCCCAACGAATTTTCCATCGTGGGTGCGGCGATAAAAGTTTTAAAATGGTCTGTTTTTAATTCTTCAACATCGGTCACAGAATCCCGATCTTGAAAACGAGTGTCCATTTCCTGAATCAAAGCGACATCTATATTCTGATGTTTTAAAAAGAGTCCGATACGCAGGTAATCTCTTTTACCGTCAATACCTCGTGCACCATGGATATTATAGGTGACGATTCTAAGAATCATATTGCTTCCTTTTGCGCCACCATCGGGTCAGAAAATAAGAAGCCACAACAAGCAACATCCAAAGCAGAATACCTAAGGCCAACATGGCCACCGTGTGCGGGGTGGGGTGCAGGAATATTTGCGTGATCGAATCTCCGACCAGGCCTTTGACGATAAATGCGGGAAGAAAGCCAAAAAAACTTCCAATAAGAAAATCTGAAAAACGTAAGGAAGAAATTCCTGCCGCAATATTGACGATACTGAACGGAGCCACGGGAATCATTCTTAGAACTGTCACACCGATGACACCGGCTTCTCGAAATTGATGGTCCATTTTGCGTAAGCGGTTTCCCAGAAAACCCTTCAGTCCCCGATGTCCCATCCAGCGCCCTAAATAGAACATAATCGTAGCACTGATCAGAGCTCCGGACATTCCATAAAGAGGACCTAAAATGGATCCAAATACCGCTGCTGTAATTAAAGACATGAGTGTTACCGGGAATAAAATAAATCCGCCGACAATGTAGATTCCCCACACTAAAAACAAAGCCCATGGCGACTTGCGCGCGGTCCTTAAGAATCGCTCGACGGATTCAGGACTGAACCATGACATATGTTCATTGATGAACCAGACCAGGCCACTGACAATCACGATTAAAAATAAAGCCAGCGGTACAATGTATTTACTGGGATTGCGAAATATAAAAAGAGCTTTTCCCTCACTCACCTGAGGATCGGCGACACTGTTGGCAATCTTTTTAAAATTCTGAGTGGTGAACTGTTCATCGTCCATTTCAAAAAGGCAATAAGTTCCGGGTTGGCAGGGAAGCATGAGCTTTTTGAATGAGTACGGTTCTTTTAAAATGGTTTCGATGTCTTCAATTTTTCGTCCGGCATGCTCGGCAATCAGGTCGTTGCGAAAGTGCAATATGCGTCGACGTTCTTCGGTGTCGTGGGCTTGAATAATCAGATCGCATTCGCTATCAAAGGTCATCGAACGATTGGTTAAATTAGAAGATCCTACGACCATGAATTGGTCATCAATCACCAGGACTTTAGAGTGAATGCGTTTGTGAATGATTTTGCGTTTTTCATTCATAACGCCCGAGCAGGCAAACTGCACTCGGCCCTTGGCAATGCCGTCTTCCACACTTCTTTTAAAGTCGATGCGGCTGGCCCACATCCCTTCTGTTTCAAAAACTCCTTGAGGATCATAAGAGCTTACCAAAAGCACGCGCAGATTTTTTTCGCGACGAAGACGGTCGTTAAGAGCAACAGCAATTTCTTGCGATGTTAAAAACTGATTTTCGATATAAATAAAATCTTTCGCCTGATTGATGAGGTCGATGTACATGTTAAAGACCTCGCGCGAACCTGCATCCTCTTCAGTGGCGGGAAGAGGGCGTGCGACCGCCGCTCCCATATCCGTAAAAGAAAAATCAAACTGAATGGGCCAGACTTGGGAAAGATGTGAAGAGTTGCCAGACTTTCCCTCGTAAGGAAGGGCTTCATAGCCTGCCGCTTGCAACCAGCGATGTCGCGCCAGTTCGGCAAAGTGCTTTACAATCGGTCCGTCCATCATGATTTGCACATCGTGATAGGGGCCGTAGGGACCATTGGCATCCGAGCGTTCGGGCTCGTAAATGTGGTGCGAGCGTTCGTCCCAGCGCTGACGGGCGATATCCATACCACCGGAAAAAACAATTTCGTCGTCAACAAGAATGACCTTTTGATGATGGCTTCCACCCAAGGGGATCGTCTGATCCAAACAGAAGTGAATATTTTCAAGCCCCTTATTCGCCCAAGTGTATTCGCCCATGAATTCTCGCTCGCCTAAAAAAACGATCGAAGAATCCCAGGGAAGAATATAGATTTGCAAATGCGGATTTTCTTGAGCTTTTTGAGCCAGAAGATCGACAAGAATCGACGGCCGCGAGGCTTTCATTTCGTCTTCTTTGCGAAGCAGGCGAATGCTGCTGTCCACTTCCCAACCTATGATGAAAACGGATTTCTGGGCCTTGCTGAAGGCGTAGTGCAAAGCCCGGTAAAAATCCGCGCAATCAATTAAAACAGTGGCATGGCGAAAAAGATCCACGCGCCAACAGTTATGGCCCGGACGAAAAATAGTTCTCTCTGACGATTTAACTAGATCGCCTCTCATTCACGTTCCTTTTAAGAACTTCATGCTAACAAGGATTTGGCCTCAGCGAGGCTGAGTATTTTGACAAGGGCGACGTGACGAGAGGAAGTTCTCAACTTGCATTTCAACAAGAATAAAAAAGGCACAGTGTGCGCTGCGCCTTTTTGAGTTTTACCAATAACCTAAAACTTTCCACCAACCCGCACATCCGATCACCCACACGATCAGATTGAGGATACTCACGACAAGGCCCCATTTCCACCATTCTCCCATGCTGACGTAACCAGCTCCGAAGAGAACGGGCGCCGATCCCGTTCCATAGTGAGTGATGGAAGCACAAAGTGAGGAAGCAAAACCCAGGAACAAACCAAACATTAACGGAGGAGCCCCCAGCGCCACACCCACTCCAAAGAAAGACGCGAAGAGAGCCGAGATATGAGCCGTGTTACTTGCAAAAAGATAGTGGATGTAAACATACAACACGATCAGAATGGCCGAGGCTTCAACCCAACCCAAGCCCATTTTCGCAATATCGGTCTGAACAGTATTTGAAAACCACGCGATAATGCCGAGCTTGTTTAAGAACGTGGCCATCATAACTAACGACGCAAACCAAGTGACTGTATCCCACGCGCCTTTTTCTTTAAGAAGATCGTCCCATGTCAGAACACCTGAAAATAGCAAAACGCTTAAACCTACAAAGGCCCCTGCCGTGGGATCGATATCAAAAAGAGGACTTGATGAAATCAGCTTCGGGACGCCCGCCCAAATAAAAAGAAGTAAAAAGAACACGCCGATCATGATCCACTCTTCAAGTTTAATCGGTCCCATTTCTTGCAGTTTCTTTTTCGCGTATTCAGCTGCATTGGGAGTTTCTTTAATTTCGGGTGGATAAAGTTTGTAAAGAACAAACGGGATGATCAAGATCGCTAAAATCCCCGGCACGATAGCGGCAATGGCCCAGTCACTCCAGGAAACGTCGATCTTTGCGACGTCACGAATGCCCGCAGTGACCAGCGGATTTGGCGCTGTGGCGGTGATAAACATCGCGGAAGTGATGACGTTGATTTGATAGGCCACCAAAGTTAGAAAAGCTCCCAGTTTACGGCGAGAAGTTTCGTCAGGATAAGAGCCCATGGATTCAGAGATCGAGCGATTGATCGGGTACATCACACCACCTCCACGAGCGGTGTTGCTTGGCATGACCGGCGACAAAACCAGTTCGGCGAAAGAAAGACCGTAACTAATGCCTAAAGTTTTTTTTCCGAACATTTTAACAAAGTGATAGGCCAAACGAGCGCCCAGGCCCGTTTTGATAAATCCGCGAGAAATAAAAAATGAAATCCCGATCAGCCAGATCAAGGTATTTGAATAACCGCTTAAGGCATCGGCCATGGCTTTTCCTGGATTGCCAGGGTTCGTGACTTGAGTGATGGCGACTAGCAGGATGCCGATCATCGCCGCGCCTCCGATAGGCAGGGCTTTTCCAATAATGGCGACAATCGTGCCTACAAAAATACCTAACAACCTCCAAGCATTGATGTCGACCCCTTCTGGCGGCGCAATCACAAACCAGAAGATGCATGTCACAATAAAGGCAATGACGGCGGGAACAACTTTGACGTGAGGAAGTTTCATGGGGCCTCCAGCTATAAACACAATGCTTTTATCCTGACGCAGTGATGCCGTGAGTTCAATGAAAACCGCCATGACACCAACGCTTTCCTTATAAAAGGTGCGTGCTTTTAAACAAAAAAGACACTAGCGTTTTTGATAATTGGAAGGACGTTTCATGAGATTTGTTTTGTCTTTGGCATCCCTTGTATTGTTGACATCCACAGCCTTCGCGGTGGATGTGATTCCTGATTTGGCGCAGAGCTCGCCACATCTTCAGTGGCACTCTATTGAGAACGAATCTGTCCGAGTTATTTATCCTGATTATCTGCAAGTCGAATCCGTTTATATCGCAAATCTAGTAGAGCATTATTCGCGCGTCGTAGGAAACACCTACGGCATCGAAACGCCGAAGAAGTTTGATCTTGTGATTCGTTCTGAAGTTGCGGAGCCGAATGGCTATGTGGCCTTGGCGCCTAGAAGAAGTGAGTGGTTTACGTCTTCCATGTTTTTTCCTTATGTCGGTTCGACAGAATGGTATCAAACGCTGTCAATTCATGAATACCGCCACGTCAATCAATTTGATTTTTTCAATCAACATGGGACGCGCGTTCTTTATTTCTTGATGGGTGAATTCGGCGAGCAATTGGCCATGGCGATGAGTTTGCCATCTTGGTATTTTGAAGGGGACGCCGTATGGACGGAAACGAAGTACACTGACGGAGGACGGGGGCGCTCCCCTCGTTTTATGGCGCGATTAAAAGCTTTGGTCCTTAGTGATAAAATTCCCACCTATGATCAATTCCTAAGTGGTTCTTATCGGACGGATCTGCCGAATCAATATGTGTACGGCTATGCCTTGATTTCTTACGGAACGCAAAAGTATGGAGAAGACATTTGGGAAAACGTGATTCGCGAAGTTTCAAGACTTCCGATTCCTTTGCGTTTGTATGTCGCATTTAAAAACGTAACAGGCCAAAGCTTCCAGGATTTTTACAACGAGGCTATGAACGATCTTCGCACGAAGTGGAAGGACGACATGCCAGGTGCGGAGGCGAAAGAGGATTTTCGCGAACATTCTGCTCCTTATAAAGTCGGCGACTCTTTATACTTCATCCGTCAGACCTTGGACACGCACCCGCAGTTGATTCGTCAAGCGGGTGGTGAAGAACATGTTGTGGCGGAATTTCCGTACAATCGCGAAATCATGGGGTTTGATCTGACGGCTGATCATGCGGTGTACACGCAATTTCTTCCCGACGAACGTTACGGACACAAAGGCAGTTCAGACCTCGTGGTGCTGAACCTAAAATCGGGAAAGAAGCAACAGGTCACTGATGGAGAACGCATTTACAATCCGAGCTTTAATAAGGCGGGTTCGAAAATTATCACAACTCGTTTTAAAACGGATCAAACCTGGCATATCACCGAATTTGATTTGAATGGAAAAGTTCTGCAATCCTTTGCGCTTCCTGAATCGAAAGTGGCCGAAGTGAGATACCTTGATGATGCCAACGCCGTCGTGATCCTTGGCGGTAAGACCGGCTTAAAGTCCTTGGTCATCGTGGACTTAAAAACGCAAAAGATAACGAAAGAAATTCTGCCTCCGTCCCGCAATATGCTGCATTCTCTTTTTGTCGATGCCAAGGGGCAGTTGCTTTTCGAGGGGCAATATCAAGGTCACACGGAAGTGTTTAAGTATGATGGACAAAGTTTTGCTCGTTGTACATCGACGAAGCTAGGGGCCTACACGCCTTCATCTGATGGCGAAAATTTCTATTATAGCAATCAAGATACCTATGGTTCGGTGGTTTCAACAGCACCTCTTTCATCTTGTGGGGCGTTCGAAGCAGCGCAGTTGGTTGATTTTAAGTACTTAGGGGCATCCCCTTCGGATAACTACAATGGATTTGCACCCCAGGCATTCCCGGATCAAGCCGATCTTTATACGAAGAATGCAGATCAATATCAGGCGCAGCCCTATCCTGACTTTGATAAGAAGTTATTCATTCCTCATACCTGGGGCCTTAATGTTGGTCGCGGCGGCGGGCTCGGCTTACAAACCGATAACTATCTTCGCACTTTAAGTCTTTCAGCGACTCTGGGATCCAGTGCGGAAGAGGGAAAAGCTTTCGCTGATTTGAACTTTGATATTAAAAAGTACTATCCGATTTTCCGATTGCAAGTGGAAAACCGCGGCCGCTCTGTTGAAGACTTCAACACGGATGACAAAGTAGAGTGGACAGAGAATACGGCCGGACTGGGGGTTCTTCTTCCTTATATTAAAAAGTGGGGACTTTATAATTTCACGGGGGTTTTGAGTGGAAGTGCCGCCTACACGGACACTTCGTCGTATGAGTTTAACGATGTCGTGAACGAAGATGAAACTTCGTTCTTCTATAAAACTTCTTCGGTAGTAAGTTTAACTTGGAATAAAAGTCTTAAAGCGCGTTCTATCATTGCTCCTTGGCTTTTAAATTACACAATTCGCTATGATGATGCCGATCAACCCGACAACTCGATGATGTCTTCTTATCGTGTGCTCCAGAAGGCCGTTTTAAATACCCCGGCCTTTGCTGATAACGACGGCTTTATGGTGACGTATGATGAGCAGAAGCAGGATGCTTCCTTGACCTCGTATCGTTTTCTTCCCGATGAAACAGTAGTGGGTTATGTGTTTTCCCGTGGATATGACTATGAAAACGTCCCGTTTTATCAAAAGGTCTCGGGGAACTACGTTGTGCCGCTAGCTTATCCTGATTGGAATTTTGGCGGCTGGTATTACCTACGCCGCCTTTATTCTACGGCTTTCTTTGATTCGACTTTTGTGAAAGATGAAGATGTTAATGCCACCTTGAACAGCTATGGCGCCGAGATGTATTTTGAATCAAAGATTCTGCGCTTCTTACCGATGACTTTCGGAGTGCGCGTTCTGCAAAGACTTGAAGATGACAAAACGATGGGCCAATTCTTCTTGGCCTCCGCACTTGGATTCTAAATTTTTATGGAGGACCGTCAATGGCAGACGTTTGGACTAAAGATCAAGACCTTAAATTTTATGGTGTTAAAATCGGCGCTCGCATGACGGCGGTTCGTCTGGACGAAAATGTGTTCGTTCATTCTCCGATCAAATTAACGGATGATCTTGCCAGTGACCTACAGGCTACGGGAAGGGTGCGATGGGCCGTAGCCCCCAATAAAATGCATCATCTTTATATTGCGGATTTCAAGAAGCGTTTTCCCGAAGCCGCTGTATTCTGTGCGCCTGAATTAGATAAGAAAAGAAGCGACTTTAAATTTGACGGTGTCATTAGCAACGAACAAAGTTTTCCGTGGAACCCGCACCTGCATCACGTATTTATCGAAGGCGCACCATTTTATAATGAAGTGGTCTTTTATCATCCTAAAACAAAAAGTCTTATCGTTTCGGATCTTGCGACAAATTTTCAACATTCCGATTCCGCAATGACGAAGTTCTTTTTGACTCTTTTGGGAAGCTATCGACACTTTGGCTGGACGAAAACAGAAAAACGTCTTTTCATTAAAGATAAGACCGCCTTTTACAGATCCTTGGATAAAGTTTTATCTTTTGATTTTGATCGCGTCATCCTGGCCCACGGTGAAATCGTGGAAACGGGTGGCAAAGCTATGATGACACAGGTTTTTGGTCGCTCTGGTTCTTAATTTAAAAATTAAAACTGCTCTTCGTGATTGTGTACACGACGTGCGGAGTACCATCAAGATCCACGTGACCTGTTAGGCGGCCGCCCAATTTTTCAATGGCCCTGCGCGATCGAAGGTTGTTTACGCCGATTTCAAAGATCACATTGTCGACAAACTTAAATGCATGAAGAAGCATGATCCTTTTTAGGTCGCAATTGTAGAGTCCGCCCCAATAAGCTCTTGCCAAAAAGGTATATCCGATAGCGACCTGAGAAAGCTCGGGACGATAATCGTAGTAGCGTGAACTACCCACGGCCTTCCCACTTTCTTCGATGACGAAGGCCCCGCCAGATTTGATCGCCAGCTCAAAGAATTTTTCAAAGACTTCTTTCTTGTAGCGTTCACGCTGAGGATGAAGTTCCCAAATCAAAGGGTCCGAAGCGACGGCAAAAAGCAAGTCGAACTCGTTGCTTTTTAAAGGTCTTACCTTGAGAAGCTCTCCAGTCAGAGTGGGCTGAAAATCGAAGTTTTGATTCTTCATGC
The DNA here is from genome assembly GCF_001592755.1 of Bdellovibrio bacteriovorus. NCBI lineage: Bacteria > Pseudomonadati > Bdellovibrionota > Bdellovibrionia > Bdellovibrionales > Pseudobdellovibrionaceae > Bdellovibrio > Bdellovibrio bacteriovorus. The sequence goes on along the minus strand of NZ_LUKF01000016.1, from coordinate 115,579 downwards.
AAAGGGTTTATCGAGGTTTAGTATCTAATACAAGAATTTTCCTTTACGCGTAAACATCAAGGCGACGACAGTTTGCCGCCGAGGATGGTTTACCCAGATTATCTATTTCTTCCTGCCAAGTTTTTTAAAACCCACTGCCACCGTGGCAGTGGGTTTGTCCTTTCTGCCCTCAAATCAAATGAATATTTACTCAGCGTGTGGCATTATTCTGACTGTCGAATTTTTGCTCTGAAAGGACTTCGAATGTTTTCGCAAGAAATTGAACCTGGCATTCTCGTAAAAGAACTTTCACTTGAAGAACTAACTCAAATTCTTGAAAGTCATTTCAATAAGGCCTTTGAAAATCAAGCGGATGCTGCAGTCACTCCGGAAATTAGCGAAGAAGCCAAAGCCCAAATCAAGCAAAGAAGAATTCAGGATTCTCGCTATCGACTGCGCTTAGGGATTTTCGTTAATGGTGAAATCGCTGGTTGGCACTACGGGTATTCAACCGATGCCGAAACTTATTACATGCAGAATTGTTATTTCTGGAACTCTTTTGCACGAACGTTTTCGTTTCCTGGTTGAGTTAGAATATTTTTACAACTCGGCTCGCAGGCAGGCTTTTAATCGGAATATTGGGCTCGACATATAGTTTCCAAGAAAATCGACTGTTGACGTGGAATTTCTCGGATCAAAGTCGGGTGGGTGGTCGTGCCGTGCTAGGCTTTACCACCGTTCACGCCAGCCTGATGATGCTCGCTCAGAGAGGATAATTTCTTCATGCCCACCCAATCTTGACAATTCTTTTTCGTAAAGTGCGCTATAAGACTTCCCATCGATTTAAATTATTAGGAGATAACCATGAAGTCTATTTTAGCTCTTTTTGTTCTTCTTTTTTCTGCTCAATCGTTTGCAGCAAACCCTTGCGAAAACTACGCAAAAGCCGCGGCAATTCGCACTTACAAAGCTGCTGTAGGAACTGTTCAAGGTTCTGAAGGCATTCAATATTCTTCCGTTAAAGAAGAAGGTTGGAACAATCCTTATCTTTACACTGTGACAATTGCTGACAACAACGAAGATGGCGAAACTTGGGAAGTGGACTACGAAGTACAAATCCAAGACAAAGCGGGAAAATGCAAAGTTCTTTCTGTTAAAGAAGTTGCTAACCGCTAATAGCAGATCCTTTATTTCTGAAAAAAGCCCAACAATAAAAGTTGGGCTTTTTTTTACTCTATATCGCGATAAATGGGGACGGTTTACTGGACCCAACGTTATGTAGTTCACAAGCGAGCTGTACATTGTTCTGCAGTATTTTAACAGTTCTTTCTACACAGCTTTTTGTTTTAGAAATTAAAAGTTAAATTAGGAGTTCTCACTGAGGAGGACTCTATGTTTGCAGCTCGCTACGTACCTGGCGAAAAAAAACTTTCACTCACGGATATTCCTAAACCTAAACCTGGCGCACGAGATGTCTTGCTAAAAGTTCGCGCCGCTGGAATTTGTCACTCCGATCTTCATGTTCTTGCGGGAGAAGTTCCTTATCCGAATACCTTCACCATGGGACATGAAGCTTGTGGCGAAGTTGTAGAAAAGGGAAATGAAGTCACTGCGGATATAAAGATCGGTGGTCTTTATGCGGTTCACGGTCCCAATCCTTGTGGTGACTGCTCCTACTGCCGCACCGGTCACGATAACCTGTGTAACGGTCCCGGCAGAACCTTTGTAGGGCTAGGACAAGATGGCGCTTATGCGGACTTCTTAGTCGTGCCAGCTAGAAACGTTGTCGAAGTTCCGAAAGGAGTTTCTCCCGAAGTGGCGGCCGTTGCGACGGACGCGGTATTGACTCCTTATCACGCAATTAAAACTTTAGGTGAAGTGCAAACCAACTCGAAAGTTTTAGTGATCGGTTTAGGAGGCTTAGGAATTAATGGTGTGCAAGTGGCGGTTGCCTTAGGTGCCAAAGTCACTGCCACTGATTTGCGCGAATCAAGCTTAGAGCTTGCGAAAAAATTTGGCGCTACTGAAACGGTCAACTCTAAAGAGATTGAGAAAAAAATCAAGCCCGCTTCGTTTGATGTGGTTGTGGATTTTGTCGGTCGTGATTCCACGTTCACTCAAGCGCAAACTTTGGTACGCCCCGGGGGTACGATTGTGTTGGTGGGCTTAGGCTCTTCGCATGTTCCCGTAATAAGTACACCGCTAATCAGCTATCAGGTGCGAGTGCAAGGCGCATTCTGGGGAACTCACCAAGAGATGCATGAAATTTTCCAATTGATTGCTGAAGGAAAAATCAAACCTCAAGTCGAAACGGCACCGATGAAAGATGTGAATCACTGGCTTGAAGAGCTAGAGGCGGGGAGAGTCAAATCGCGAATGGCGTTATTGCCGGCACAAATGTAAAAAGAAAAGGGGGCGCTGGGCCCCCTGAAATAGTCTCATCGATTACTGAACTTTCTTATCTTTTCTTTGAGCCTTAGCTTGTTTACGTTCCTCCTTTTTTTCGGCACGCATTTGCTTACGCTCTTCCTTTCTGGCTTCACGCATTTCTTTTTTGCTATCGCGAGACTCATGTTTCTCATGAGCTTTGGCATCTTGGCGGTTCATTCCAGAGACAGCTTGACCGATAGTGCTCGGATGCAAACCCAGCTCTTTAGCGATTTTCCCCCAGCCCATTTTGTCTTCTGTTCTCATTTTCAAAATTTCATCCACTGTTTTACCGGATTCTTTGCTTAAAGCTCCAACAACGGCAAATTGGGATTCAGATATTTTGGAATCCTTCATGGCCTGAATTTGTTCGTCGGTCAGACTGTATTTTTCTTTAAGTCGGGCCTCATAGTCAGGCTGAGTGGCCTCTTCGGTGATCTGTGTTTCAGCGGCAGTGATTTCGTCTTCGGCTCTAGCCAGCATCGGATTCGTCAAAGCCAGAACTAGGACTGACAGAATTAGTTTGTTGTTCATTTAACACTCCTTCGTTAGAAAGTGATAAGCCACTTTGCCAATATTTCGTTTTCTTTATAATCTTGATAACCGCTGCGCGAACGCTGTTGGTAAGACCGTAATACGAAGCTGCCGGACGAGTTTGCTGTAAAACGTCGCATCGCTTCGGCGGAAAGATAGAGCGCGCTGTAGGTCTCTTTCGAGGTGTCGACCTGACTGACAACCTTGCCATTTTTGCGGGTGACTTGAGTTTCAGTCGTTAAATCACGACTTAAAAAACTTGTTTGTTTTAGTCCAAGTTCGGCACTGATATTCCAAAATCTATTCAGTGTATAGTCCGTTAAGACGGACATATCGATATAAAAGGCGCTGTATTCGCTCGCTGAAGAAAGAATCACTCCAGCTTCGCCATAACCCTCTATATAGACTTGCGATGTAAGATCGTAGCCCAAAGTGGCACTGCCGAAGATCGAATTATCAAAACGGCTTAATGACGAGAAGCTGCGCGCTTCATATCCCGCGCTTAAATCCAAAGTCAGACTTTGACGAAGGTTTTTGCTTTGGGTTACCGCCGCAGCAAATGCGTAGTTATTGAAAGAAGAGTCCGTTGTTGCCGGTTCTCCGTGCACGTATTCTTGACCTTTCAATTCAAACTCGCAAGTTCTGTTACCCAAGCAATCAAGTTCATCGGAAACACCAAATGAAAGCATGTCGTTGGTGTCCGTTTTATTATAGTCCTGGTATTGAAGACGAAGTCCCAATGTGTGCCCCGAAACGGAATAAAATTTATTCGACGTTCCCGCCAAAAAGAAAAAATCGCCCTCTTTTTCCGAATCCGTTCGTAGTGCGTTGTCCGTCATCCCGACTTCCAATCTGTTTCTTGAACTCCACTCTGCATGCGCATAAGAAGAAAAACCCAGCAGGAATACATTGAAGACAACAAGATGTCGTAATAGTTCCATAGACGTCATTATAAAAATTCGGACAATATTAAACAGAAGAAACGCCGCCTAGAATATAATGATTTCAGCTTGATACGCTGATTTAAATAGAGATGTTCGATCCAGATAAAACGATTTTTTGTGAAAAACTTTTGAACAGGGAATATGAAGGTGGTTATGAATGTGTCTTCTGTCGTAAGCGAAGAAGTTGAATCACTTCTTCGTCAGAGACCTGCCCGAAGGTTTCATAAAATTGCCCCACGAAGGCAAAGGCGTCGGTTTCTAAAGGACAAAGAACATCATCTATTTCTTCGCGCATTTCCTGCGCCGCTCTGAGGGAACCTGCAGGCACGGCAAGATAGACCTCATTAGCTCCCTTGCTTTGCACATACTTAGCGGCAATTCGCGCCGTGACTCCCGTCGCAAGACCGTCATCGACCAGATAGACTGTCTTACCTTTAAGCTCTTTCAGGTCTCTGCCGCCACGGTATAGCTGTCTGCGCCGCTCGAGTTCTTTCTTCTCTTTATCTATTGTTTTTTGCACGGCCGTTTCGGAAGGTCTAAATTCTGCCGGTATGTCTGGATTGATCAAAAAAAAGTTTCCTTCTGTCAGGGCCCCGATACCAAATTCCTCATTTTCGGGATGACCAATTTTTCGTACGATAAGAACATCATACGGGATGTCCAGAGAATGAGATAGTTCGTGCGCAATAGGCACCCCACCTCGAGGGAGAGCTAACAAAACAGAATCGCGATTAAGAGGATGGCCTTTCTGTTTTAGGAAGGTGGCCAAGCGGTGACCGGCATCTTTACGGTCTCTATATTTTATAAATTTGATGGGACACCTCCAAATCTAATTTTAAATATAAAGGTGTCCAGGGGGTATTTCTAATGTATTCTTTGGAACATGGAGCAATCACCCATTCACAATCTTCTTTGGATCGAAGAGCTTTTGCCTGTTGGCTACGACTGTGTCCCTAAAAATGGGGGCATGGCTTATTATGTCGACATGAAGCTTGTCCTTATTTTGGTCGAGCGCCGCGGACTTTATGAGCATAAAGGTGTCAGCTATCCTTTCGAACTTTGGAACGGGTGTATTTTTCCTGTTGAAAAGAAAGCTCAGAATGCGTTCTTCCTAAAATATCTTTTTTTAGAAAACCATCCCGCGAATAAAGATTGGCTTTATATCCCGGCAGAGTCTGAAAATTTTGAGGACGAAGTGAAGCAGATGATGCGTGAAATATCGCGGGGTAATATGTTGCTCGGAATTCCTGTGAAATCTTCCGAGTTATCCAAGCCCGAAAAAGTCGAGCGAGCGCCGAAGAAGCCTTCCCCACAAAAAACGAAGATAAGTAAGAAGGGCGAGAACGCTTTTCTTTTGTCTATTGCTAAGAAAAATCGAAAGTAAAAACGCATCCGCGTTCAAGTCTGCGCCGGGTTCTGCTTTTTAGCAGAGTGCGGCTTTAGTTTTGGCTGGCAGTGACGAAGTCTTTGGTCCATTTCTGCCAGTATTCACAATCCACGACCGGATCTTTAATTTGCACCGGTTCGTGGAATTCCAATTTGGCGTGAATTCGTTCTAAGCCAAAAAGATTGTACAAATGCGATGGCAAAAAGTCGTCGTCGATATAGGCTGCGGCTCTTAAGGGTAAATAAGTAATACGAAAAGGTTGAAAGAAAAAATTCTTTTCGTAAGCGATTTCAAAAGCTCCTCGACGCCATACTTTCTTTTCGTGCATGCAAGTCGTCCCTGAAGGGAAAATGGCTATGCGCTGACCATTGCTTAAAGCTTCCTGGACAGATTGCCTTGCGAGCTGTCGAGAAGATCCGCTTTCGCGCCTCACAAACACAGTATCAATTTTTTTTGCAGCCGATCCGATGATGGGCCAAGAACCGACTTCTTCTTTCGCGACGAAAGAAAGACCTCGTACGGTGCTCATAAGAAGGGGAATGTCGAGATAGCTTACGTGATTTCCCAAGAACAGCAGCGACTTTTGCTCTGAAACCTTCCCTGATACTGCAAGATCAATACGCAAGCGAGAAAGCATGTCTTGCGCCCATTGAAGTTTTAGATCCTCCACGCTGGCTTCGGGATGTTTTGATTTTTGCAAGTAGTGATAGGTTTTTGCGAAGAGTCCCACAGAATCAGTCAATGATGTAATGGCTTTCATGCCCTGATCATAGAGGCATTGATGAAAGAATCCATGTTTTGATTAAGTCAAGACGACCTGACAAAACCATGACACGACAAAATGTATTTTTGCTTTCACCCTTTACTTAATGAAGGAAATCAATTTTCTGGGCCTGGGCTTTGAAGTGGGCCAGGAGCAAAACGGACTTAAGAGTTCTCACGAATATTTTCGTCAGTACTTTCCTTTCTTGAAGAAGCAGGGATATAGCCTGATTGATTGTGGAGAAGTCTTAAGCAACGAGCCTTACGGAACAAAGATTCGCTCTGTTGACGACATTTCTCTTTTTAATTGGCTTCCTTATAAAGAAGCCTACGCAAGAATTCAGTATCTCTTAAAACAACCCGAAGTTCTTTTAAACTGGGGTGGCGATCATAGCGTGGCTTTAGCGACGGTCGGTGCCTTTGCCTCTCAGAATCCTGAGGGCTATATTGTCTGGATTGATGCACATACGGATGTGAATCTTCCCGAATCCTCTTTGAGCGGAAACTTGCATGGAATGCCTCTTTCGATCTTGTTAAACGTGCAGGGAATTGCTTCCACTCATTTTTCTTGGATTCAGAATGTCGTGCGGGCAGACCGTCTTATTTATGTGGGTGTACGGGATCTAGATCCTTTTGAGAAAGAAATCGTGCGGGAACTAGGAATTACCGCGTTCACCGCGTCGGATGTTCGCTCTCAAGGAATGAGAACGATTTCTCGCAAAGTTCTTTCTCAAGTTCAAGGAAGACCCTTGCATGTCAGTTTTGATATCGACAGCTTAAGTCCTGAAGTAGCGCCTTCCACCGGCGTTCCTGTTTCTCAAGGATTGACGTTGGATGATGTGACGACGTTAGGACGAAGCCTTTCACAGCACCCATCTTTGAGTTCTGTAGATATCGTAGAGGTGAATCCCTCGTTGGGAAGCGCTGACGATGTCTTTAAAACCTATTTTGCAGCTCTTCAATTTTTAATGTCCTTGATTCACCCGGGGGAAATCCATGATGGCATTAGTCGATCAATTAAAGCAAACTACGCAGCTTCGTTGGAATCGAGTCCATAAATTCAAAGCCAAAATCAATATGAATATTGAAGTCGGCTCTTATGTGATTAAAACTGCCGAGACTCCTGAAGAATTGATCGAAAGTTTTCGTCTGCGCCATGAAGTGTTCAATCAGGAATTCCGCGGAATGACGGGGGCGGGACTTGATTTTGATAAATTCGATTACTACTTCGATCATTTGATCATCGTTCATAAGGAATTGAAAAAGATCATCGGTACGTACCGTGTCAACTGCTCGAAGTTTTCTAAAGAGTCCTACACGGCCTTAGAATTTGAACTGCAAAAGTTTTTCAGCGAAAACGAAGGTCCTTTTTTGGAACTAGGCCGTGCTTGCATTCATAAAGACTATCGCAAAGGCTCGATCATTTCGCTCCTATGGAGAGGGATTGCGGAATACATGAATTTAAGTGAAGCCAAAGTTCTTTTTGGCTGTTCTAGTTTAAAAATCAATTCACCTCGCGAAGCTGCTTTGACTCAGAAGTATCTTGTCGACCAGGGCTTGGTTTCCAATAAGTATCCCTGCAAACCAACGAAGAAGTTCACGATGCAGGATTTTAGAAACTGGTATGAGTACTTCGACAAAGGACTGACGGAAGAGCAATCCGCAGAAGCGCAAGAGCTTATTCCTTCTCTTTTAAAATCTTATTTGAAGTTGGGGGCGCAGGTTGCGTGCGAACCGGCTTTTGATGAAAATTTTGATTGTATTGATTTATTAACAGTTTTGCGTAAAGAGGATTTGGCGCAAAGTTTAGCGTCTCGATTCTCGATTTCGAAGTAGCGACTTCACTCGTAAACCCCGTAAATGCTTGTATTTACGGGGTTTATTTTCACCCATTGACTATTCAAGTAATCTATTGAACACTTGAATACATGACGAAAACAACTCACCCTTCGACTGATACGCAAAATCCCAAAGACCTTCGCAAAGGTGTCTATGAGACCATCAGTCAAATTGTTTCTGCATTTGCTTCTCCAGCGCGTTTAAAAATCGTTCAGATTTTGGCGCAAGCCGAGTGTAGTGTTGAAGAACTCTCCATTGAAACGGGCGAATCAGTCGCAAATGTTTCGCAACATTTACAACGACTTGCTCGAATGAAAATCGTGAGTTGTGAGCGTCGCAAACTCAGTCGTATCTATCGAGTCACCAATCCCATGGTTCTTCAACTATGGGAGGGATTTCAGAATCTAGCTCACGAAGTGGATGAGGAATTAAATCACAAAGAAGATCTTTTGACGGACTCAACATTGCTTGCAGATGAAACTCCGGGTGAAGTATTTGATCTGGTAGCAGAGGGCAAGGCTCTGCTTGTGGACGCTCGCACAGCTAAAGAATCTGCGATGACAAAAGTCCCTGGAGCTTTAGCGATTCCTGCAGAAATTCTTGTTAAATCCACTCATCCAAAAACTTTGGGTTTGCTGAAAACAAAACCTGTGTATGTGTATTGTCGAGGACGGTATTGTTCCTATGCGACTGAAGCTGTCCGCCACTTACGTGCACACGGTTATAAAGCCTATCGATTAAGAGATAGCCCCTTCCAACTTCAATTGATTCAGGGAGATAAAATATGACATTCACATGGTTAGGTCTCTTTGCTGCAGGATTAGGTACTTTTATATCACCGTGTGTATTGCCTATGGTTCCTGTTGTGGCAGCGAACTATATTATGACCGAAGGCACATCGAAGTTTGCACGAGTTCGTGCGACATTGCTTTTCTCTCTAGGTTTTCTTTTGACCTTTACTTTGATGGGAATGAGCCTTCCTTTCGTCACCGATTTCTTGGGCGAATCAAAGGTTTATCTTCTGATAATCTCAGGAATTATCATCCTACTTTACGGCCTTAAAATGTCGGGACTTGTTTTAAAGAATAGTGATGACTCTAAGGCTTTTTCTTGGATGTCACGATCCGCTTATTTGCCAGATATTAAAAAGTATTTTCCAAAGTCACTTCATGGGTTCATATTTGGCGCGACCTTTGGATTAGCTTGGACACCGTGTGTAGGACCAATCCTTGGTGGCGTCTTGGCTTATGTGGCAACAAAGGATCGCACGCTGTGGGAGAGTGCTTTGATGATGCTAACTTTTGGATCCGGAGTCGTAGCGCCTTTTGTAGCTTTGGCTTTCGGGGGCGAAGTTGTGTCTGAAAAGCTTAAAGCTATCCGCAAATATCTTCCAAAAATTGAAGAAGCGACGGGGTACGGCTTAATGATCTTGGGTGTTTTTATACTAACCCAAAGCAATCTTCCTGCTGTTTTTGAAAAGGAAACCGCGGTGACTGAAGTTGAGTTCGTGAGTTCAACGGGCGAAAAACTAACTTTAAACGATTCTAAACTTGCCCCGCACAAGTTGCTGTTCTTCCATACGGATACGTGCCCCGTTTGTCACGCAATGGAGTCCTATCTTCCAGCGGTCGAAGCAGAATGTAACTCCAAGAATGTACAAATTGTTCGGGTGAATGTAGGGAAAGCTGAAAATCAGAAAATCGCGGATCTCTTCAACGTACGTGCGGTGCCCACTGTGAGTTTGATATCACCTGAAGGTAAAGAACTGGCTCACTCGGTGGGATACCAAAGTGAAACCAAACTTCGCCAAGGATTAGATATGATTCCGCATACGACTTGCATGAAGAAGCATAAAGTTCCGCCTGCGGTGACTCCGCCAAGTGAGTTCAATGAAGGACAAAGTTGTGACGATAGTGGGAATGGACTTACGTGCTAGAACCCTTTTTGATACAGGGATCATATTCAAAAGAATCTACTTAGCAGCCTAAACACCCAGTAGTTGAAAACCTACTGAATACAAAATTCTCATTCTTTGACTTTCACGCTTATATGGCCGACAACCCGCCAACACAAAGTGAAAGGAAATCTGTCATGTCAAAATTGATTGTTGGCGTTCTTTTGTCCCTAATTGCAAGTGTCAGCTTCGCTAAAACTGATAAATTGGTCGTTTACTCTTCTTACGACGGTGCTCGTTTGGGACCTATCTTTGCTCCCTTCACTCAAGCTACTGGTATCCAAGTGGAAGTGGTAAATGCTGGTTCAACGGATCTTGTAAATCGTCTTGCCGCTGAAGGCGCGAACACACCAGCGGACTTATATCTTGATAAAGACATCGTTTACCTAGGACAAGCGGACAGCAAAGGTCTTTTGCAAGCTTTCAATGCTCCGTATGTTACGCAAAACATCCCTGCTCACTTGATTGATGCGAACAACAGATGGTTTTTGATTTTCTATCGCGCCCGCGTGATCATGTACAACACGAACAAAGTAAACCCAGCAGACTTGTCAACGTATGAAGACTTGGCTGATTCTAAATGGGAAGGGCACCTTTGCCTAAGAACTTCTAACAACTCTTACAACGAAGCCTTGGGTGCTTCATTCGTTCACCACTTAGGTGAAGACAGAACTGAAAAGATCTTTGCGGGTTGGGTGAATAACTTAGCCCTTGATCCAATCAAAGGTGATACAGATCTTATCCACGCTATCGCGAGCGGAACTTGCTCTGTAGGTATTGCGAACACTTACTATTTGGCTCCTCTTGTTCGTGACAACCCAAGTTTCCCAGTGAAACCTTTCTTCTCAAACCAAAAAGACGTTGGTGCGCATATCAACGGCGTTGGTATCGGTATCACGAAAGCTTCCAAAAACTTGAAAGAAGCCAACATGCTACTTGAGTACCTTGCTTCTAAAAAAGTTCAAGAAGTTGTAGCTAACGGTTTCAGCCAATACCCATCGAACCGCACAGCTGAAATTGCTCCAACATTGATCAACTTCGGCGCATTCGTTGAAGATACAACAAACGTTGGAACGATCGCTGAAAAAGCTCCGAAAGCAAAAGAGTTGATGAATAAAGTCGGTTACAAATAATTATTCATTTTTTGCTAGCTTGGAAAAGCCGCTCTTGAAAAAGAAGCGGCTTTTTATTTGTCTTGTGCATTGGCTAAGGTTCAAAAACTTGTTCCCAGAAGGGGAGAGCGCCAAAGGTGGAATTCTCTCCTCCATAGACCATCAGATGTCCGTTTTTTAAAAGCGTCGCCGTGTGATGACTGCGAGCTTCTTTCAATGGCTGCGCTAACGTCCACCGATTTGCTACTGGGTCATACACGCGAACATTTTTATCGGACGTCGTTGAAATGCCGACCAAGCCGCCCGTAAGCACGACTTCGCCGGAAGACAGAAGATTTGCTACCGGAAAGAGCAGTGCCGCATCCAAGGAAGGACCAGCACTCCAGGAGTTTGTGGTAGGATCATAAATCTCCGTCGTGGTTGTGGGGTTGCCGGTGCTCACATCCACTCCTCCCAGAGCCAGAACTTTTCCAGAGGCCAATGTGATTGCCGTATGGTAAGCGCGCGGTGAGGTCATTGAAGCCGCCGCAGTCCACGTATCAGTAAGAGGCTGATAAAGATTAACTCCAAAAGGGCCTACAAATAAATATTCCCCTGTCTTTAAGGCAACGGCGAGATCGTAAGAACCATTAGGGCGATCCGAGGAAGCCGTGCAGGAGCCTAGAGCGGGATCACAAATTTCATTTTTGGTAGTTATAGATGTGATATTGTTGGTCCCACCCGAAACAAGAACTTTCCCTCCAGGCAAAGGGATTGCCGAATGGAGCATGCGAGGTACGACCATGTTTATCGTTGTGATCGAGTTCGTGTTTGGATCATACACGTCAGCAGTCTGGATTGCATCGTTGTTCGCATTCATTCCGCCCGCGATAAATACTTTTCCCGAAGTTAAAAGTGTCGCCGTGTGATATCCGCGGAACGTGGAAAGATTCGGTCCCGTCGTCCACGTGTTCGAAGAAGGCGTATATATCCTCGTGCTTGTTGCAGGATTTGCGCCTTCAACTCCGCCAGCGACGAACACTCGGCCATCGTTCAGCAAGGTCGCCGTGTGATAAGATCTGCCTGTTAAAAGTGATGGAGCTTTCCATTCTGGAGAAGTCATCGGGCTAAGACTGTAAGACTCAACCGTGGCCATGGCATTTGCTGGATCTGCGCCACCGACGAGAAGAAGACGGCCGTCATTCAACGTGAAAATAGGAGACATCGCTCGGCCTTCATTGAGAGTTCTTTGATCCATCGTCCATGTGTTAGTAGCAGGATCATAAATTTCAGAACTGACAAGGCCGGCACCAGTTGTGGATTGACCACCAATCACTAATACTTTTCCACTCGCCAGTGCGATAGCTCCTGCGGCATTTCGCGCCACTAAAAGCGAAGCGCCTGCACTCCAAGTGTTGCTTGCGATATCATAGATCTCAACTGAGCTTAAGGCGCCCGAAGGACTGTAACCCCCGGCCACAATAAGTTTTCCATTTAAATATGTCACAGTATGGCCCGATCGCGCTTCCGTCAGAGAGGCTGCCACGGACCAAGAGTTCGAAGCGATATCGTAAATTTGCAATGACGCTAAAAAGGTGGTCGATGATCCGCCAATGACAAAAACTTTTCCACCTGTCCCATCAGGTACCAGCGTCGCGGTGTGGAAGTAACTAGGAGTGGGCATATTCGGAGTTAAGCTCCACGAGTTTGTCGTGGGATCGTAAATTTCAGCGGGGGCGGGAAGGGACGTACCACCCATATCGCCAGTACCACCGATGATCAGAACTTTTCCATTCGGTAAAAGTGTCGCGGTATGTGCAGAGCGATAGTGAGACATGGAGGGTCCTGAACTCCAAGTATCAGAATCGGAATCATAAATGACACTCGAATTAAAAGTACCTGCGCCGTCTTGACCGCCAACTACCAAGACTTTGCCATTAGAAAGAACAGTGGCTGTACTGCGCACACGTGCTGCGGGAAGGGAAGCCGCTGCACTCCAAGTATTGGTAGAAGGATCAAAGATTTCACTGGAGGCTTGATACACAAACGTTGGAGCCGTTGATAAACCACCAGCGACTAATACTTTTCCATTTTTCAAAAGTGCCGCAGCAGGAATGAAGCGATCCACCGACATTGAGGCTTCTGATTTCCACACATAAGCAGAAAGATCCAATTTTTCAGGTGTGGCGTGAACAGATGCGGTAGTGCTTGGTGAGGGAATTCCGCCTAGAACCACTAAATATTTTCCAGCAATATTCGCTGTGTGGAAAATGCGGGGGCCAACTTCCAGATCATCTAAAGTGCTCCATTGATTCGTCGATGGATTATACATCAGCGTGTCTTTGTAAGCCGTGGTAGCTGTTCCTCCACCGACAACAAAAATTTTATCCCCGACAAGAGTCGCTGTGTGAGATTTGCGAACGACGCTTAACGGGGCCCCGTCTGAAAAAGTTCCATTAACCCCCAATGTCGGATCAAAGATCGTAGTGTCAGTGAGTGCGGTCGTGCCATCGACTCCGCCGATAATAACAACCTTTCCATCTGGAAGCCGGGTGGCCGTGTGATCTTTTCTGGATTTAGTTAGCGACTGGCCTGCAGCCCACGAGTTGCCGCTCGGATTGTAAAGTGCCGTTGTGAGAAGAGTAGAAGTGTTTCGTCCTCCGACGACAAGAATTTTTCCGTTCTTTAGTAAAACCGCGCTGTGATAAGCGCGCGCCGCCGACATCGCCGCCGCCGACGTCCACGTATTGGTTCCAGGATTATAAATCTCGACAGAACTGCTGTAATTCGAAGTTGTAAGAACGTTGGTGTTGGTCGTTCGTCCACCCATAACGACAACACGGCCATCTTCTAAAAGAGTCGCCGTGTGATAACAACGGCCGGTCGTTAAAGATGCGGCCGTACTCCAGGTGCCTGAAGTCGGGTCATATATGGCCGTGGTGTTTAGACAAGCGGAGCCGTCGTTAGCCGTAGTTCCACCAATTAGCAGAACTTTTCCGTCTTGAAGTAAAGTGGCGGTGTGGTTCAATCTTGCCTGCGGAAGATTTTCGGCTTGTGACCAAACTCCTGTTTCTGGATCATAAAGCTCTACGCTAGTAAGTGCAGTCGTAGCCGGGATGGGAGAGGTATCGTAGGCGCCACCAGCTACAAGAATTTTTTTATTCAATAAAGTGGTTGCGGTATTTAAAGCTCTTTTAATCGAAGGATAATGATTTCTGGAAGGCTTAGACGAGTTTATTGTTGTATCAAGACTAGGAAAAACGACTTCATCAGCGGAGTCGATTTGGACTTCCAAAGTACAACCACTCAACAGCGGCAAAAGAACCAACATGATTGTCCCAAGGACGGTACCGGATACGTTCCTCATAAATATATGATTACTTATCGGGTAGTTATGGGGGCCTTATTAGGCAATAGGTGGGGAAAGGGGATTTTAATTTGGTAATTTCTACGTCTCAAAATAGGACGTCATCGTTTGAAATCTTATAGCGCTGCGGAAAGGATATTTTGCGTTCCGCGATAGACTGGATCTGGAACACCACAGAAAACTGATGAACTGATATGGTGCGGTGGTGGTGCAGCACGACGTAAACTGCGAATTCTTGAATGAAGTTCGGATCCGAAGGCGCTGCGCACAGCCTAAGTCCAAGTGACTGTCTTTATCCGCCAAAGTTTTATATACTGGGCTTTGAAGATTTCGCAATTGTTTTAGAGATACATAATTTCGAGGCTCAATAATGAGAAAAGAGTTTTACATCGCCCTTGTGGTCGTGTGTGCGTTGAACGTTTTATTTTATTTCTATTGGACGATCGGGTTGTTATCTCTCTTCTTTTTCGTTCCCTTTTTCGCCTTGGGTATTCGCGATATTCGTCAAACTCGTCATGCGATCAAGTCAAACTTTCCGGTCTTTGGGCATTTTCGTTATCTTTTGGAATCGATTCGCCCCGAGATCAATCAGTACTTTATCGAGTCAAATACAGACGGCCGCCCGTTCAGTCGTGAACAACGTTCGGTGGTTTATCAGCGCGCCAAAAAAGTTTTAGACACTGTTCCGTTTGGAACTCAGCACGATGTTTATAAACAAGGTTATGAGTTTGTGACTCACTCCATGTATCCCAAACATGTCAGTGAAAAAGATCTGCGCATCATGGTGGGCGGAGAAAAATGTAAACAGCCTTACTCATTATCTTTACTAAATATCTCTGCAATGAGCTTTGGTTCTCTTTCGACGAACGCGATTCTATCTTTGAATGGCGGCGCTAAAGATGGCGACTTCGCTCATAACACGGGGGAAGGTGGTATTTCTCCGTATCACTTAGAAATGGGTGGAGATCTCATTTGGCAAATTGGAACAGGTTATTTCGGTTGCCGCACTCATGACGGCGTTTTTGATCCCGAGCTTTTCAAAAAGAATTCGCGACACCCTCATGTGAAGATGATTGAGATTAAGCTCTCTCAGGGTGCTAAGCCGGGGCATGGCGGGATCTTATCGGGAAAGAAAGTCACGCAAGAGATCGCAAATATTCGTAACGTTCCTTTAGGGAAAGACGTGATTTCTCCTCCGGGACATAGTGCTTTCCACGATGCCGCAGAGATGTTGACCTTCATTGAAACCTTGCGCGAACTTTCCGGCGGAAAACCCGTCGGTATTAAACTATGCTTAGGGCATCGCAGAGAATTTGAAGAGCTGGTGTCGCTAATGGCGAAAAAGAATTCTTATCCTGACTTCATCGCCGTTGACGGAGCTGAAGGTGGGACGGGTGCTGCGCCTTTGGAATTTTCAAACTACATGGGTATGCCCGGCATCGACGCTTTGGTGATTGTCGTAGATACTCTTAAAAAATTTGGCGTGCGCGATAAAGTAAAAGTATTGGCGACAGGAAAAATCACGACGGCGTTTGATATCGTGAAGCTTCTTTGTATTGGTGCTGATGCCACTTATGCGGCTCGCTCGATGTTGTTGGCCTTGGGTTGTATTCAGGCCCTTCGCTGCAACAACAACAAATGCCCGACGGGAGTAGCAACACAAGATCCAAATTTGGTAAAAGGTCTTCACGTTCCCACGAAGCGCGAACGTGTTAAGAATTTCCACGGCGAAACCCTGGGAACAGTGGCGCATATTATCGGCGCGATGGGATTCTCAAGACATCAAGATCTCAGCCGCGCGGACTTGTACAAGCGCATCGATGAGAATCACATTAAAACCTATCAGGATCTTTACCCTGAACCGACGCCCCTGAACTCGAGTCACGGTGAGGAAGCCAGAGAGATAAGTCTTAAGCCGGAAACTGTTTAAGCGTTTTTGCTGGAGGAACCAGGGCGAGCATGCTAAACCTCAAGTA
Source organism: Bdellovibrio bacteriovorus (assembly GCF_001592755.1). Classification (NCBI taxonomy): domain Bacteria; kingdom Pseudomonadati; phylum Bdellovibrionota; class Bdellovibrionia; order Bdellovibrionales; family Pseudobdellovibrionaceae; genus Bdellovibrio; species Bdellovibrio bacteriovorus. The sequence continues at coordinate 99,319 of NZ_LUKF01000016.1, read as the reverse complement.
AAGTTGAGGTTGGCATGTCTGGCGCAAATGAATTAGGGCAAACACTGAGTGTTGGAGAGCTATCGAAAAGATCCGGCGTTCCTGTATCTGCTATTCATTTTTATGAAGAAAAAGGCCTGATCAAATCATGGCGCACGGAAGGCAATCAAAGACGCTTTCCTCGAGGCATGTTGCGCGTGGTTGCCATAATTAAAGCGGCGCAAAGTGTTGGATTTTCTCTTCTGGAAATCGCAGAAACCTTGAAACTGTTGCCTCAAGATCGGTCACCCTCCCAAGCCGACTGGCAAAAGATATCAACGAAATGGAAAAAAGATCTTGAAGAAAGAATCACGCACATGACGAAGCTGAAAAATCAGCTGAATAGTTGCATTGGTTGCGGATGTTTGTCTCTAAAAGAATGCCCCTTAAGAAATCCAAAAGACAGATTAGCGAAAAAAGGTCCCGGTGCCGCTCTTCTCTAAAGGAACGTATCACCGCAGCTTTTTGTATCTTGACCTCAAGTTAACCTGAGGTTTTAGAGTGGACCTTCATTAACTAGAGAGGTCCTTCATGGAATATTTAACGTATAAAACACTTCATATCATCAGTATCGCGGCCCTTGTTGTCAGCCTGGGATTTATAATCGGCGGATGCTGGATCGGCGGCAAAAACGCTCTTCGCAAATGGGGCTTCATCACCCACGGCATTAGTTGGATCTTAGTTTTTGTGACAGCGTTCAAGTTGGTTGGAGTTCTAGGTATGCACGAGAATTTTCCCAACTGGGCGCAAGCAAAGACGGCATGTTGGATTCTTCTTGGATTGGTTGCGTTCGCTATTAAGAAGAAGCCCAAGTTCGTCGCGATTCACTACGGAGTAATTTTGATTCTTTCGTCAGTGGCTATTGGGCTTGCTGTTCTTAAGCCTTCTTTTTAGTTCTGAAAATAGATTTTAGATCTCTGGCTTTGAGTCAGAAGCTCCTTATTCTAATCTCCTCTGAATTATCACCGCCGGCTCGGCTCCTCCCACGAAAAAGCGTCACGCTTTTTCGTCCCGAAGCCGGGGCCTGCAAAGTTTTAAAATTAAATGACTAAACTATGTCTAGTTAAGGGCCAGTCTTTTCTGAAATTGATGCAAACAAATTATTATTTTTAATAACATACAAATCTGTTTATCCACATATGTTTGGGAGATTGTATGAGACTTAGTAAGTTGGAAATATCTAATTATGGTCCAATCGGAAGTACTGGATGCAAGATAAAGATCGATAATATTGTGGTTCTAGTCGGACCGAATAACGTGGGGAAATCTACGATATTAGATGCTTATGAGGCTTTTGCATCTTCAGGACAAGGCATAGCTAAAGAAAAATTTTTTAATAAAGAACCCCTTTCTCCAGTGATAATTGCTGGTGAGTTCTCGCACGTTACGACTGAAGATTTAAAAACTCTTGGCGATAACTGGAAATATAAGGATGAGGATGGACATGATAGCATTAAAGTACGGTGGATCTGGGAGACCCCTGGTTCTTCAGGAAAAAAGCAAAGCTGGGACCCCAAAAAAAATGACTGGATTGATGGAGGCGTTGGTGGATGGGATTCACTTTTAGTAAGTAGAATACCTGTTCCTTTGAGGATTAAAGCAACAGATGGTCATGAGAAAATAGAGGAAGCTGTTGTAGGTCTATTAACTGAAGCTATCAAGACTGCCATAAAGTCTGATGCCGCTAATGTTGGTAAGATCGTAGAGGAAATAAATACGTTAACGAACCAACTAGGGGAACAGTTAAAAGAAGAGGCTGATAAAGTATGTAATTTGATTTCTTCCAAAGTAGAAAATGTCTTTCCTGGTTATAGAATTAAATTAAGTCCTGGATCTGGTAAGTTTGAAGCCGAAAAGGTTATTGGAACGGGATCTTACTTAACAATAACGTCTGATAAAAATACAGGAATAGCATTGGCGAATCAGGGAAGTGGAGTTCAGCGTACTTTTCTTTGGTCTGCGATTTCAGCATTGGCCGAAGAGGGAAAATTAAAAAAAGGAAAGAGCGTAGTTAAAGCAGATAAGTCAAGAATTTTACTCATCGACGAACCAGAGTCATTTCTTCACCCGCCGTTAGTAAGACTTGCAAGAGAGGCACTTTATAGCCTTGCTTCGGTGGATGGATGGCAAGTAATGGCTGCAACGCACTCGCCGGTTTTTATCGATGTATCCAAGCCTCATACCACAATTGTTGCTATTAAAAACAATGCTGAAACAAGCGCATTTTCAGTAAAAGAAAATACTTTTACCGATGACGAAAGAGAAAATTTAAGAATTATTCGAAGTTGTCATCCAACGATTAACGAATTCTTTTTCGCAAGAAAAGTAATTCTTGTTGAAGGAGAGACAGAAGCTACTGTCTTTAGTCACCTATTTCAAGATGAACTTCATAGACATGAACTCGTGATAATCAACTGTATGGGAAAAGCAAATTTAGTATTGTTCGCGAAAATCTTAAATCAATTTGGAACTCCATATATAATTATGCACGATACTGACGCGCCTAAAGCAATTAGAAAAAAGAAACCAATTGCCAATGCAATGTGGAGAGAGAATGAGAAAATATTTGAGATAGTTGAACATGCGAAAACGCTGGGTGTTTTGGCCGAAGTAATATCTAGTATTCCAGATTTTGAGAGAGCTTATTTCGATGAGGAGATCTCCGAAGATAAACCTTTTTTCGCACATAAAAAAATGACTTCGGAAGAATTTAAAAAAGAACAAGGCCACTTAAAAATGCAAAAACTTAAAGAAGGAATACTTAAAGAAGACACGGCCATTCTCACAGCTAGCTTTTCTGATATGGAAAAAAAATTAAAGGAATGGGTGCAGAAAAATGGCTATGAAAAAGAAGAAATATGGCAATTTTCCTAATTCATAAGTATTTGAATTTATTGATGAAAAATGAAAATGGATGGGGTAGCAGGACTCGAACCTGCGAATGACAGAATCAAAATCTGTTGTCTTACCAACTTGACGATACCCCAATTAGAAGACTTACGAATCGCTAAATTACGGATTTTGCCCTGCAAAAGCAAGAAAAGATTCAATGCGTCAACAGATCGTTAAGAAGGGGACGCAAACCAAAAGTCCCCTGGCACCTTTTGGATAAAAAAAGCCCGTCGGGATCGACGGGCTTTAAAGGTTCCATGGGTTTTATTTGAAGCCGCCTCCCTTGTCTTCTCCACACCAGAAAACAAGTTGGCGATGAGCAGGGAACTTCAACCTTAGTAATCGTCGCCGTAGTCGCTGTTAGGCGCCTTTTGGCGTTTGAGATTTACTAGGGTTTCTCCCATGGATTTTAATTCTTTTTCATAAGCTTCAAAGATCAGGTCTTCGATCATTGTTCGCGTTTCCTGATTTAACGGATGTGCGATATCGCGGAACTGACCATCTTTGCGTTTTTTACTGGGCATCGCCACGAAAAGGCCGCTAGTTCCCTGAATCACTTTCAGGTCGCGGACGACGAAACAATTGTCGAGAGTGATGGACACGTAGGCCTTAAGGCGGTCCTCATTGACTGGAAATACTTTGACCTCGGTGACTTTCATGTAGTGTCCCTTTCGCGGTGTCGTTCTTGTTGCAAACTTTGGAGCCATACTATGGTCCGTTATTCTTCTCGGAAGACCCGAAAAAAACTAAAGACCTAGGTCGAGGATTTTTTTAGTTCACATTTAAAGCCCCGGCCGCCTTGTCCCGGAGTGAGACAAAGTGCCCATTTGTATAGCATGTAAACAAAGAAATCCCATATTACGTATGCGTATTGACGCGCTTAAAATAAAAAAGCCCACTTCAAAAAGTGGGCTTTTAACGCGCCGGATTTCAAAAAAGAAGCAGGCACCTTTTAGTTGGCGGTGATGTTGATGATTTGGATGCGGGTGTTGCGGGCGATTCTGAGGGTGTTGTCGCCTTTTTTGAGGTGTTTGAGGACATCTTTGGTGTTGTCCACAGGCTTTTTGTTCACATCTAGAACTACGTCGCCGACGCGCAGGCCGCCGCGGGAAGCAGCACTTGAGCGCTCGGTTTCAATTACTACAGGTTGCTTCATGTCGGAAGGAAGACCCCATTCTGTTCTTAGTTCTGGAGTTGGATCCATCACAGAGAATCCTAAATTAAATGGAGCTTTTTGACCTTCGTAAGTTTTCGCCTGTGCTTTGACGATGCGTTTGTCTTCGGCACGCTCTGCCACGCTCACGGACAATGACATTTCTTTGTTATTGCGAATGACTTTAGCTTTAGCGGGTTTGCCAATCGGAGAATCAGCCACGGCATCCATCAAGTCTAAAGAGTTGCGGATGGTTTTACCGTTGAACTCTGTCACGATGTCGTAAGTTTTCATTCCTGATTTGAAAGCAGGTCCTTTCGGATCCATGTTGGTGATAACCGCACCACGAACATCGCCAAGGCCCAAGTACTCAGCAGCATCAGGATCCAAATCGCCCAACGCGGCACCGATGTAACCTCTCGCAATCCTCCCTTTTGTTTCAAGAATAGGAAGAATGGATTTAACTTCATCGATAGGAATCGCAAAGCCGATACCTTGCGCACGGGCATCAATTGCCGAGTTCACGCCGATCACTTGCCCTTTTGTATTCACAAGCGGACCGCCTGAGTTCCCCGGGTTGATGCTGGCATCGGTTTGAATCAAAGGAATCTTATTGATCTCTGTGATGTCGCGACCTTTTGAAGAGACAATACCTTTTGTCATCGAGTGGCCGTGACCAAATGGATTCCCGAAAGCGGCCACCCATTCGCCGACTTCGACATCTTTCGAAGAGCCAAGCACAGCGTAAGGAAGTTTTTCACCGGCTTTCGGAGTGATTTTGATAAGCGCGATATCTGTTCTTTCATCGCTTCCAATCAAAGTCGCTTCATAGACGTCTTTTGATTTTTCGCTCAGCTGAACGTTGATAACGTCAGCACCTGCGATCACGTGATTGTTGGTGATGATCAAACCGTCTTCACGAATGATGAAGCCTGTTCCCAAGCCCATTTGTTGCGGACGCTGTTGTTGTTGAGGTTGTTGCATGCGGAAGCCATAAAGCTGTTCCAACATATCTAACATCGGATCGCGACGGCCTGGCATGTTTTTCGGTAAAGCGGTGGTCGAGATATTTACGACCGCAGGATTTACGGCTTTTGCCAACTCAACAAAAAGATTTCCCGGAAGAGGATCGCTGAGTTTTAATTTCGGTGCGTCTTTTGGTAAAACTGTTTGTGCTTCAGTCACTGGTGCAACCATGGACACCGCAAGAAGCAACACTAAGAACTTCTTCATACAAAGTCTCCTTTAGATGGACACGTACTTCATTTGCAAATCACTTATTAAGTTTTCCAAAAATTTGGTTTCATCGCCAGTCAGATTTCCTTTGGTCTTTTCTTGAAGCACCAGAAGAAGGTCGATATTAAAGCGAGCCATATTCTTGTCTTTGGATGTTTCGCCAGTTTGCGGGTTCGGAGCTAGACCCATGGCCATCACGGCTGAAGAGGCAATGGACATGATAAGAACGGAAAAAGAGGCTTCTAATTTTTCACCCATAATTAAACCACCTTATAAAAACTTGAGTTGTGAAATCCCTCTGTCAAGTTAGATGGGGTAATAACCCATCAATTTTTGCAAACGCACTTCAATGGCAGGGTGGGATTTTAAAAATAAATTCTTTTGTTTAAAACCTTCGGGATTCACCATGAAAAGGTGACTGGTGCAGGGTGGAATTTCCAAAGGATTGGTCTGCGCCAAACCTTCCATGCGCCACAAAACTTCGCCCAGTCTTCCGCGATTTTCAAGAAGTTCTGAGGCCATCAAATCATTCTCAAAAAAAGATTTTTCACCAACGACAAACTTGATAATCAGCCAACCCACCGGTGAAAGCAAAGGCATGAAAAACTGCAAATTGTACGGCAGAAGATTGTCTAAGAATTGCCCCAAGCCCACGATGGAATTTGCAAGTGTGCTGCTGACACCAAAAGCAAAAGTATCTAAGCGACGGATGTGGCAAATCTGATGGGCCACCACGGCTTCTAATTCTTTTTCATCAAGCTTTTGTAAAAGTCCCGCAGTGAAACCTAAAGAGCCGCGCTTCCAAGAGTGACCCACGCAGAAGGCGTTAGCTGAAGTGTGCGGAGTGATGTAGATCGCGGGTGCCGGCATTCCCAACTCTGCCGAAATTTTTTCTACTTTAGAAATCAAACCCCAAGAGTCTTGGCCTTTCAGACGTCTTGCATTGAGCTTCGCAAGCACGCGGCTTTCTCCGTAAAAGAAAACGAAGAAGTTTAAAAGCAGCGATAGCAGAAATCCGATTAACAACCCTAGGCGTTCGCCCAACTGATAACCGACGACAAGAAGTGCTAAGCAGCTTGTAAGAATGAAGATCCAGACTTTTGTATTGTTGTTAATCATAATAATTTTGTCCCACTTTCTGTCGTCCTTGGCAAGGGTAGAGGAAGCACTGTCCTAGAAAGTCCAAGCTTGCGAACTTAATGGGAAAATTGTGAAATATAGAGGTTATCTTCCGAGGAGGAATAGGTGAGCGAAGTTGACATCATGGCTCTGAATGCTGCCATCAAACAAGAAAGCCAATTTATTGAAAAAATGATGACCGAAATCAACAAGGTCGTTGTCGGACAAAAGGAAATGGTGGAAGGCATCATGATGGGTCTGTTAACTGGTGGACACATCTTGTTAGAAGGTGTCCCTGGTTTGGCGAAAACTCTGACGATTGCCACGGTATCTCAATCAATCTCTTTGGATTTCCAAAGAATTCAGTTCACTCCGGATCTATTGCCGACGGATTTGATCGGTACGATGATCTTCAATCCGAAATCGGGAGAATTTGCTCCTCGTAAAGGGCCTATCTTCACAAACATCGTTTTGGCCGACGAGATCAATCGTGCGCCCGCAAAAGTGCAATCAGCGCTTCTTGAAGCCATGGCCGAAAAACAAGTCACGATCGGTGAAGAGTCGTACAAACTTTCTAATCCATTCTTGGTTCTTGCGACCCAAAATCCGCTAGAGCAAGAGGGAACTTATCCTCTTCCAGAAGCTCAGATGGACCGTTTCATGTTTAAGATCAACGTCGTTTACCCAGGTAAGGGCGAAGAGCTTGAGATCTTAAACCGCATGGGTTCTAACGAAAAACCTGTCGTGAATCCGGTGATTTCAAAAGAAGATCTTTTAAGAGCTTCTGCACGTGCTGACCAAATTTACGTCGACGCAAAAATTAAAAACTACATCGTAGAAATCATCATGGCTTCACGTAAGCCGGGTGAATACGGTTTGAGTCGTATTGCCAACTTAGTCAACGTCGGCGGTTCGCCGCGTGCGACGATCAGTCTGTATCGTGCAGCGAAGGCACATGCGTTTATTCGCGGTCGCGGCTATGTGACGGCGGAAGACGTGAAGGCGATTGCTTATCACGTGATGAGACATCGTTTGATTCTGACTTATGAAGCGGAAGCGGAAAATATCAAGTCGGACGACATCATCAAAGAAATCCTAAGCCAGGTTGAGGTTCCCTAGTGAGTTTACCTCCAGAGGTCTTAAAAAAGGTTAAGCTCTTAGAGATCAACACAAGGAAACTTGTGAACAATCTTTTTGCGGGCGAATATCACACGGCTTTTAAAGGCCAAGGGATGACCTTTGCAGACTTCCGTGAGTACGTCCCGGGCGATGATGTACGCAGTATCTCGTGGCCCCTTACAGCGCGAACGGGAAAACCGTACATCAAAACTTTTGAAGAAGAGCGTGAGTTGACGTTGATCATAGCGGTTGATGTCAGCGGATCGAGTGACTTCGGCACGGGTCCTTACTTTAAAGGCGAAGTGATGACTCATATGGCGGCTCTCTTGGCCTTTTCGGCAGTGAAAAATAACGACCAAATTGGTTTATTGTTATTCAGTGATCAGGTCGAGCACTTTGTGCCACCAAAAAAGGGGCGCGGTCATGTGCACCGCCTGCTTCGCGATTTGTTTTATTATCAACCCAAAAGTCATCGCACGAAACTTTCTCAAGGCTTCAGCTATCTGCAAGGAGTCTTGAAAAAACGCGCGACGATTTTTGTGTTCAGCGATTTTATGGATCAAGGATTTGATCAAAGTTTACGACTTCTAGGTCGAAAGCATGACGTCGTCGCCTGCGTGGTGAACGACGCCGCTGAATACTCGCTTCCCAAAATGGGAGTCATCGAGGTTCAGGATGCAGAAACCGGGGAAGTCCTCACGGTCGACACTTCGTCTGAGGCGTTTCGCACTCAGTATGAAGAAGCTGTTCAAAAAAACAAGGAACAGCGCGATCGCCTGCTGCGTTTGTCGCAGGTGGAACGTGTCGATGTAAGATCCAGCGAAGACTACGTCAATCCGCTGGTGGCGTTTTTTAAGAAGAGAAAATAATGGCAGCTATTCAGTGCAAGACAGAAATACCTTCCGTAGAAGGACTGAACGACAACCAACTAACGGTGGGTCGCGAGTTTCTTTTAGTCTGTGACGGGGAATTCCCGAAAGATCTTGCTCAGGAAAAATTGCATTTCAATTTAAAACCAGAAGAGAAATATCAAATCCATCTTTTGGGTTTTGAGTTTAGATCTACGACTCAAGCCGATGTCAAAGTCACGGCTTATAAAGCTGGAAATTTTCAATACCAAGATTTGCAACTCACTGACGGTACAACAACGTTGAATCTGGGACCTGTCCAATATCAAGTGGAGTCCGTCCTAGAAAAACAACAACCCGGTCAGCCACCAGTGAAGCAAGAACCGTTTGGACCGATAGGGCCTGCGTCTTTACCGGTGCCCATGTTGTATTGGGCTCTTTTGGCTGGTGTGATTGGCTTGGTCATTCTTTTGCTTGCCGGAAAAGTCTTTCGCGTGGTTCAACGTCGTAACATGCTGGCGAAGCTGAAAGAGCATGACTCTGCGATGTCGCCTTTAGCGCAATTCCACCAAAGTCTGCGTCGTCTGCAAAGAATGAATACGGTGTTCTTTGGCGGCAAAGCCGATCCGAATCATATTCCAGAAGCGATCACTTCGACGTACGATATGTTAAAGCTCTTCCTGACTCGTCGCTATCAGATGCCTGCGATGGAGTGGAGTGATCGTCTTATTTTGAAAGATCTTAAAAAGTATCACCGTGCGGTTTATGTTGAATACGGTCCAGACTTAAAGAATTTATTTAAAGAATACAATCGCGCTATTCAGGACAAAGAGAAACTAAACGAACAAGATGTTTTAAACATCACCACTCATTGTCGCCTCTTGGTTGAGAAGATGGAGAGATTGCCATGACTTTTCATTCCATAGCGGCCTTTTGGTTGATCCTTCCTTTGGTTTTAATTTTGGCTTGGGTTCTTTGGAAAAAAAGAACGAAGACACCGACTTTGCAATTTGGCTCGGTCGAGCTTCTGAAGTCAGTCAGTCCTAGTTTGCGATCTCGATTAATGAATGTTCCGATGTTGCTTAAAGGGGTCGCCCTCATTTTTGCCATCATCGCCTTAGCTCGTCCGCAAACCACGAACACAAAGATCCGTAAGAACGTCGAAGGTATCGATATCGTCATCTGTCTAGATGTTTCTGACAGTATGTTAATCGAAGATATGAAGCCTTTGAATCGTTTGGAAGCGGCTAAAGAGACGATTAAAAAGTTCATCGAAGCCCGAACTTCCGACCGTATCGGTCTGGTGGTTTTTGCCGGAGAGTCTTTCACGTTGGTTCCACCAACTTTAGATTATCAATTAATCCTTCAGCGCGTAGGTGAAATTACAAGTGCCTCCAGCGCCAAAATCAAAGACGGAACCGCATTAGGTGTTTCAATGGCAAACGCGGCGGGACGTTTAAAAGATTCTCAAGCAAAAAGCCGTGTCATGATCTTTATGACAGACGGTGAAAACAACTCAGGCACCATTGATCCTGAAACGGGCTTAGAGATCGCCAAAGGCTACGGCATTAAGGTTTACTCTATCGGTATCGGTAAAGACGGACCGACAAGAATCCCGGTTTATACTCGAGACATCTTCGGCCAAAAGATCAAAACTTATCAGCCATTTGAAAGTGCCGTGAATGATGATCTTTTAGGTCGCATGGCTTCAGAAACCGGCGGTAAATATTATCGCGCGACAAACGAAGGCGCGTTACAGAAAGTCTTTAACGATATCGACAATCTAGAAAAAACAAAAATCGACGTGAATAAGTTCACAAGTTACACGGAAGAATTTCCGCCTTACCTCGTGATCGCTTTAATCACTTATCTCGTGGCTATCTTATTAGGTCGATCTTGGTTAAGGAGGGTGCCATAATGTTTCGCTTTGAAAACATCGCCGCCTTTAACTATCTTTGGTTGATTCCAGTTATCATCGTGATTGGCTTCTTCTTTGACCGTCGCTCGCGCCAGGTCTTGCAAAGTGCGATTGGTAAAAGACTTTATCCATTTCTTTCAAGCTCCGTATCGTCAAAGAAAAGAGCTATTAAAAATATTCTGCAGCTTTTAGTCGTCTTTTTCTTCGTCTTGGCTTTAGCTCGCCCGCAAATGGGTGAAAGTCAGCAAGAGGTGAAAAGCGAAGGTGTAGAAATCATCTTTGCCGTGGACGTCTCGGAAAGTATGACAGCAGAAGACGTAAAACCTTCGCGTTTAGCGCAGGCAAAATCAGAACTCAGTCGTTTGATCGATCTGATGCCGGGAAATAAAGTGGGCGTGGTGGCGTTTGCCGGTTCTGCGGCGTTGCTGTCTCCGCTGACGAACGATCCTGGCGCGATCAAAATGTATTTAGAATCTTTAGAGCCTTCGTCAGTATCTACTCAAGGAACGAACTTCACAGAAGCTCTTCGAATTTCAAAAGAAGCTTTTGAGCGCGGTGGGGTTTCTACGGATAGCACCGTTAAGGTGACACGCGTAGTTCTGATTGCCTCTGATGGGGAAGATCACGAACAAGGCGCTTTAGATGAAGCTAAGAAAATGGCCGATGAAGGTGTTCGTATTTTCTCTCTTGCTTACGGAACTGAAAAAGGCGGGGCCATCCCAGTCCGTGACGGCATGGGCTTTTTAAAAGGCTACAAGAAAGACCGCCAAGGACAAACCATTATCACTACGGTGAAGGGCGATGCTTTAAGAGCTTTAGCAGAAGCGGGTAAAGGAAGTTTCTATTTTGCCACTTTTGGTGGTGATCAAACGAAGCTCTTAGTTGAAGACATTGGAAAATTGGAGCGCACGCAATTTGATACGACGATGGCTGTCCAATACGAAGAGCGTTTCCAGATGATTTTATTCATTGGTATTTTATTAGCCCTTTTAGAAATCTTCTTAGGCGAACGCCGACATTCTTTCCGTTTCTGGAAAGGACGCTATGAGGTACCACCGCAATGAAGAAGCTTTTCATTCTTGCCCCTTTAGTGTTTGTGGGTTGCGGGCCGGGAAGGCCGCATCTAAAAACATTGGAATTAAACCGCGAAGGCAATAAGCAGGTTCAAGCGCAAGCTTACGGGCCCGCGATGGATAAGTATCTTGAAGCTTTGCGCTTTGATCCCTTCGTGGGGCAACTGCATTTGAATTTAGGGTTGAGCTTTGAAGGTCTGCAACAAGCTGAAAAAGCGCTTCAATCTTATCAAGAAGCCGAAAACTTAGCTTTAAAAGAAGAAAAGTTAGAGCTTGTCTTTATGGCGCGTTTTAACCGCGCTCAACTTTTAGGAAAAGCTAAAAAGGTGGATGAAGCCTTGGCCGTTTATCAAAAGGCTTTGGAAATCATTCCGTCTTCAAATGAAGTAAAAACCAATATCGAACTTCTGACCCAATCCCAACAAGGACAGGGTGGAGAAAACAAACAAGATCAACAAAATCAGCAAGGCGATCAAAACCAGCAGCAACAGCAAAATCAGGATGGCAAAGATCAAAAGGATAAAGATCCAAAAGATCAAGAGCCGAAAGATGATAAAAAGCAAGTGCAGCAGTCGCCGAAATACAAGCCTCGTCCTTTCCAAGGAAAGGAACTTTCAGAAGCTGATGTTAAAAAAATTCTGGGTGAGTTGAAACAGCAGGAAGAAAAAATCCGTGCTGAATACAATCGCAAAGAAGTGAAGGAGCAGCCTCGTGACAAAGACTGGTAATTTTCTGTTCTTTCTAAGTTTCCTTATTTTTGGATTCTTCGCGCATGCCGCACCGACAGTGCAAGCGACCGTCGACCGCAATGAGGTCGGCCTTACGGACACGTTTACGGTGACTGTTTCTGTCGTATCGACGGAAGATCATGATATCGCAGAGCCGCGCATTCCGGACTTAGATGGCTTTGATCTATTAAATAGTTCTCAGTCCACGGCGGTGGCGCAGAAGCTTGTGGGAACGCCCCAAGGGATGCAGTTCCAAACTCAAAGACGTAAAGAATTCCATTACACTATGGGACCGAAGCGCACGGGGCAGCTCAGTGTGGATGCCTTTGAAGTCGTGGTAGATGGGAAAGTTCATCGCACAAAACCTATCCTTGTCACGGTGAGCGGGCAAGGTTCAGCAGGTAGACCTCAGAAGCGTCCGACCCAGCCTGGTTTCGACGATCCGTTTGAAGCTATGGATCAGGCCGATGAAGAGATCTTCAATCAGCTTTTAAGACAGCGCCAAAGACTTTTGCAACAACAGATGGGGCAAGTTCCAGATGATATTAATTGGCCTTCGGCGAACACAGGACTTCCCGAAGCAGCATTCCGAAGTCTGCCAACAAATCCCAACGAAGCCTTTTTTATTTCTGTTGAAGTGGACAAGACCGAAGTTTATGAGGGCGAACAAGTCACTGTAAACTGGTATATTTATACGCGCGGCCAGATGGAAACTTTAGATCGTTTGAAGTTCCCAAGCTTAAAAGGCTTCTGGAAAGAGATCATTGAAGAAGTCCCTTCCATTCAATTCACTGAAGAAGTCGTGAATGGAGTGGCTTGGAAGAAAGCTTTGCTCGCATCACATGCGTTGTTTCCGATCAAACCAGGTCGCGCGGTGATTGATGAATATAAAATCAAATCTCGCGTAAGAACCTTAGCGCAGTTCGGTGGTTTTTACGGAAAGCCTTACGAGTACACAAAAAGTTCGGCTCGCGTCGACATCAAGGTAAAACCTCTTCCGACGGAAGGACGTCCGCAAGATTTCACGGGCGCCGTCGGGCAGTTTGAAGTTCACTCGAGCGTTGAAAATCAGACGGCACCGGTCAATCAACCCGTCAGTCTGAAAGTGCGCTTTGAAGGGGCGGGGAATGCGAAAGTCATTGATCTTCCCGCGATTGCCTGGCCGACGGGTCTTGAGCAATACGACACTAAATCAGAATCGAAGTTCTTTAAAAACGGTCGCAGTTACAAAGAATTTGAAGTGCTGGTCATTCCTCGTCAAGAAGGCGACATGGTCATCCCCGCATTGAGTGTCAGTATGTTTGATCCGCAGTCGGGGAAGTACTACACGCGTACGACTCAACCGATCACTTTAAAAGTCGTGAATAATCCCAATGCGCCCGTAGGTTCTTCATCGCGTTTAGCTGATGGAAAGACGCCGGCGAAACCGACGGTTGTTGAAAACAAACTTCCCGATCCGGTGATGAATTGGGAACCTTCTACAGAGGCCAGTGTTCTTTATCGTCCTTGGTTGTGGGCGATTGTCTACGGCGCCATGGGCTTGGGTTTGTTAGTGAAAGCGCAAAGAGATTTCGGCTGGGGACGCCGTCGTCGTACCTTGAAAGAACTTGTTCACCAACGCTACAAACAAGTCGACAGTGCCCTTGGCAAAAATGACTACCGCAAAGTGGGCGTGGAAATGACCAATATCTTCTACATGGTTTTGGGGGAGGTTGCGGGTGAAGGTGGCGCCTCTCAGGAAATTGAAAGACTTTTGGGCTTAATGCCACCAAGTCTGCGCCGCGATCACGGTGATGATATTGCTAAGAACTTTGAGATCTTTCAAACCATGAGCTTTGCACCGGAAGAAATGCTGGGATCACTTAAAGATCCATCGACAATGAAAACCAATGTCGAGAAAGCAAAAAAAGTTATCAGCTCAGTGATTTCGGCCGTGGAAGTAAAATAAGAATCTCAAAAAAGGGGTTTGCTTAATCAGCAAGCCCCAATTTCTTTTTAATCAGCTCTAAATCTTGATTCTGTTTTTCCAGTTGTATCTTCAGTGAAGTATTCTCTTCTTTCAAAGAAGCGACTTCGCGTTTCAATGCAGACAGTTGCTCTTGAGACATCTCACATTTGCCATTGAGTTCTTGCACGGCATTGACGGTGGCCCAGTGAATAGGGTCGACGTTTAATTCTAAATACCCGTCGGGACGAACCTTGACGGCATCCGGAATTACTTTTTGTACTTCCTGCGCGATAAAGCCTGTCATCTTATGGCTCGATGAAAGCTTTAACGGATTGCCTTTTTTGTAGGTAAAACGCACGGTATGAAGTTTTAAAATTTCATTCAAACCGTATTCGTAATCGCCTTGAATATCTTTAAGTCGAATGTCTGACGTATTCGTCCAAGCAGTTCCCGTGCTTAATCCCGCCGTGCCTTCCACTTGAAGATTGTGTGTAGGTGTTGCGGTTCCAATGCCGATCCTGCCTGCAAAATACGACGGTGCAGTGACATCATTCGCCCAAATGGACCATTTCGCAGTGGCGCTGACAGAACCCAAATACAATCCATAGCCAGTGGTAACAGTTCCTCCATTTGGATTGTAGACATCGGCGTAATATCCATAGGCCTTGTCAATCGTTCCCGTGCCGTCATTCCAAATTTGACTGAAAGTACCGTAAGCATTTGTGGTGGTGCCAGCTCCGGCATTAAAGACCTGATTGAAATTACCGTGAGCATTCGTGATGGTTCCTAAACCATTATTGGAGGCCACAGTGTAAGTCCCATACTGTGTAGGCAAAGTGTTAGCGGCATCATGGGTCGTCTTTGATAAAATTCCGTATTGGGACGCCGCCGTTCCCGAGTTGGTTGAGGAAGCAAAAAGTCCGTATTGGTTCGTCACCGTCGAGCCACTTGAATTGACGGCGATCCCTTGATAGGCCGTTTGAACGGTGACCGTCCCTGAAGATGTATTTGTCACAGAGGAGCTTGTTCCATACTGGTTTCCAAGAGTTGTACTTGCACTTGCCGAAGCCGTCACCTGAAACCCTGCCTGACTGGTTGCTGTGCCTTCTTTCAAGAGACTTCCGACAATGCCGCCCACTTGGTTGCTGACGGTGCCGGACCCATTCTTTGTATTGATAACCATAAGGCCACGCGTCCCCTGCAGATTGAATGCGCCCGTGTTGGAGTTAATATCAAAGACAGCGGCGTTATATTGACCCGTGCCATTTGCAGTTTGTGTCGGTTGGTTAAGGACCAACAGACTGGCTTGACGGCCCGTGGGCAAATCGATGGCATCATTCACTAAAACCTGCGTCGGAGTGAGGGCTGCGGCCGTTGACGAGGCTGTAGCAAGCAATGAGTTCTGAACAGTAAATGGAGCCGGCGGCGCCGAAGTTTGCACTCCTATTTGCCCTGTGCCCAGGATGCTCAATCGCGCCGAATTATTTGTTAGAAGACTAAGATTGAAAGCATCTTTTAAACCCATTGAAGAGTTCGCAGAAAATGTATTTCCTCCATTAATCAAAACACCATCAACTCCCGTTGTCGGTAAATCGGAAGAAGCGATCGCACGAAAACTCGGAGCGCCGCCTGCTGTCGGCGCTGCAAAAAATGTTTTTGCTGTTTGCGAAGCATAGGTGATTTTAGAATCCGGAATCGCAATATCGGCGCAAATGTATTTATCTGTCGCTGACTCCCAATTCAAAGTCTGCGCTGTCGTACACGTTGTAGGAAAGAAGGTCGTATTGCCGGCAGCGGTCGATCGCACATCTGAGATTGTCACAAACCCCGGAGCCCAGCTTGTGCCATCAAATTTCAAAAGATTGTTTGTTGCTGTAGGTGTTGTTGAAGCCACGGCCACGCCACGAAGTTTAACGACATCAGGACTTGGATAATTCCCACCAAGATCGCCACCGGCGGCGCCCGTAGGATTTCGAGAGTCAGTAAAGCGAGTATCATTCCCCGCAGCGACCGTGTTCGCCGTCGTGCCGACATTCAAAGTCAATGCGGGAGTCGAAGTTCCATTGGTAATACTTAAATAAGAATTCGTCGAAGTCACATTGGTGACGGTTCCGCCATTAGATCCCGTCACGCCTTCACAGGTCAAAGCCGACCCGGACCATGAAAGAAATGTTCCCGCTCCGCAAATAGGAAGTCCTGTTTTAATGACAAAATCCGATGCTGATTTACCTTCTAGTTTCGCTGCAGAAAGAGCAAAAGGCACAGAATGAATTTCTAACGCAGGCGTGATCGACTTCCACGTCAAGCCATCGAAGAACTGTACCCGCAGTTTACGTGTTTCAATAGCCGCTGGTGTGACAGGAGCTGTGCCATCACAATTGATAGAAACACCACTTTGAAAAGCCTCACTCAGTTGAAAAGCTGTGGTTGGGTAGATTTTTGTGCCACTGCCAATAGAGATATCAAATACTCCCTTAGTCGCCAAAAGATTCACGCCGTTCACTTGTTCGCGGTACATGATGCAAGTCTCTGCCGCGTTCGTGATTTCAAAGCTGAAACTGACATTATTGTGTAATAAAGGAGTGCCATCGTCTTTCAGGATGCGCCCTTGGTAATTCAAAGAATTAGGCGCGGCCAACAGGAAAGACGGAATGAGTGTCCAGAGTGAAACGTTCAGAAGGATTAAAAATCTCATGTTGACGTTTCGGTATGTTATTAAGAACTCTTAACTGAGCTGTCTACTTTTGGATCGCTTAAAGGACTGCTAGCGTATATTGCTTAGGCCGTTCTCTTTGCGAGCGATCCCATTTAATTTTTGATGTAGTGATCTGAGCCAACTTCCTTGTGTCGACGCTCTGAAGAAGTTCCTTCGTTGCCGAAAGACTTTTTCCCTAAAGCCAGCGTGGACCCGTCCTCAGACACCTGAAAAATCGTGAAACGGGTTTCTCCAACGCGCGGCGGAGCATAGTCATCACAGATCATGTCGGTGACGGTTTTCTTTTCTCCCGTTTTCCAGTCTTGAAATCCGCAGTAGGCAATCATATTCAAGGCCTCTGTCACGGTGTCAGTCAAAGTCGTGTAAGAGGCTTCCGTGGCTTGAAGATCTAAATGAGTGCCATCAATCACCGCCGAAAATTTTTCTTCATAAATGATGTAAGGCTTTGCGCAGCTTTCATCTTCATAACCTGTATGCGTGAAAGTCCAATTTGCGTTTTCAATAGTTATTACCGATGCCAAAAAGTCGGTGTCGTCTTCGTAACAAGAACGTACAAAGTTTCCCTGTGGGTTGACAGTCTTTGCAAGAACAACATTTGAAACAAGGGTCAGCACAATAATAAGTGTTTTCATGAAATCGAGCTTATTAAGAATCCCGAAAATAACAAGACAAAAAGCCCATGGCATCGGTCAAAACTGTGTTTCGTCAAATTCAGAAGAGTAGAATAAGGATGTAAAGATATCGGAGGAGTTATGAAAGATTTCTCTCACTACCATAAACCCACGTCGTCGGAATTGAAACACAAACTCAATCCCTTACAATACGAAGTCACGCAGATGGAAGGCACGGAACGACCGTTTTCAAATAAATATTGGGACAACCACGAAGAAGGTATTTACGTCGATGTCGTTTCTGGCGAGCCTCTTTTTAGCTCGTTAGATAAATTTGATTCTTCCACCGGATGGCCAAGTTTCACCAAACCTTTGGATGAATCCTATGTCACAACGAAAGTAGACCGCAGTCTTTCTGTGCCACGCATTGAAGTGCGCAGCAAACTTGCGGACTGTCACTTAGGTCATATCTTTAATGATGGCCCGGCCCCCACAGGCAAGCGTTACTGTTTGAACTCCGCAGCGCTCAGATTCATTCCGGTCCGTGATTTAGAAAAAGAGGGCTACGAAGAATATCTGCCTTTATTTAAAAAGCAGAAGGACCGCGAGACTGAGGCTGGCGCGCCAGGTTATTAAGCATTCTCAATGCGCTTTCGTTTTGAAAAGGTCAGGGCTTTGTCGTTGGCATTCCTGATAAAAACACCTAAACATGCCTTCGCTAAATTAAATAACGGAGGCATTCTTATGCGTATCTTACTTGCACTTGTTATGGTGTTGTCGGCGTCTTCTGCATTGGCAGCAGGCTGCGATAAATACATCCGCAACGAACGTTTAACAACAGCGATCAAAACAGTAGCTAAGCACACTCAATGGGGTTACCAAGAAATGTGCAACCACCCAATGATCTTGGACGTGGAAGCAACACCTACTCACACGATTGAACTTGTAAACGGGGAGTACCAAGAAATCCCTCACACGCGCGTTCAACTTCACAGAGCTGAAGATAGCTGCTTGTACATGGTTCGTGATGAATCACAAACTATCACATCAAGTCGTTGCTATTCTGGCTTCTAATTTCTGAAAACAGATTTAGAAATAAAAAAGGAGTCGAAAGACTCCTTTTTTTATTTTCAGATGTGCTTTTAAAGAACTATCTAAATTCGTAACGGAAATAGAGCATAAAGATCATGTCGATTTTATTAGTTTTGATGTTCTTAAGATTGTAATCGACATAGTTCAAAAGTTTTCCATGCTTTTGCATGATTCTAAAACCGACTCTCCAGTTGTTTTTTCCTGTCGAGATATCAGCATATCCAGTGCCTTCGTAGCCTGTATTATAAAGCTTCGACTCATGCCCCAGCTCCGCACGATAAGTCAGTGATGACGGAGAGCTTTGGCACCATAAAATACCACCGACATTCGCTGCAACGTAGCTGGCTTCATTGATTGTCGAGCCGCGACCACCACTTTCAGCAAACGCTCGCACGCGGCACATATTTTTCGCCATCAGATACTCTTTAGCGATACCAACGTACAATCCCAAGATTGCACCATTGCGAGTGTCTTTGCCGTTATCTACGTTGATGGGCGTTTTCATTTTGCCATTCTGGGCCTTATTGATCAGCGCATGAAATTTCGCCTGTTGAGTGGCGCCTTCAAGATACCCACCCGGAGAGTCCGATTTAAGTTGTTGCCAACCAGCTTCCGCTTTCCAGTAAAAAGTTTTACCGCGATTTTTATCGATATTATCTAGAACGATTTTAAGAACATTTTCATTCGTAAAATGCTGGCAGACGTAACGGCCTCCATCAGGAAGTTTGTAAGCCGTTCCATCGATAGGCTGAGTGTAAAGGTCCGACGAGTATTCAAAACTCATGTAGTGACCTTGTGGTAAAAATCCACCGATCACGATTTTTGAGCCGTGCGTGTAACCGTTGTCGTCCGTCTCGGCCTCGACACCCACGGGACTCAATACATTGTAGTCGTTTGTTAAAGCTAAATAGATGCTGACTTTGCGAGGGCGATCAAAATTTTCACCAGGCAAGTAGCTTTTAAAAAGATCCGGGACATCACGAAAGTCATCAAAATCAATTTTCAAAATCGTGTTCAAGCTTTCTTTTTGAACATACAGATGGGATTTGATCATACTGGCGTCGTACGCCTTCGACTGATCGAAGGGAACTTGCCAGTAATGGTCGGGACTTGAAGAGGGCAGCTGCCAAAATGAATTCTCTTCGGCGAAGGCCGACGGAGACATAAGAAGCGAAAGAGCGAGAACCGCTTTGTGCAGCATAAAACCACCTTTTTAAAGTGGCACTAGAGTTAAAGCACAAACATGAGAATAGCTACGCGTATTCAGGGCCCGAAGTTTTTTACCAAAAACAGTCAAAACTTCAGACAGTTTTCACTCTTAGGAATTGCTGGAACGGGAGATTTTTACTCTAACAGTTCTTTAATAAAACGCGGAACCTCCGTCGAGGCCGGACCCACGAAATGCGCATCAAATGCGGGAGAGATCTCGGTGTCTTTCAAGTTGATCTCAATCTTTTTCGCTTTCCACGCCAAGCGCACAAAGCCAGCTGCTGGATATACATTCCCGCTGGTGCCGATGGAAATAAAGTAGTCGGCTTTATCCAAAGCCGCATAGATTTCTTCCATATGGTGTGGCATTTCCCCAAACCATACGATATCGGGGCGCACGCCTCCTTTACGCCCGCAGGCCTCGCAGCTTTGATCGACGGCTAAATCTTCGTTCCATTCGTAGTGCTCATCACAATGAAGGCAGAAAACTTTGTCCAGGCGACCATGCATGTGAAGCAAATTGGGCGAACCGGCCCGACGGTGGAGGTTGTCGACATTTTGGGTGACGAGCAGAAAGTTTCCCTCCCACTGGCGCTCTAATTCAGCTAATGCGAGATGAGCCGGGTTGGGCTGGATTTTGGGGTCTTTCAGTTGAGCCCGTCTCAGGTTGTAGAAGCGTTGAACCAGCTTCGGATCTCGAGCAAAAGCTTCAGGTGTGGCGACGTCTTCAATGCGGTGCTCTTCCCACAGCCCGTCTTGGTCGCGAAACGTGCGAATCCCGCTCTCAGCCGAGATTCCAGCCCCGGTTAGGATGACGATGTTCTTAAATAGTCTTAAGTCCATTTATGCCTCGCGCAAAGCCGCGGATTCGTTGAGCTTTCAACTGATTTTCATTATGATCGGGCGTTCTTCAAAGAAAGGCAATAACAATGGCTTCGAAAATCGAAACGTCACCAGAAATGGTACAGAACGTTTACAAGAAGACAGCTGAAAGATTGGCTGTAGTTCGCAATCGTTTGAACCGCCCTTTGACATTGGCGGAGAAAATCTTGTTTGGTCACTTGGATGATCCACAAAATCAAGAGTTGGTTCGTGGAGAAAGTTTTCTTCTTCTAAGACCAGACCGTGTAGCGATGCAAGATGCGACAGCGCAAATGGCATTGTTGCAATTTATGCTTGCGGGTAAAGATGAAGCAGCCGTTCCTTCAACTGTTCACTGCGATCACTTAATCCAAGCTTACAAAGGGAAAGACGCTGACATGGCGGCTTCCAATATGTCGAACAAAGAAGTTTTTGAATTCTTGGCGACAACATCTTCTCGTTACAACATCGGCTTCTGGAGACCCGGCGCTGGTATCATTCACCAAGTGATCCTTGAAAACTACGCGTTCCCAGGTGGTTTGATGATCGGTACAGACTCTCACACTCCGAATGCGGGTGGTTTGGGTATGTGTGCGGTCGGCGTGGGTGGTTCTGATGCTTCTGATGTGATGGTCGGACTTCCTTGGGAAGTTAAAAATCCAAAACTTATCGGTGTTCACTTGAAAGGTAAGTTGGGCGGCTGGGCTTCTGCAAAAGACGTGATCTTAAAACTTTGCGGAATGCTGACCGTAAAAGGTGGAACGGATAAAATCGTGGAGTACTTCGGTGAAGGCACTTGTTCCATCTCTTGTACTGGTAAAGCGACGATCACAAACATGGGTGCCGAGTTGGGTGCGACATGTTCTGTATTCCCGTATGACGAGCGCATGGGTGCTTATTTGAAATCCACAGGCCGTGATCAATTGGCGTCTATTGCTGATGCTCACAAAGACATCTTGTCTGCGGATGCGGACGTTGTTGCAAATCCTGGTAAATACTTCGACGAAGTTTACGAAATCGATTTGTCTGCTTTGGAACCACACCTTGTGGGTCCTCACACTCCAGACTTGGCTCGTCCTATCTCTGCGCTTAAAAAAGAAGTGGCAGAAAAAGGTTACACAGCGAAGATCTCTTCAGCCTTGATCGGTTCTTGCACGAACTCTTCTTACGAAGATATCGGTCGCGCCGCTTTCGTAGCAAAACAAGCTATGGATATCGGCGTGAAAATGAATCAACCGTTCTTGGTTTCTCCAGGTTCAACACAAATCCAAAAGACCATTGAGCGTGACGGTCAAATGACGACCTTCAACGAAGTGGGTGCGACGGTTCTTGCGAATGCTTGCGGTCCTTGTATCGGTCAATGGAAACGTGACGACGTGAAATCGGGAGAGAAGAACACGATTGTGACTTCTTTCAACCGTAACTTCCGCGCTCGTAACGATGCGAACCCAGAGACTTTGGCCTTCATCGCTTCTCCAGAGATCGTGATGGCATTGGGTCTTGCGGGTCGTTTGGATTTCAACCCAGCGACAGACGAACTTGAAGGACCAAAAGGTAAAATCAAGTTGCAAGCTCCGGTAGCTCCAGAACTTCCCGCTCAAGGTTTCATCCCTGATACGGAAGGTTACCAAAAACCAGCGGGTGCTCAGGCGCAAGTGGCTGTCAGCCCAACTTCAGAGCGTCTGCAACTTCTTTCTCCATTCACGAAATGGGATGGTAAAGACTTCGTTGATAACTATGTTTTGGCGAAAGCTAAAGGCAAATGTACAACGGATCATATCTCTCCGGGCGGTAAGTGGTTGAACTACCGTGGTCACTTGGACAACATCTCTAACAATATGTTGTTGGGTGCGGATAACGCATTCACGGGTGAAATCGGTAAAGGTCGTAACTTGATGACAGGTCAAGCGGGTGTTGAGTTTGCTCAAGTCGCTCGTTCTTACCAAAAAGCCGGCAAAGGCTGGGTGATCATCGGTGACGAAAACTACGGTGAAGGTTCTTCTCGTGAACATGCGGCGATGTCTCCAAGATTCTTGGGTGCCACGGCGGTTGTGACGAAGTCATTCGCTCGTATCCATGAAACCAACTTGAAAAAACAAGGTGTGTTAGCTTTGACTTTCGTAAATCCAAAAGATTACGACAAGATTCAAGAGGAAGACCTTGTAAGCCTAGTAGATCTTAAAGATCTTGCTCCAGGTAAAAACGTGAAGATGATCCTTAAACACAAGGATGGTTCTTCTGAAGCTATCGAGTTGAAACATACTTACAACGCAGAACAGTTGAAATGGTTCCGCGCGGGAAGTGCGTTGAACTTGATTCGCGGACTTTAATTTAAATCTTTAAGATTTGATTGGGAAAGCCCTCGTCACAAACGAGGGCTTTTTTATTGTCGACAAGGCCACCCTTTGCCGCTAAGACTTTGTGGCATGTTGTCTTATCAAGAGCGCGTTCTAGGAATGTTATGGGGTTTGCACGCAGGGGATTCTTTAGGAGCCCCGTGGGAATTCTTGCCTCCGCAAGCCTCTTGGAACACGAAGACCGAAATCGTCGGCGGTGGAAAATTCAACTGGAAAGCCGGCGAAGCGACGGACGACACGGATTTGATGCTTTGTCTTTTGCGCGCATTAAAGAGCCCCCAAGAAATCTCATTTGATATTCTTAAATCAGAAATGTTGAAGTGGTATGCCAGCAATCCACCGGATATTGGCACCACAACAATCAAAGGACTGCAAAACCTTAAAGACGGTCTGCCGCTCAAAGACTGTGGTTATGTGAATAATGAGTTCCAGGGTAATGGTTCCATCATGCGTGTGGCACCGCTCGCGCTTCTTCATGACACTGCTCATGGGAATTACCAAGATCAAGCTATTCAAGGTCTGCACGAAATCATGGTCACACAAACCAAGATGACTCATGGACATCATCACTGTGTCGATACGGATTTGATTTTTGTTCCCACGGTGAAAGCCGTCCTTGCTGGAAAAAACAAAGCAGAAATTTTTGCTACAGCTTTGAATGAAGCCGAAAAAGTCAGTTCTTTTATTTATGAAAAGCTGAAAACCATCCCGCAAACCGAGTGGAAAGATCTTTCCACTTCTGGATTCTGTGTAGATACATTGTGTGCGGGATTGTGGGCTTTTATGAAATTTGATTCGTTAGAAGACGCTTTGGTTGCGGTCGTCAATCGCGGTGATGATTCGGATTCTTGCGGAGCTGTCGCGGGCGTCTTATGTGGAGCTTATTATGGACCGAAAGCCATTCCTGCGCGTTGGCTTGAAGTTCTGGAATACAAAGAAGAGATTGAAAAACTGTGCGCCGCTTTCTTTAAGAATTGAGAGGAATTTTAGAATGAAGCTGCTTTTATCTTTACTCGTGTTGAGTTTGATCAGTGTCGAGTCTCAGGCATTAAGCTTGGAATACTTTGCTGAAACATCTATTCCCACCGGAACAAAGTTTCAAAAAACCACGATCGGGGGACTGTCTGCGATCAGTTTTAATAACGGAACTTTGACGGCTCTTTCAGATGACAAGGGTCGCGCCGGGGACCCACGCTTTTACGAATTTGATCTTGCGATCACTTCCGACAAAAAAGTGACGCTGACACCGAAGGCTGTTCGTTTTGTGACGGGCCTTCCTATGGATGGCGATCGTAAAGCCATGTTAGATCCAGAAGGACTTGTCCGTCTGTCATCGGGTGATTTAGTTATTTCTTCAGAAGGCAATAGCGATGCAAAACCTCGCGCGATGCCACGTATTTTTAGAACGTCACCTGAAGGTCTTTGGAAATCTGATTTTCCAATGCCAGATAAATTTCTTCCCGAAGCGACAGGTGTAGAGACCAAAGGCATTCAAGGAAACCTGGCCTTTGAAAGTTTGACGACCTGGAATGACGGTCAGTACGTTTTCACGACGACGGAAGCCGCTTTGACTCAAGATCTTGTGACTGGCAAAGAAGCTGATGGGGACACCGTTCGCATTCTGAAATTTGAAGATCAAAAAGAAAAGGGATATGCGCCCATCGCGGAATACGCTTATCACATCGACGCCTTCAATGTACTTCCTGCAGGTAAAGAAGTGATGAGAGGAGTTTCTGAAATGCTTGCTCTTTCAGAAACTAAAATGCTGGTGATGGAAAGAGGCGTGCGCGTACTTGGTCCTAAGAAATGGGCACAAACAGTCGCTATCTATTTGGCAGATTTATCAAAAGCGCAAAGTGTTCATGAGTCATCAAAACTTGAAGCGGGGACGTTTCAGCCGGTCGATAAAGTGAAGCTCGTCGACTTTGAAACCGATCTTGTTCAAGTGCGCGGTGAAAAGGTCATTCAAAACTATGAGGCCATGGCGTGGGGACCAAATCTTCCCGATGGCCGTCGCAGCCTTTTAGTGATGGTCGATAATAACTTTTCAAAAGCCGAACTGACAGAGTTCATTGTTTTTGCCGTAGATGGTGAATAATCTCTGAGTGTCTCATTCTGAGACGCTCATTTGGTCTTTAAATTGCTTTTAAGATCTTCGACAGCTGAAGGTCGATCTAAAGGGAGCTCGCACGGGCGCGCGCCTTTTTTCGCCCAACAGGTGTCGAACTTAGGAGCAGTCCATGAAAAAAGCATTCTTAACAATCACTGTGATTTCAGCCGTATTCACTTTAGCCGCTTGTGCGAAAAAGGATTCAGAATACGCAGCGAAAATGCGTCAAAAAAATGCCGGCGCACAAGTAGGTCAAACGGCGACGAATCACAAAGATGGCGTTCCTAAGAACGAAAAGAAAATAGCAACGAATCTTTGCGAAAAGCCGAAAGAAACTGTCTGCGCGGTTCAAGAGGCTCCGATCGCGGAAACGATTCGCAAAGAAGGTCGCGAAAAAGCCCTGACTCAGCTTAAAAAAGAATTCCCGCAATTGTCGGCTGAATTCAAAGGAACCAGTGAAGAATTTCAAGCAGGAAAGCTGTATAAGGAAGAACTGCGCTTTTTACATTTATCAGACGCGGCCTATCGCATGATCTACGACTATGACAAGGACATCCAAGAAACCAAAGCCCTTGTTCAAAAGCTTTACGCTGAACACATTCAAGCAAGCACACTTTCGGATGAAGAAAAAAAGCGTCAGATAAGTGTGATCAATTCCACAGATGTGATGTCCATCTCCCAAATTATTGAAACGACTTATCCAGGCAAAAACGCAATGACCATTCTTGCGACAAGCAACTGTGAAGGGGATGGTCTAGGTTTAAGAGCTCATTCGTCGCTTCTTCCGGGAGCTTCCGCGGGAGTGATCCTCATATGCCCGGGACAGTTTCTTAAGCTAGCAGGTAAGGACAAAGACGATCGTATCACTTCTTTAGTGATGCTCCTTGCGCACGAGATGTATCATCAGCTTCAGTTCCAGGCTCGCGTCGATGTTCAAGATGCCGAGGCATCGAAGTGCCTGCGCAATTCAATGCCCGAGCACGACAATAAATACTTTGAAACTCGCGAACGAGAGGCAATGGCAGATATGACCGCAGGCCGTATTCTAATGGCTCACTTGAAAGCCGTAACAGATCTGAAGACGAAGCAAGACAGGATTTCCTTGGCTATGAACTGGTTATGCCATATTCCGGATGCGCATGAAGGCGACTCTGCGACGCATTTTACCAACGAAGAGCGTATTAAAAACCTCCTCAAAATCAAAGAGGCCGCCATCCTGACATGTGGAGAAGGTCCGCGCTGTTAATTTTTTTGTGAAGCGGTGACCCCTGGACTTTGTTTTTAGGAAAGTTCAGAGCATAATAGGTGATCTCAAAGGAACCTAATGGCTCTGCAACTTTCTTTTAGTGTTAGCGACAAATGTACGACCATCCTGCTTAAAGGCAGTTTGAACGAGTACTCTTCCGCCCTTGATGGGGTTGAAGTGAATCCCAACTTTGATTTGAACATCGATCTTAAAGATCTGCAGGCAATTAACTCTTTAGGTATTCGCAACTTTCACAGTTTCATTCAACGTGTCCGCTGTCAGCGGTTGAAGCTTTTCTATTGCCCTCGCGTGTTTGTGAATCAGATAAATATGGTTGAGGGTTTTCTGCCAGATAAAGCGGAAATCGAAAGCTTCTTTGTACCTTACTTTTCTGAACAAAGCGGTGAAGATGCGCAGGTTCTTTTTACAAAGTTTCTTGAATACAAAAAAGTCAAAGACAAGATTGTTCTCAGTATTCCTGAAATGCAGGATTCCCAGGGAAACCGCATGGACTTAGACGTCTTTAGGGATCAATACTTCCGTTTTTTGGATAAGTACTACTAGGGATTCTTAGTAGCGGGAGTTCGTCTTGAACCTCGGCTGTTTCTGGCCTCTTCGGGCTCGTCATTAAGCGAAATTTTTAGATTGTGTTTGGCAGCGATCTCATCCAATGCATGGGAATGTTGCAGTTCGCGAAGCTTTGTCTGAAACTTTTGGAATTCTGCTGGAGAAAACTTCTTTCTGGAAAAAACGATGGAGTATTCGGTCGGCTCACCCAGTCCCGTGACTTCCACGAGCTTGCTCCGATTTTTTTTAATCCACGTTTTTGCGACGTCGGCATTGGCGTAAGCTAAATCATAGCTGTTATTTTCTACTTTTCTTAAAGTATTAACGACGGTTTTTTCAGGATAAATTTTAAATTTCTTATCCATGTATTCGTGCACCTGTTGAAGACTCACCTCGGTCATTGAAGGAGAAAAAACTCCCACTTTCAACTGGCTAAGAGAATCATAGTCTTTGATTTTCTTAGCAACGGCCGGACGTGCAAAAAACGAATAGCGCGTGTCGAAGACTTTTTCTGAATAATAATAAACGCGTCCCCTTTGCGGAGAAGGGCCTAACGGGCATCCGATATCGGCTTCGCCTTCTTTTAACATTCGCAGCATATTGCGCAAAGGAGCGATTTTAAATTTGCAGTTTTCTTCAGTGGCATCGCAGAGCTTTTTTAAAATATCATAGCAAGCACCCTGAACTCCGGGACCGGCATCGCTATAATAAAAGGGATCAAAATCATGACCGACGATGACATGAGACTGGCCCTTAGCAGAGAGAGCCAGCACCACAGATATTAAAAAGGCTGGCAGAATGATTTTCATGCCCTCAGCATAACTGAAAAGGGATCGCTATTGCTCACTTCATGCTGAAAAACAGCTTCAAAAAAAGTGAGCTAATAATTTTTAAAGAAATATTTTGGACCAATTGTCAGCCAAACATAGAAGGCAAACGAATTAAATACGATGGCCCAGAGCAGTCGATTGCGACTGGTCTTAGTCAAAGGTACTTCCTGGCGTAGGACTCTATAACCCAACACCATCGAATAGAAGTTGCAAAGCAGAGGGATAAAAATACACCCGAGAATCGCATTCCAAAGAGCTTTCTTCGCCATGGCTTGTGTTGTTTCAAGATCATTTTCGTGGACGATCTGAATACGCGGGGGTTCCCGTCGTTCAAGCTCTAAAGAAGCTTCCATATATTCATGTTCGGGGATTTCTAAAGTGAGTTTTCCCAGAAGCTGTCCTAGGTGCGGAGCTACACTGCGGGTCTGCTCATCGCGCACGCGCGGATGAAATCCTTGAGATTCTAAAAACGATTTCACCACTTGCGCTTCAGAAAAATCAGCACAATCCATCAGGAACACGAAATTGGATGTTGAATTGTTCATGTTTAGGATTTTACTTTGTCGTCCCAGACCTGTACACAAGCATTTTTAGAAACTTTGCGTTCTTCAATCCAAGGAAAGACTTGTTTCATTCCATAAAACCCATCCATCCCGGACGTGTAATGAAACTGCTTCACCTGCTTCGTACGTGCATTGAATTTTTTCGGAAATAAAACGGCTTCGGTGGCAATCCTCATCGTATTTTCCCAGATATCTTGTTCAAACGGAGGGGGCTTTGCTCCAGTCCAGAAGGCCTTGTCTTTATTCGAAGGAGGGCAAAGACCGTGGCGAAGGCTTGGATTGTCTTTCCCGTCAATTTTTTTAAGCCATAGTGAAAATTGAGAAGGCGAAGTTACAACCTTTGCCAAAGGAGTTTTAATCGCCGCGTGATCGCCCTTGATAAACTCTGCTTTGCGATGAGTGGCTTCGGCACGATTTATAGAGATCTTAGCGACAGTCATCGGGTAGTGAAGACCGTGCTTATAACAGCGAGCCATCTCGGCATAAAGAGTGCGCGCTAAAGCATCGACCTCAATCAAATCTTTTTCCGTCATCAAAGTGCCATCTTCTTTTTTAATTTTAGGCACGCCTTGTTTTTTTAATGCCGGAAGCACGTAAGCATCATAAGGATTTCCTCCCGCATACGGCGACGGAGGATTTTTGGGATTGATCACACAAGCGCCGACATACGGAGAAAGTGCCTTTGCCGTATCCGTCACAGAAAGATTCGATAATGACTTTTGTAAAGGCTCTAAACTTTTCTGAATATCTTTCGCCGGAGTTTTCGTGCCCGGAGGACACTCTTCTTTTCCTGTCGCGGCGGTTCCATAGAAAGAACTCTTTTTGGCATTAGTCACGTAAGCCGCATCAATCCAGCCTTGGCCTTCTTGGGTATAAACTTTGCCGTTCACTGTGCGCTTGTAACGGTACTTCACTTGAACATATTCTTCCATTTCAAGTTTACCGGTGTAGGGATCTTCAACCTTCATTTTTTTAACGGGAGAAACGACTTCGATTTGGGCTGAGCTATCGGGCCATGCAACAGATTTACATTTTGCATCACCCGCACAATTTTTCCAGTTCATGCCGGGTTGATTAAATACGGAAACAATCTGACCGTCTTCAAGGTCTAGGAAGGCTTTTCCATTCGCCCACAGGTTGCCGCTCGCAAAGATGAATAAAAACAAAAAGGCAATAAACCGCATAAGTTCTTTATCGATTTATTGCCTGTGAGCTTAAGGATTTTCTGTCTTCATTCTCAAATTAAGACAGAAGTTTTTTATTTAATAAGCGAGGAAACTTCAATCGCTGCTTGGTGGGCGGCTTCAAAGCACGGAGTCATCCAGTTATCTTGGTTCGCGAAGTGAATCACGTCGTGAATAGATGCAGATGCGATCTGCGCCGTTCTTGCGGCAAGAAGACCTTTTGCCGCAACCGGAAGAGCATGTCCCCAACGAGTCATGCGAATACCGTGAATATCATTTTGTGATAAACCCATCGCATTTAATACCGGCTCGATATCGGTTAGATACTTCGCTTTGTATTTGTCATGCGAAGCGGGATTGAACAAGAACTGACGAGCGCCATCGTAAGCGATACCTTGATACAAAGTCAGAACACTGTGCTGTGTTTTTTCTTCCTGAGCCCA
This sequence comes from Bdellovibrio bacteriovorus, assembly GCF_001592755.1. Taxonomy (NCBI): domain Bacteria; kingdom Pseudomonadati; phylum Bdellovibrionota; class Bdellovibrionia; order Bdellovibrionales; family Pseudobdellovibrionaceae; genus Bdellovibrio; species Bdellovibrio bacteriovorus. The sequence goes on along the minus strand of NZ_LUKF01000016.1, from coordinate 69,478 downwards.
CGTTCCAAAGCAGATGTCCGTAAAGCTGCGATCGCCACGCTTCATCGGCGTCGGAGAAGGAGGCATCTTTCCCGTTAAGCAGTAAAGCTCATAGCTTGGACTTTGAATCGGTTTTTTCGTGATGATATTGCCGACCAAGTAAGCGCGGTAGGGAAGAAGGTCAATGGTCGTATCCTGTTGCTTCGGCATTTGCGGAAGCAAGCGACGCGCGACAAATTTAGGGCAGGCCATGACGACGTGGTTGGCTTTGATTTTTTTAAGCACACCCATGCCATCCACATAAAGCACCGTGGCTCCGCCGCCTTCGGCTTTCACTCGTAAAACCATGCAGCCTGAACGCAAGGATTCTTTGCCAGCATCTTTACGGATTTGAATAGCCATCTTTTGCGCAACATAAGAGTTCCCGCCTGGATATGCTAAAAGAGCTCCGGTCTCAGAACTGATAAAGCCCAAGTATTGGAAGGCAGAAAGTTCATCGATGGAACCGCAGAAAGAACTCCAGCCATAAAGCTGCATGTACTCTTTGATATGCGGATGGATATTCGGGAATTCTTTATCGACCCATTGTTCCGCCGTCATTTGGTCGTATTCTTTGGCGAAATCACTTTCAAAACCAAAATCCGCTTCGTTGAAGATTTGCTTTAAACGTGCGTGGAATTTTTTGAAATCCGCGTGCGCGTCAGCACTGGCGCCTTCCCAGAAAGGGCGGGCGAATTTTTTATTATAAAACACCGTTGTTTCATCACCCGTTTCGCGACGGGCTTTGTCGTGAATATCAAGTTCACGAAGAAGAATGCCTAACTGAGATTCCGCGTCGGGTTCTGCAAGGTAAGCAGCACCAATGCTGTAGATCGCATCTTTGTACATTTCGCCTTTCGTGTTTCCACCTAAGCGATAGTCTTGTTCAAGAAGTGCGATTTTTTTGTGACGAAGATAATAGGCGCTGGAAAGGCCACCGATACCACCGCCGACAACCACAACATCCAGCTCTTCAGAAACCTTCGGTTCGCCACCTTGTTTTTCGATATAGCCATCAATATTCCAAAGAATGTCGTGCGGACGATCGATATTATCGCCGTTAAAGTCGATGCTTGAAGATTCGTTGTCAGAAAGGCGTGCAATCGGCCAATCGTCAGTCAGATTTTTGGACACCCAAGAAGAACCTTGAGCCAAGGTTTTCGTAGGAAGGGAAGAAAGGGCCGCTAATGTCGCTGTCGTCTTTAAAAAATCACGTCTTTGCATGGCGTCTAAATAAGTTTTCCAACTGAAAATCACAACTAGAGAAGCGGCGGCTTCTCTAGTTGAGAAGTAATTGAAATCCTAGTGCGGCTGTACCACGTCGTTACACGAAGGAACCGTGTAAGATTTTCTAAATAGAAGCTCTTCACGTTCAACGTTGCGGTTTGAAATGCGCTTGTAAACCGGGATCGTCACTGTCAAAGGATACGAGCCATAAACGTCCACATCTTTGCAGATACGTTGATTTGTATTCCAGAAGCAGTCCTCCACCGTGTGAACATAGTCAATCGGAGTCGACAAGTACTCACGTCCGACAACCACGACTTCCATGCGGTCGCCACCGTAGCTGCGTGTTTCTGTGATATCCACAGGCTTTTGGGTGCGCAAACGGTCGCCGTCTTGGCAGACGAACATGTAGTCAATAGAACGGCCCATGTACACCGTCGGTGCCTTCGGGTGAAGGTATTTAGAGCGGTTGATTTCGTCCCACGACATGTCAGCCGAGTAAGCGTGAGCAATCGCAGATGTAGAAAGAATTCCTAAAAATAGTGCGATGATTTTTTTCATACGGTCTCCTTTAAAAGTTGTGATGATGGTTTTATTTCTGTTGCTTGAAAGTTCTCAACTCTGGAACACTGGTTTTTGTTTTATGACTGATCCAACAGATTTCATTTGAGGCCAAAATGATGCTTTGAATCACGAGAAAACTCATGCAACACGGAATCCTTTCGGGTAAGGACTTCGTTCATGAATATTGCGATGCCTGAACTTACCGAAAAGCTCAATAAACCTGAAATCATCAAAAAATCTTGGGTGATCACTCTTTCCGGAACACGCTTTAATATCTTGGATCCAGATCCAGCGGCGGTTCGTATGGAAGACATCGCTTGTGCCTTAGCTCGTCAGGCACGTTTTAACGGTCACACACGTTTTTTCTATAGCGTAGGTCAGCACTCTTGCTTAGGTGCAGAGGTTTCTCCAACAAAAGAAATCGCCTTGCACATGTTGTTTCATGATGCGACAGAAGCTTATGTCGGGGATTTGGTGTCTCCGGTAAAAGCCCTTCTTCCTGATTTTGAAATTATCGAGTCGCGCATTCACTGGGCGATTTCGCAGAAATTCAATTTGGAATTTCCACTTCCTAAAGTGGTAAAGCAAATTGATCGCCGTTTGTTAGCGACGGAAGTTCGCGATCTTATCACGAAGGATCTAGCTTCTTGGAATATCGGGGAGGATGAGCCTTTTGAATTCCCCATCATCCCGTGGCCGCCGGAAGTGACAGAGGCGCGCTTCTTGGAAATAGCTCGCAATCTTATGAAATAAAAAAAGGCATCCCTCGGGATGCCTTTTTAATTTGCTTAAGCAAATTACTTTTGCGCGTTCTTAGGAACTTTAGATTCATCCACCGTGATTTCGATTTCTACACGGCGGTTTTTCGCGCGAGCTTCTTTTGTTTTTCCTGGATCAACCGGATTAGCCGCACCCATACCTACAGCTGTCGCTGTGTTGGCAGGAACACCTGAAGCTACAAGTTGATTACGAACAGCTTCCGCACGTTGTTGAGACAACGGGTTATTCACCATTTGGCTGCCTGTATCGTCAGTGTAACCACGAACTGTCAAAATATTCTCTGGATACTTCTTCATGATCGCCGCCAATTGATTGATGTTTTCTTTGGCTTGCGGTTTTAGGTCTGCTTTACCTGTGTCAAACAAGATATCACTTTTTAGTTTCGTGATAAGGCCTTGCTCAGTTCTTTTAGTCTCAGCAATTTTTGCTAGTTCTTTTTGTTGCTTATCCAAACGGTGACCAACAGCTCCACCAAGACCTGCCCCCAAGGCTGCACCGATCAACGCACCTTCATTGCGACGACCTGTTTGGTGACCAATCACGGCTCCCACAACGGCGCCCACACCCGCACCAATACCAGCACCTTTTGCTGTGTTCGGGTTTTCGTTCGCTGTTGCACAGCCTGTAGCAATCATCGCCACTGCTGTTCCAATTAAAATTAACTTTTTCATGAATGAACTCCTCTAGGGATCTATTATCAAAACAAAGCGGAATGAAGCGCAATATTAGAATCAATGCGTTGGACCTCGCGAAGAAGTTTACCTTACCTAGGGCCTGGATTAGAATTTTGAGGTAGCCCATGGAAAGGGGAATTTATGAGTAAGATTTTAAGCTGTGCTCTTTTAGCACTTACTTTAGTGACGTCTGTGGCTCACGCAGACAACTTGATTGTGGTCAACGGTGTGGCCGAGCGAGGCTTAGACCCGAACCTTGTGAACATCTCGATCAGCGTGTGGGCCAAAGCTCCGGCTGCGAAGCAAGCTCAGCAAATGGCAGCCAGCCAGTTTAAAAACGTAAAGAAAGTCTTTGAAGATTTCAAAATCAAAAAAGAAGACATTCAAACAGACAACTACAGTTTGAACCCGGAATACGAATACGATCAAAAAACGCAGCAAAATAAAATGACCGGCTTCAGAGTGACTCAAAGCCTGCAAGTGACTTTGCGTAAAATTGACGATGCTGGAAATTTCTTGGACGCAATAGTCTCTGACAAGAAAACTCAAACTTCTGGTGTGAATGTTTCTTCTTTGACGTGGGATTCAGACAAAAGAATGCAAGTCGAAACAGCCGCTTTGGGTGACGCCGTTCGCGCCGCGAAGGTAAAAGCGGAAGAAATCGCCAAGGCTGCCGGGGTCAAAATTAAAGCCGTTGGTAAAATCACCAGCAATCAATCTCAATCACCACCGCAACCGTTCTATGCCACTTTCAATAAAGCCATCGCCGAAGCCGCATCCACAGACGTAGCTTCAGGCCAAATCAAAGTCCGCGTAGAAGTCACCGCCGAATACGAAATCAATTAAAAGGTGCCTGCTTCTTTTTTGTCGTGCAGAGCAGTACAAAAAAGAAGCAGGCACTTTCAAAAAAAGAGGAGCGATAAGCTCCTCTTTTTTTTAACCTGGTTCCTTTTTTACACGAAGGGAAGCAGGTACCTATTGGACTGGGAATAAGTACGTCGTGGTCATCGCATTTTTCTCAGTAATCGAGTGGATCTCGTAGATTTCGACGACGGCTTCAGTTTGTTTTAGGTTTTGTTTTAGCATGTAGTCGTTCACACGTGGGTAGACTTTCATGGGGCCGATGCCTGGGGAGCCCGTGAAGACAGCGACAACGTATTTGCGGGCTGGGATTTCGCCGGATTTAAAGTCTTCAGGTAGGTTTGCCGGAACTTCCGCAACGATGCAGCCCACTTTCGAGCGCAGACGTGCTTCTTCCGTTGTTTGTGGATCATCCATGTATTCACCGAAAGTGCGACCACACGGAGCGCCTTGAGAAGCCATGTACTTTTCGACTTTTTCGATCACTTTATTTACTTTGTGATAAGGACCTACGTGCTCAAGGTACACGGTTTTAAAAGGACCCTGTTGTGATTCAGAAATGTCGACGCCCTTCCAAGCTCCCAAGTAGTTCGAGAGGAAAAGACCGAATGAAACCATCGCCACTAGAATGAAAAATAAAATATACTTCATGCTGTTATATCCATTTGATTGAGCAGCCCATAGAGGCCGTTTGTTCTTCAGAAACTTTTTGATCTTGTAATAAGGTTTGCACGGCTTCGTAAAGCTCGCGCTTCGTCACTTTGCTAGCGTCTTTCCAAGAGTCGTCCAGGCGACCACGGTAAGCGAGCTTGTGATTTTTGTCGTATACAAAAAAATCTGGCGTGCACACAGCGCCAAACTTGTGAGCGACTTCTTGAGTTTCATCATAAAGGTAAACGAACGGGTAAGATTTTTCTTCTGCGCGTTTTTTAAGATTCTCAAAAGAGTCTTCAGGATGAGATTTCGCGTCGTTAGAGCAGATGGCGACAACCGACACGTTTTGTTTTTTCAAATCCTGACCTAGTTGAATCAGACGGTCTTCAATGGCTTGAACATACGGACAATGATTGCAAATGAACATCACAACCAAAGGATGTCCCGTCGGGAAATCTTTTAAGGCATAAGTTTTTCCGTCCGTTGCCGGAAGTTTAAACTCAGGACACGCATTTCCTAAATCGGGGAACGGAGTGAATGTCAAAGCCATGATTTCCTCCTAAAGATTCGTCCAACTGATTTTTTTATCGCCAATAAGCAGACTGCCATCGGCTTCCATACCCGTGTACTTTTCTTTCAGCAAAGGATGCTGATTCAAAGCTGTCAGCAAAGAAAGCTGGTCTGTCGGACTTAAGGCCTCGTCACAGTGAGAAACCGCGTCTGTTAATTCAAACAACAAACGGTCCAAGAAGGCCATATAGTCTTGGCCCAAGAGCGGAGCCCCCTGAGGCAAGGATTCAATCAGGCTTGTCGCCGTCTCAACCTCTTCAGGAGACGCCGTGATATTAAAACCAAGGCCAATGATCAAACGCACGTCACTTCCTTGAACCAGGCTTTCTAAAAGAATGCCGGCCACTTTTTTATCGCCGATGTAAATGTCATTTGGAGCTTTTAAGTTCCAAGGTAAAAACGGCCACGTCGTCGAACACGCGCGGTAGACCGCTAGACCCACCAAGCACGATGTCGTCGGTTGAGGTTTAATCCCCAAAAGGAAAGACCATGAACTTAACAAAGCACTTCCGTGATGGGCATCAAGCCAAGTGTTTTTTCCGCGGCCACGACCGGCCGTTTGGTGATCTGTCACGTAAAGACACAAAGACTCTTCCAGAAGATTTTCTTCAAAGGCTTCTTCTTTAGCTAGCGTGTTTGTGCTGTCTTGTTGTGTTTTGTAAGAGACATACAAGTGATTGCTTTCCGCCCACTGTGATGTCACTTGTCCAATACGGATGTCTGCTAAAGGTGTATCCACTATTCCTCCCAATGGAAGATAAGGCTGACGTCCGCGCATGGTGCTGAGTGAGTCAGTGCACCGACAGAAATGAAGTTCACGCCGATTTCAGCCACAGAACGCACGCGTTCTAAATTCATGTTGCCGCTAGCTTCCGTTTCAACTTCAGCGGGAATCATAGTTAAAGCTTTTTTCAAAGTCTCGTTATCCATATTGTCTAAAAGAAGACGTTGCACATTCAGGCCAACAGCTTCTTTCACTTCTTCCAAAGTACGGGCTTCCACTTCGATTGGAAGTTGAGAGTGTTCACGCACGCGATTCACCGCCGCCGTGATTCCACCCATCACAGAGATGTGATTGTCTTTGATTAAAATTGCCGTACTTAAATTCATGCGGTGATTCACGCCACCGCCATGAACTACCGCGCGCTTTTCCAGTTCGCGGAAAGCCGGTGTCGTTTTACGAGTATCCAGGATTTTAGTTTTAGTTCCGGCAATTTGTTTCACAAAACGGCGAGTGTGGGTGGCAATTCCAGAAAGGTGACCCAAGAAGTTTAAAGCCACGCGTTCGGCTTTCAAGATTTGCACTAAGTCACCTTCGATCGTGCAGATGATTTGATTTTTTAAAATCTCATCGCCTTCTTCGAAATGCCATTTCACGCGGGCACTGGGTTCTAAGGCTTGCATGGATTGTTCAAAAGCCATAGCGCCCGAAAGAACAATGTCTTCCTTCGCTTTCAAGCGAGCACGGCCCATGCGTGGTTTAAGTGCTAAAGATTCAGTAGTGACATCGCCTTGAGGCATGTCTTCTTTGATGGCAGCGCGGATGAGCTCCAACAGTGTCATAGCAGTCGACCTCTTTCAAAAGCACCAGGCTTTGAAAAAGGCTGATGCTTAAATAGATTTCTCGGTTTCGCGTAGGATTTTATTGATCTCTTCGCGGATGATTCTTTCCGCGATTTCTGGAAGGACTTTCCAGCAGATGGATTCAATCACTTCGCGAGCTTCCTCACGAATAACCTTTTCCATCATATTGCCGTTTAAGTCTACTTTGGATTGAGAATTGGGCTGAGCATTAGAAGGTGCCGCTTTTTGTGGCCCCTTCGACAATGTTTCCATCATCTGCTCTTTCACTGATTTTTCAACTTTGTTGATAAAAGAATCAGACTCTAAAGGAATCTTCGTCTTTGTCTGTGCTGCGGGCTTTTCAAAGCTGATTTCTTCGAAATCACCGGCAACTTCAATATGAGCTTGCGACAGTTCATCATCCTGCGGGATGACAAATTTAGAGGCAAAATCGTTATTTTCATTCTCAGGCAAATTGATTTTAAATTTCGTCAAATCCTGATGAGCCCAGCCACCTTCGTCATGCTCATCCGCCATTTTTGGATTCGTCAATGGAACTGAAGAAAATTCTTCGTCGTTCAACTCCAAAGGATTCACATCTGGATTTTCAATTTCAGGAATGTGATCGAATTCGTTTTCGCCAGCTTCAGGAATTGCATAGATATTGCCGCTTTTTGAAGACGTGACTTCTGCGACCTGCTGTTCTTGAGGGGTCGAAGGAGTTTCTTCAAACTCTGGCATATCTGGGAACGCCAAGAAATTGCTGATAGGATTGGACTTCGTTTTTTGCACTAAATCTGTGACGATAGAGCGCAAAAGATCTGCATCGAAGGGCTTTTCCAAGCGGCGATCGGCTTGGCATTGCGTGGCTTTGGCTTCGTCGATTTCCATGAAACCACTCCACATCAACACAACAGGGATGTGGGCTGTTTCAGAGTCGTTCTTAAGATCAGAACAAACTTCGTAACCCGAACGCTTTGTCAAAAGTACGTCGGCAAACACAATGTCGGGTTTGAAGCTTTTGGTGACGGCTAATACATCAAGTCCCACGGGTACGGCCTTCACTTCGACACCGAAGTCAGACAATGCCAGTTGCATTACTTTTTTGATTGTGGAACTCTCATCTGCAAGCAAGACGCGTAAAGCCATATGGAAAGTAGAATAGGAAAACCGGGAGTAGTCAAGTGAACAGAATCGACAGATACACAACATGGCTGTTTTGGGGATATTTCCTGGGTGGTCTTTTGGTGTTTTTGACGATCTTCACCGCTGTCGACGCCATGTCTACGATGGTGAATTATAAGAATGTGGCTCCCTCGGCACTCTTAAATTACTATCTGTATTCGTTCCCTGAAATCATTTCGAAGCTTCTTCCTGTTGCCTGTTTGTTGGGCACAATCTTGACGCTTTCAAGTTTGAATAAAGCAAATGAACTCGTTGCGTTATTTGCAAGCGGAATGAGTCTTCTGCGAATTTCCACGCCGATCCTGATTTGCGTGATCTTTATTTCTGTTCTGGGTTATTACGCTTCGGATCGCCTGATTCCAAAAGCGACAAAAGAAAAGAACTACATTCTTTACTACGATCTAAAAAAAGAGCCGCACCGTTTTTCTACCATCAAAACTGATAAGATCTGGTACCGCTCTAAAAATTCAATCTTCAATATTCAAACCTTGAATGCCAAAGGAGACCGCGCTCAAGGTTTGACGATGTACTTCTTTAACGATGCTTGGGATCTGGTGCAGATGATCACGTCTCGCGAAGTCATCATTCAGGGGTCGCAGTGGCTGCTCGAAAATGGGGCTGTGACGGTCTTTACTAAAAACTCCAGCTTTCCGTTAACGACGCAATTTAAAAAGAAAAACATCGTTATGGCCGAGGACTCCAAAGACTTGCAAAGCGCGGGTCAAACGGCCGATATGATGTCGCAGGCAGAGCTGAAGCACTTTATCGAAAAGAATAAAAACGCGGGGCTAGATACGGTGGCCTATGAGGTCGACTATCACGCCAAGGTCAGTTTTGCCTTTGCGGGCCTTGTGATGTGTCTTTTAGGCATCCCTTTCAGCGTCGGTAGAGCCCGTTCAGGCGGTACAATGCTGAATGTCGGGATCTGCTTAGGCCTGGTTTTCGCTTATTACGTCTTCTATTCGTCCGGAATCACTTTAGGGCAGCACGGGACTTTGCCTCCCTATGTGGCTTCATGGATGCCCAACATTGTCATGACGGTCGTGGCCTTGGTCCTTCTCAAAAGGCTGAAACGCTGATATAATGGGGCCTCTCGGAGGTTCCTATGATCATGAAAATCCTCACATTTCCAGATCCGAAATTGCGTGAAGTTTCTAAACCTGTCACGGAGTTTGGTCCTGAGCTAAAAAAGCTTTCCGAGGATATGATCGAAACTATGTACGACGCGAATGGCATCGGGCTTGCGGCTCCGCAAGTGGGTGAGTTGGTGCGTATGGTTGTTATCGACACTCGCCCTAAAGATGATAAAGGTCGTCGTTATAAGTACGAAGACATGACGGATCTTGAAAAAGCCGTTCCTCAACCCTTGATTTTGATCAACCCAGAAATCGTTAAAGGCGAAGGCAAAACAACTTTCGACGAAGGTTGCTTGTCTATCCCTGGTTATTACGAAACTGTGGAGCGCTACAACTATATCGAAATGAAAGCCTTCGATTTGAATGGCAAAGAGTTCATTGTGAAAACCGATGGTCTTCTTGCGATCTGCATGCAGCATGAGCTTGATCACTTAGAGGGAACTCTTTTCGTCGATCACTTGAGTTTCGTTAAAGGAAACAAAATTAAAAACCAAATCAAAAAATACGGCTACCCTGTGAAAGACAAAGATAAAGCGGCGGACGCCGGCAGTGCTGGAGCGGATGCGAAAGCTGGAGCAGGACCAGGCAAAGAAAAGTTGGAAGTGTGAGTAAGGTCCGCGTCTGTTTTCTTGGAACCCCTGAATTTGCCGTGACCTCTTTGCAAGCTCTTCTGAAGGATGAGCACTTTGAGGTCGTCGGAGTTGTCACTCAACCCGATCGTCCCGCAGGACGTAAATTGCAACTGACACCAAGCCCGGTGAAGGTTTTAGCTCAAGAACATAATTTGAAAGTTATTTCTCCCGAGTCTTTAAAGGCCGACGCGGCTGCGGTTGCAGAAATCGCAAGCTGGGGAGCTGAAGTCGGCGTCGTTGTCGCCTTTGGACAAATTCTTACGCAAAGTTTTTTGGATTCATTTCGATTTGGCTGTGTGAATGTTCACGGCTCTGTTCTTCCGCGCTGGCGGGGGGCGGCTCCGATTCAACGCGCGATCGAAGCAGGGGATCTTGAAAGTGGCGTGACATTGCAAAAGATGGTGAAGAAGCTCGATGCTGGCGACATCATTGGTATTCGTCGCGTGAAAATCACTCCCGAAATGAACGCTTTAGAACTTCACGACAAGCTTGCTGAATTGGGCGCAGATCTTTTGCGTGTCGAGTTGATGGACTATGTGCGCGGAAACTTGGCGCCGACGCCGCAAGATGAATCGCAAGTCACCATTGCTAAAAAAATTGAAAAGCATGAATCACAAGTAGACTGGAATCTTTCTGCCAAAGCGATTGATGGAAAAATCCGTGGTTTCGTTTATGGGCCGGGAGTTTTCACTTTGCTTCAAGGCAAAAAGTTAAAGCTACATAAAGCGATTCCCGTGAGTGGTTCGGTGAGTGCGGAACCGGGAAGCATTACGACAATCAACGCGGATCACTTGTCCGTCGCGACAGGTGATGGCATTTTAAAAATATACGAAGTGCAACCAGAGTCTCGCAATCGCATGAAGGTTGCAGATTTCCTAAAAGGTCATGATCTTAAAGTAGGAGACAAGCTCGGTGTCTAAAATGGTCGCTCCCTCCATTCTGTCGGCGGATTTTGCAAATCTTGAAAAAGAAATCAAGGCCGTTGCCGAGGCGGGCGCAGACTGGATTCACGTGGATGTGATGGACGGGCGCTTTGTTCCTAATATCACAATCGGGATTCCTGTTGTTAAGTCTTTAAAGAAAGTGTCACCACTTCCCTTGGATGTTCACTTGATGATCGAAGAACCTGAACGCTACGTCGAAGATTTTATCAAAGCGGGCAGTGATTATTTAACGATTCATGTGGAAGCTACAAAAGATCCTGCGGCGGTTCTTCGTCGTATTCGTGAGTTGGGTGCTAAACCCGGCATTACTTTGCGACCTAAAACTTCGTTAGCGACCGTTCTGCCACTTTTGCCTTTATGTGACTTGGTGCTAGTGATGACTGTCGAGCCCGGTTTTGGTGGACAGTCTTTCATGCACGATCAAATCGAAAAAATTTCGAAGCTGCGCCAAGAAATCAAAACGAAAAATTTGAATTGTCTGATTGAAGTCGATGGTGGCATCAACGCCGAAACCGCAAAGCTTTGTCATGAGGCTGACGTGTTTGTAGCGGGCAGTTATGTTTTCAGTAAAGACTATAAGACGGCGATTGCGGCTTTAAAGTAACTTCCTTATCGCGGCCGAAAAAATAGCGCTGTTAAATCGTGATTTTATAAGTTCACAAATGGCGATCCATTTTCTAAGTAAACAGCCCCTTTCTTTTCTTCCATCGCAATCAGACTGTGCCCCACGCGTTTTGCCACCGAAGGCGTCAGAAGCGTTAGCGCGTTTTCAATGTCGACAAATTTGTGATCGCGAAGTTCATACGGATCTAAGCGAATGCTTTGCGCTTGCGTTTCCGTCAGCTCTTTGGCGGTAAAAAGAAATTGGATGTATTCGCCTTTGACGTCTTTGTTTGAAATATAATCGACAGAAATAAGATCGCGGGGATCAATGGCGATCGACAGCTCTTCGCGGACTTCGCGATGCAATCCTTCTAGCGGAGACTCTTCTCCTTCGACAGTGCCGCCAGGCAAAATCCATCCTGGATTATAAGTTGGCTGCACTATTAACAGTTCGCCTTTATAGAAGAGTAAAACTCCCACGCCAATACGCTTTTTGGACAGGGAAGCATAGAACTCTTTGTCATCCTTGAAGGTTCGTAACATAAGCGTTTCCTCTGGACTGGTTTTTCAACCAGAAGAACCCTTAGAAGGTCGTGTACGCAGTAGAAGTGTCATTGACCTCTTCGCCGAGTCCTTTCAAAATTTTAGACGAATCCTAAGTGTTTTGGATTACAAAAGGAGAATTTTATGAAAAAGCTCATGGCGGTTTTTGCCTTAGTTCTTGGCTTTACAAGTGTGTCGTACGCCGATCTTTTAGTGGAGCCTTATCTTGGCTATGAGATGGGTAAAACTAAAGATCCAGATGGTAAATTGGACGGTACTCAACTAGGACTTCGTTTGGCCTACAAAACGCCAATTATGTTCTGGGCGGGACTTGATTACACTCTAGGAGTTAGCGCGGAATCAAAACCAGATAATGCGGCAAACGAAGATGCAAAAAGAAGCACAGCTTATGGTGTTGTTGGGATCGACTTTCCAATTTTGCTTAGAGCGTGGGTTGGTTATGGTTTCATGAACGAAATCAAGTTGGAAGATTCTGGTAAGTTAAAGGGAACTAACTATAAAGTTGGGGTTGCGTTCACAGGTTTGCCTTTCATTTCATTGAATCTTGAATATTTAAATGAAAGCTTCGACGAGATTGACGGCGTAGACGTTGATGCTAAAAATGACTCTTACGTTCTTTCAGTTTCTTTGCCTCTTGAGTTCTAATAAAATCTAGAAACAAAACTAAAAGGAGTTGGTCAACCAACTCCTTTTTTTATTTCGAACAACTTCCAGGCGCGGGCACCCAAACACAGCCCAAATCAGCTACCTAAGCTAGGTCTAACGCAGATAAACCCATTTTAACGACTCAGCAAAGGGCTGTTCCCTTTAAAGAAACATTCAAGACTCCCCCTTATCCTGAGCCTAAAAAGCTGCAAATTACGCAAGGCGCAAACCACACAGAAAGTACCTAAACTAGAGTCCTTGCGCTAGGATGCGGGTCGTTTTTAAGGGAGTCAGTTCTATGCAAATTAACGGTGAAAACATCACTTTGGAAAACCTTTACCAAATCGCGACTACGCCTAGCATGAAGGTGGAGTTGGCTGCCAGTGGTAGAGCAGCCATGCAGAAATCTCGTTCGTATATTGAAGGCCGCATTTCTAGTGGCGAAGTGATGTACGGAGTGAATACAGGTTTTGGTGCTTTTTCTTCCGTTCGTATCTCTGACGCTGAAATTGAACAGCTGCAAAGAAATCTGATCCGTTCACACTCAGTGGGTGTAGGCACTCCTTTCACGAAAAAAGAAACTCGTGCGATGATGGTTCTTCGTGCCAATGCTTTGGCTAAAGGACACAGTGGTATTCGTCCTCTTGTCGTAGATAAAATCCTGGAGTTCTTAAACAACGACATCATTCCGGTTGTGCCTTCACAAGGTTCTGTGGGGGCGAGCGGTGACTTGGCTCCGCTTTCGCATTTAGCGCTAACAATCATCGGCGAAGGTTTGGCGTGGGGTAAAGACGGTCAAGCTGTCGACGTTCGTGAATTATTGAAAGAAAAAAACATCGAGCCTTTAGAGTTGAAAGCCAAAGAAGGTCTTTCAATGATCAACGGTTGTCAGGTGATGACGTCTGTCGGTCTTCTTTCATTGTGGGAAGCACGCCGTTTATTGTGGCTTGCGGATATCGCAGGTGCGATGTCTTTAGAAGGCCTTCGTGGCACACGCAAAGCTTTTGATCCCTTGATCTCGGCCACTCGTCCTCATCCAGGCGAAGCGAAAACGGCGCGCAACCTGATGAAGATTTTGGGCGAGACCAGCCAGATTTCCGAAAGCCATTCCATCAATGACCCTCGCGTGCAAGATGCGTATTCACTTCGTTGTATGCCCGCAGTTCATGGAGCCGCCAAAGATGCTCTTCGTTACGTTGTCAAAGTTTTGGAAACAGAAGCCAATTCTTCGACAGACAATCCGTTGGTGTTCGCCGATGAAAACAAGGTTCTTTCATGCGGTAACTTCCACGGAATGCCGGTGGCGCATGCGATGGACTTCGCCGGTATCGCCATTTCTTCTCAAGCTAGTATCAGTGAGTGCCGTATTTCTAAAATGATCTCAACCCAGATGAGTGAGCTTCCCGCGTTCTTAACTCCGAATGGTGGTTTGAACTCAGGTCACATGATTGTGCAAGTGGCGGCGGCTTCCTTGGTCAGCGAAAACAAAGTTTTGGCGCACCCAGCGTCTGTGGATTCCATTCCGACGTCGGCGGAAAAAGAAGACCATGTTTCTATGGGCACGATCGCCGCAAGAAAGTTCGCGCAAATTCTTAGAAACGCAGAGCACGTTGTTGCCATGGAGCTGTTGTCAGCATGTCAGGCCATTGACATGTTGGCACCACTTCAACCGAACGCAGCAGTAAAGGCCGTGTTCGATCATATTCGTAAAACAGTTCCATACGCTAAAGAAGATCGTATCTTCTACAAGGACATCGAAGCTATTAAAGCGATGATGCTTTCAAACGAGCTAGTGACTGTGGCTGAAAAAGCCGTCGGTCCGATGGAATGGTAATTTAATTTTTTATTTTGGCACCTTTTGGAGGGAAAATGTCTCGTGTTGTAAAGGCTCCTACGGGGAATAAGATGGTTTGTAAGGGCTGGTTGCAAGAAGCTGCTTACAGAATGATTCAAAACAACTTGGATCCAGTCGTGGCTGAGCGTCCCGAGGATCTGGTTGTCTACGGTGGTATTGGTAAAGCGGCTCGTAACTGGGAAAGCTTTGATAAAATTCTTGAAGCTCTTAAAAATCTAGAGAACGACGAAACACTTCTAGTTCAATCCGGTAAGCCCATTGGAATTTTGAAAACTCACGAAGATGCTCCTCGCGTGCTTCTTGCGAACTCGAACCTTGTGCCGAAGTGGGCGACTTGGGAACACTTTAACGAACTCGATAAAAAAGGTCTGATGATGTACGGTCAGATGACAGCGGGTTCATGGATCTACATCGGAACTCAAGGTATTATCCAAGGCACATACGAATCTTTCGTTGAAGCCGGCCGCCAACATTTCGGCGGAAGCCTGAAAGGTCGCGTGATTTTGACGGCGGGCCTAGGCGGAATGGGTGGAGCGCAACCTCTTGCCGGTGTGTTTGCCGGTGCCACAGTTTTGGCGGTTGAAATTGACCCAACTCGTATTCAAAAACGTCTTGAAACAAAATACGTCGATGAAGTCGCCACGGATCTTGATGATGCTTTAGCACGCGTGAAGAAATACACAGCGTCTGGCGAAGCAAAATCCATCGCTCTTCTAGGCAATATGGCGACCGTCATTCATCAAATGATTGAAAAAGGTTTCACTCCGGATCTTTTGACGGATCAAACTTCAGCGCATGATCCATTGGTGGGATATATTCCTGAAGGTTACACGGTCGAGACGGCGAAAGAATTCCGTGAACGCGATCAAAAAGCTTATTTGGATGCGGCCTATGCTTCTATGGCAAAACACGTTCGCGGCATGCTGGCGATGAAAGACAAAGGTGCTGTGACTTTTGATTACGGCAACAATCTTCGTGCGCGCGCCTATGAAGCGGGTGTAACGAATGCCTTTGACTATCCTGGATTTGTGCCGGCGTTCATTCGTCCGCTCTTCTGTAAAGGCAGTGGTCCTTTCCGCTGGGTGGCTTTGTCAGGCGATCCTAACGACATCAAAGTGACAGACGATGCGATGAGAAAGCTTTTCCCTCACAAAAAAGATCTTCTTCGTTGGTTGGATATGGCTGAAGAGCGTATCGCATTCCAAGGTCTTCCAGCGCGTATTTGCTGGCTTGAATATGGCGAACGCGCCAAAGCGGGCTTGATATTCAATCAGCTTGTGGCTGAAGGAAAAGTGAAAGCACCGATCGTAATTGGTCGTGACCACTTGGATTGCGGTTCTGTCGCAAGTCCAAATCGTGAAACAGAAGCGATGAAAGATGGCTCAGACGCGGTCAGTGACTGGGCTCTTCTTAATGCCCTTGTAAACACAGCTTGCGGGGCAACTTGGGTGAGCTTGCACCACGGCGGTGGCGTTGGTATGGGTTACAGTCAACACGCAGGACAAGTTATCGTGGCTGACGGAACTGAAAAAGCCGCTCGTCGTTTAGAGCGCGTTTTAACTGCTGATCCCGCAATGGGCGTATTCAGACACTTGGATGCAGGCTATGAGCTTGCAAAAGAAGTCGCTGAAGAGCGCGGTGTGAAAAGTCTTTGGTTATAAATAAGAAAGAGCCTTCTGAATAAGAAGGCTCTTTTTTTCTTTCAATCTTTAGTCAGTACTATCGTCTTCCTGCGGGATTGACAGCATTCGGTTGTGAAACAGATCTTTGTCTTTCACGAAAATCACCGCTGCCTTTTCTAGATAATTTCATCTTCGGTTGCGCCGTGAAACCTTCTTCAAGTTCACGTGCGGGTTCGCGCGGAGAATCCATTGTGGTTTCAACTCCGGCTTTAGCGCGAGACTTCTTAGGCGATGCGGGAGGGGCTTTTTGAGTCGCGCGACTTTTTTTCATTTCCATTTTTGTTTGAGTTAGCTTTGGCGCTTTTTTAGTTTTCGCAGAAGCGGATTTTGCTTTCTTACGAGAAACCGTTTTCTTTTTTGCAGCCGCCGTAGCCGATCTTGTTCTTTGTGCCATGACTACTCCTTAGTTGATTGCATTATTACGGAAGACCTTCATTTAACAAAGTTTCAGAAATGACATCTGTAGGCCGACATTGAAAAGGCCTGTCATAAGACTTATTGCGAGTCGGGTCATAGAAGCGTTTACTGAAATGGCCGTGCTCACGGTGCATCCGACAACAAAAGTACGGCGTACTTCACGGAGGCTCGTTTATGCAACATCTTGGTGTTAAGAAGAACGGTAAGAATTCGAAATTGGTTTTGGGTTTCTTCTTCCTCTTACTCTTAAGCATTTTTAATCTAGATGCAAAGGCCGCTCCCGACTTAGTTCGAGTCGGCAACCTTAAGTTCGCACACTACGGCGCCATCAGCTATCTTTCCGAATACTGCCATAAATATAATTTGAATGTGCAAGAGCGTATCTTTGCAAAAGGCTTAGACATCGTGCCGGCAATTATCGCCGGTGAAATCGATGTGGCAGCCAGCGCCGCTGACGCCGCGATCGCAGGGCGTGCAGGTGGAGCTCCCGTGTATGCGGTGGCGGGATTCTCTAAAGGCGGAGCCCGCATCGTTGTCGCAAAAGATTCGGGAATAAAAACAGTCAAAGATCTTAAAGGAAAAAAAGTCGGGGTCGCCCGTGGGGGAGCTCAAGAATTATTACTTTATGCGGAACTCGCAAAGCACAATCTGACTTGGTCTGATCAACCTGGGAAAGACGTGCAGATCGTCTTCATGGCTTTTGCCGATTTAAATCAGGCGTTGCAATCTAAGAACATCATGGCGATGTCACAAAGTGAACCGCAGTCTTCACAAGCTATCAATAAAGGCTTTGGCGTAGAGCTTTTAAAACCTTACGACACGGCGATGGGCGAACCGATTCGTACCATGGTGATGACCGAAAAGATGTACAAAGAAAAAAGACCCGTGGCAGAAAGATTCATGAAGTGTTTTGTCGAAGCGACGAAACTTTTCATTGATAAACCAGAGGTGGCCGAAAAGTTTGTTATTCAGAAAATGTTCAAAGGCCAAATCACGCCCCAAGACTTTAAAGATGCCATGGACAACGCTGATTACACCTATGACCTGACTGTCGAACACATGCAAATCACAACGGACATGATGGCAAAGTATGGTGTGGGTCGCATGAAAAATCCTCCGAAGGCGGCGGACTGGGTGAAGTTGGATCTGTTGGCTGACGCCAAAAAAGCCGTCGGTGTTAAATAGTAGGAGATCATTTTGAAGAATTGGTCCTCATCTTTAAAGGGTATTTGGGTTCCTTTTTTGGTCATCGCCCTTTGGGAGCTGGTGGTGCGCGCGGGCTGGGTCAACCCTCAAGTTCTTCCGGCACCGTCATCCGTTCTTATCAAATGGTATGAATACTTATTACCTTATGAACCCTATGATCCCGCCAAGGAATCCTATTTTTCCTGGATGTTTTCAGGGGAACTTATTCGCGATTTGATCTCAAGCACCTATCGCGTCGCCGTGGGATTTCTGATCGGAGCGGGCTTAGCTTTGCCATTGGGTCTTATGATGGGGGCGAGCACTCACGTCTATGATTACCTCAATCCTTTAATTCAAGTGTTAAGACCCATTCCACCGATTGCGTATATTCCGCTGGCGATTTTGTGGTTCGGTCTGGGCGATCCTCCCGCTGTCTTTCTGATAGCCTTGGGAGCCTTCTTTCCTGTTTTGATGAATACGATTGTGGGTGTGCGTGCTGTCGATAGCATTTACATTCGCGCCGCCAAGAATCTGGGAGCCACTCCCGGAGTCATGTTTATGAAGGTGATCTTGCCCGCAGCCATGCCGTACATCTTAAGCGGTGTACGCATCGGTATTGGAACGGGATTTATCTGTATGATCGTCGCTGAAATGATCGCGGTGAATAATGGCCTGGGCTATCGCATTCTTGAAGCGCGCGAATTCTTTTGGTCCGACAAAATTATTGCCGGTATGTTTTCTATCGGTCTTTTGGGACTCGCCATCGACTCTGCCGTTAGCAAATTAAATAACTATCTTTTGCGCTGGCATCGGGGGCTTGAATGAGACCTTCAGCCCATATCGAAATCGAACATGTTCATAAGGTGTTTAAAGGTGACGGCGGCGACGTCGTGGCCTTAAAGGATATCACCTTTGATATTCAACCAGGCGAGTTTGTGTGCCTCTTAGGACCGTCGGGCTGTGGCAAAAGTACTTTACTCAACGCCATTGCCGGTTTCTCTTTGCCGACCGAGGGACAAATCAAAGTTGAGCAAAAGCTGATTTCAGAACCCGGTCCTGACCGCGGTATGGTCTTTCAAGAGTATGCTCTTTTCCCATGGATGACGGTGGAAGAAAACATCGTCTTCGGTCTTAAGATTCGTAAAGAGAATCCAGATAAAATCACCAAGAAGTTGGATGATCTTCTAAGAATTTTAAAACTGACCGATTTCAAAAAACGTTTCCCTAAAGATCTTTCCGGAGGAATGAGGCAACGTGTGGCCATTGCAAGGGTCCTGGCCTTGGATTCGCCGATTATGTTGATGGATGAACCGTTTGGTGCCTTAGACGCCCTCACTCGACGAAGTCTGCAAGATGAGCTTTTAAAAATTTGGAGTGAGTTTAAAAAGACCATTGTCTTTGTGACTCACTCGATTGAAGAGTCGATCTATCTTGCGGATAGAATCATCGTTATGAGCTATCGACCGGGAACGGTGAAGCGAGATATTCATGTGGGAATTCAACGCCCACGCAACCCAGCCTCGCCCGAATTCAATGCGCTTAAAAAAGAATTGTCCGAGTTAGTGATGGCAGAACAAAACCGCTTTGAAGAAGCTCAACTGCGCGGGACGACCGGAGATTAATCGTCTTGCAAAGCGCGGGTGTTGATCTTACCGCGCGACATGCGCAGAATTTTGTGACGAGCCCAACGCAGAACATAGCCCAGAAGTGAAAACGCAAATCCAAAACCCAACGTCGTCACTGTAGAGATCAAACCTAGATGTAAGAAATCTTTCATCGAAGGGGCTTCGGAATAAGAAAGCTTCAGTGAATTTCGAATGAGCAGGGGAAGAATGTAGCCCAATGTTACCAGCAAAGAGTTTTCAATAATGTGTAGGAATTTTTTTGCGGCAAATCCATGAATCAGAAACAGCAGACACAAAAAGTTGACCGAGTCGCCAAAGACATTCCATCCAAAAGCTTGATAAAGCAGTACCGTAGAGCCTGAAAAAAAGAGCACATAGTACGTCCACAAACTTCTAGTATGTAAAAAGGACTGCGCATTTGGCATAGATCAAAGACCCTCTAACATTTACTGTATCAGAGGGACTGTGATTTGAAATACTGTGACAGCAACTTAATGCGGTCCTAGACCAAGGAAGGTCCTAAGGACATTGGCAGGCGCGCAGACGGCAGGAAAGCACTTTTCCGTGATTGTCGTACTGGAATTCAAAGGCACGCTGGTCGTGCATTTCAAGACTGACGCTAGATCCATCTTTAAGATCTAACTTTGATTTTACTTCATGCTTCGTCACCGTTCCTTGAGCGATCAAGGATTCAACAGTTTCGTCGCCTTTTAGCGGAAGACGTTCTGGGTAACCTTCCGCATCCAATTTGAAATAACGGATTTCTTTTTTATCAGCGGAGTTCGTATTGTCAGAAGCGATCACGTGAACGCGACGAAGAGTTCCGTCTTTCAGTGTCAGGTGATAGTTTTCAACGGCGATTTCTTCGCGAGCCACACCCACGCTTTTTTGCAAGTACTCAAGCAAAGCCTCGGGGGTTGCGATAGCTTGGGCTGCAATTTCAGGAGCACAAGCTTTCAAAGACGCTAGGAAGTTGTCCTGTTGAGGCAAACTGTTTGCTGATTCGTCGCTGGCATTGCGGTCAAGAAATGAAGAGTCAACCCCCGTCTCTGGAGTCGGTTGGGCCGCTGGCGTTTCAGCTGGCGTCCCCATCGCTTCGATTTGGGTTCCGTTGCCATTTTGTTTTTCGTGAAAAAGAATGTGTAAGAAATAATAATCTGCAAGGACGCCAAGGATGAATAACACCAGCGCCCACAGAATCCATACTTTAAGAGTGATCGGTTTCATAGTTCCTATCTAGTTGTTTGAAAGATCCGGACTCCAAGAATCCCACGATTGACATGATCTTGCACGCTGCGAAGGTCCACGCGCTTCGCCCCAGCGATACTCAAGGTCATCGTGCGGGTTGTTGGAAATGAGGCCTGCAAACATGCGACGCTTGAACTCAGCCAAATCCATTTTGCGCCCTGGATAGTACTCAGTAACGCAAACAGAGGCGCTGCTGATACCCAAAGATGTCATTTTAGAAGCTTCGTAAGCCGCACTTTGTTGGATGAATGGGAAGATTTTATTCAATTGCTGAACCGAAGCCGCACTCAATTGATTGCCACCATTGATTTGCAAGATTTCGCGGTAAGCGCGACGCAATGACATCATATCGTCAAACACGCGTTGATCGCGATTAGGTGTCGAATAATTGTCGTAGGTTGCGTAGTTCATGCAACGCGGATTCTTTCTGATATAGTCGATACCCTCACGCGCATAATTCACGCGATCAGCAAAGCCTACACAGATCGTTTTCAACATACGCGCCACCATTTGATCGTCTGTTTCTTGACGAAGAGCCAAACGGTTTTGCACGTAACGAACCCATTTGTTCAATGGAATGCGGTACTGTTCTTCGCTATAGCCAGGCACTTGCCATACCGGGATGTTCAAAGCAGAAGCCGGTCTCCAAGCGCGGAAGCCCGCGTGTCCTGAAGCTGCGTATTCACCTTCAAAAACCCATTCAGGATTGGGCCAAGATTGACGTTCTTGCAAACCCAAACCCGTCGTTGCACCAACAACAGAGTTGTAAACTAGGTGAGGTACACCGATAGGCAAAATCTCTTTTACCGTCCATGAGTGATGATTTTTCTTCGTCGTTAAGATCAACGAACCTGAGCGAATCACATTGCGGTTGATCGCGACAGGGTAAGTATCATTCGGAAGAGAGCGTGTGCTCATCGTTTCATAGATGAACCACAAGAAATTGCGAACGCGATTCGTCTCGCTTTGGCTGTCCCAGCGACTCATTTTATTGGAAATTGTTTTTCCTGAAGCTGTCGGGTCTTGCGCGACGAAAGGCAGACGGTTTTCATACGCAAAGATAATACGCATAGAATAAACCGTGTCGGCACAATCCACTTTCAATCCATAATAAGGATTGCTTTGGCCATTGGCTAAAGTGCGACGAGAAAAGAAGTCCGTGCGCCATTCTGTGCGAACCCACTCTGCGTAACGATCTTCCCAGGCAGAAGACCAATCGTTGACGGACGTCCAAACGGCCGCAGACGCAGAAAAACTAGCAAAAAAAGTCGTTGTTACTAATAGTAGACGAAACATGACACCATCCTTAGAAGTGTTACACGGTGGCAGGGGTATATTGCGGCGAAGTAAGGATCAATGAATAATTTTTACTGCGTCGCGTGCCCTGTCGAATTTTCCAATGCAAGGCGTTAACATCCGTGTCCTATGCATAGAAACCCGCTTAAATTAGCACTCGTCCTACTGTTAGGACTTTCGTCGTGCCAGTCAAAAGAAGATCCCATGACCCGAGAAAAAGCACTTTCTAGGGGATTTTCTTTGTTGGATGACGGACGCACGGATGAGGCCATTTCTTATTTCGCGGAACTATCCGCAAAAGATCCGCACTATCACGTGAAGCTGGCGTTAGCCTCGGCCTATGCTGCCCGAGCCGGCGTGAAGATCGAAAAGATTTATTCATTCGTCGTTGTGAAGGAAATTCCGCAGATTGAGATTGCACATGCGAAGACGGGGGAGCCAACCACGGGACTTTTAAGCGTGCTTCGCCAGGTGTCTGCGCATTGGGAAAAAGTGCCAGAACTTTCTTCGGCTCCGCGTGAAGATATTTCGCGCGCGCTGCAAGTTCTTGAAGACGTCACAGAACCAGGAGCAGCGTTGTATTCCGCGACTTTAAGAGTTGTATATATCAAATCCCTTGTGAGCGAAGGTCTGCAGAATTATCTCATCACCACTCAAGGCAAGGTATGTACTGAAGATTTACGTCCGTTCTTTACTTGGTCTTTAAATATTCTAGATGTGGTGAAGTTGTTAGTGAAAGATGTGCAAAAATCTTTTCCTGAAAAACAAAAAGACTGCGAGCGTTTTGAAAACGAAATTGAAAAGATAAAAGCAGAAGCCTTGGCGAAGCCCTGGCCGCGGGAGCGTGTATGCTTCTAAGGCTCATCTTGTTTTTACTTTTTGTTTCCTGCTTGGCTTCAGCAAATACATTGCCATCAGCATTGCGTGATGGATCCACTCGTTTCCTGGCGCGCTCGTTGGGCAGTTCTTGTTATACCATGGACAGTGTTCAAAAAGGTCTTCCGTGCAATCCCGCCGCTGTCGCCAAAGATCGGGCTCGTCGATTTGACGCTGACATTTTTATGGGAAGCAATCTTGAGTACATCAAAGAAGCCGAAGACCTTTTGCAAGGCAACGAAGACGAAGCCGCCGTGGCTAAGTTTTTTTCTCGTCGAGAAAATATTGAAGGGGAGTTTTCTTTTGAAGCCTCTTTTCAGGCTCCGAAATGGGGCGTTTCTTTTGAGCCCTATCGTATCGTTGCGATCTCTCGGATGGAAAATCCCTCTTTGCCGATGATTGATTTACTTTTGGCCGAAGAGCAAAGCGTGAAAGCACAAGTCGGTACTTATTTGTACGACAATCTCTATGCGGGTCTTCAGGTGCGCTACACGCATGTGCGATTTATTGGGCAGTATTTCGCTTTGAGCGAAGCTTTTGCCGGGAACTCGAAAGAAATATTAGCACCGGAGACGCAAGAGCTGGTTTACGTCGAACCCGGTCTTCTTTATGCGTGGGAAGATTTAGCCTGGCAGCCACAGATTTCAGCGATGTTAAGTCAATGGGGTTTTTCTGACAGAAAAACAGAAGAATATCCAATTAAACCAGAAGGTCTTCTAGGGGCTTCTGTAAAACCTCTGGTGCCATTGGGGCTTTTCGAATTGGGAGTGCAATTTCATCTACATTCAAAAACTGAAAATGCGCGGGATGCTTTCCGCGTGGCTGCGGCTTATGAATTGGGTATTCTTCATGCGGTGGCCAGTGTGTCAGAATACGATCATTCTGCCGGCTTTCTTTTAACATTTAAAAACTTCACCAGTGGTTTAACGTACTGGAGCGAAAAAGTCAGTCGAGGCGTCTTTATTCAGATGGGAATCACGCTATGAAGCTGGGTCTCTTCTTGCTCATTCTTCTTTTAAGCCCATTGAAATCATTTTCTGAAGACGGACATTATGACGGTCCCGTTCAATGGAACGAATTTCGTAAACATGTTTTAGAAGAAGAAAAAGCGCAGGAAATAAAAGGCTTGAGTTACATGATTTCAGGCGCGGTGGCGGCTGTCGGTGGAACGGTAGGATACTTTCACTCTGAAGAGATTTTCAGTCAGACACTTTTTGCGATCACATCGAATGTGGGACTGGCAGCGATCGGTGTCGGCGCCAGCTACTATTGGGCGGGAAGCGAGACCTCATCTTTTTATTATGCGTTAGAGGGTTCATCGCTCTCGCTCGCACAGAAGAATGAAGTGCTGCAACGATATCTTTTGAAACAAAACGAATTGCGTGAAAATCGCCGTTGGATTCGAGTCGCGACTCATGCTTTGATTGCGGCTGTGAATATTTATAGCGCCAGCCAATCCGAAGATGAAGACATGCGCGGTCTTTTTTATTTCTTAGGTGGGGCGAACGCCGTCCTTGCCATCTCTTACAGTTTCTAAATTTCACCGTCTCAAAATTAGAACTCTTCAAGAATTGTGGAAGCATCTGGACTTTCGTACCTTTAGTTTTGCTTTGAATAAACAGATAAGAAGCTGATGCACTATCAAAAAGGAGAGTAGGGTGAAGCAATCAAGGACATCCTTCTGGCTTTACACGTTTTGTTGTTTTACTTGCTTTGCAGTTTTCGGCTGGTATGGCTTGTATTACAGACCTGACGGAGGCGACTTCGCTTCTTCAGCAGAAGAAACAGTCATTCAAAAAATCAACTTGGCGAATCAGTCCGTTTCAACGATGACGGCTTCTCAAGAAGACATGACTTGCAACTGTCAATTTGGCAGCACACCTAATATTTTGAGCTTTGAAAAACCTGAAGATTGCGGCAAAGACCGTAACTATCTTCAAGACAAATTCGAAGCTTTCAAGAAGGCAGATCCACAAGGATTGTTTTCTGGAACTCGTGATTATTCTAAGACTGCAGAAGTTCTGCCTCGCAAATGCGCGCTTTATATCATGAGACGCTTCTGGAAAGACCGTGCGTTGACTCCAGAAGAAAAAAGGGAAGCCGACATTGCTTACAATCGCACCAAAGGTCCTACGGAACAACGTGAAGTGAAGGACGTTAAGGATTATAAGCATGATCCGCACTTGTTCTCTAAGTGTGATAAGGATCCTGAAGGTAAACCAGAGCGCTATGGGCACAAAGCCTGTGTAACGGAAGATTACGTTAACTTGGTCTATAACTCTTTGATTGATGTGGCTGACTGTCTTGATGTGCCTGCGAAATTCATTGCGCCTAAACTTTCAAATGAAAGTGGTTTGCACGTAAATGCATTTGGTCTGGTGAACGACGGTGGTATTGGTCAATTCACAGATCAAGCCCTTGTGGACGTTCAGCAAAACTATCCGAACTTCAAAGGTCGTATTACGAACAGCGAAAAAGAGTCTTGCAAACGCTTGATGAAAATCCCTGGCGCCGTTCCTAAGAGTGCGGAAGATATCAAAGCGGATGATGCCAATCGCTGTCACGCGATTTCGTCTCCTCCGAATCCATTGCGCAGCCTTGTGTATTACGGAATTTTCTATCATGCGACAAAACGCAATGCGAACAACGCCTTTGCTCGTTCTAAAGACACTAAAGATCCGAACTTCAAAGGGGCTGAGCAGTTGATGAAGGATGCGGGAATTGATAGCTTTGACAAAGAGACTATCAAAGAGATGCTTTTCGTAATGGCCTACAATTCAGGCCCAGGTCGTCCGGCGATGTTCTTCCGCGAGTGGTTGAAGTATCGTATCGCGACTTTGAAAAAGTATCCGATCACGAAAGCGGATTTTGACATGAACTATTGGTATGAGCCGGGCCAGGGTAAATTCAAGGCCGGGGAAGCTCGTGCAAAAGCCATCTCTAAGGGCGGTAAGCCTTTAACTTTGGCGCAATACTTGTTTGCTTACAAAGATTCTATTTACATCCCAGCCGTGAAAGCGCAAGCCCGTGTGTTGGATAAAGGTTTAGGAGCAGGAACATGCACAGAACAAAAATTCTTAGAGCTTTAATTTCTGTTTCTCTATTCACGGCAGGAACTCCGGTTGCTGCCGCGAAAGTGGATGTATTTTCAGAGTTCAATAAAAAAGTAGCCGCTTTGGAAACCGAGCTGAAAAAAGAAAAAGACGTGAACAAACGTTTTGATGCTTTTTTAAAAAGCTACAAAGACTTAAGTGATTTGCGTGCAAAGAATCCACGTCAATCTGAAGAAAAAGAATTGAACATGAGTCTTTTCATGGAGTCTTTGTCTTACATGCCAGATAAAAAAGAATTTCAGGCTAAGAAGTGTCCTGAGTATAAGAAAGAAGTGACGTCCATGATGAAGTCTTACGATAAAAGCCAGAAAGAGGCTTATGTGGATAAGGCCTTCCAAGTCGTGGATCTTATCTGCAAGTAAGAGTCCTCTTACTGCAAATAAAAAAAGCACGGTGACGAACCGTGCTTTTTCGTTTTTAAAGCTTCAACTACTGTAGGATGTTTTTCCTAAAGTACCTGTTCGGTTCGCAGTCATGTTCCTGATACGTCATCGGCACGGAATAGCTGCTGCCATCGACGCTGAAATGCACAGCCACCTTATGTGATTTAAAGTCTCCCGCGAAAGTTTTTTCCGTCACTTCTGATGAAGTGAAAGACCAACCGCTGACTTTGAAGCCGTTCACATCTTGTTCGTCGGTGGTCCCCATGCACGATTTTACTAATGGACCATGGTATTCACACTTCGTTCTTGGCCATTCAAAGCGTAAAATCGTCGGAAGTTTGCTGACAACGTTCGCACGTTTTGCAATAGTACCGAGGTCGTTCGGAGTGACGACGCCGTCATAGACGGGACGGTACTGCGGACCATTGTGATTGAAGATTTCAACAATCACGGTGTCGGCAGCTTCGCGGACAACGAAGCTTGTAGATGGGAACTCTGTAACGCAAGCCATATCCATTTTGTTTGATGCGGCTGATGCAAGTGAAAAAAGAATAATACTGATGGTAAATAGACATTTCATTGTGGTTCCTCAAACGTTCTTAATTAAAAAAGTATCAGCATTTAGGCTTTCCCCACAGTCGAGATTGCTAAAAACGGGAAGTCATACGATAAAAATGTTGGAGGCGAGCATGAAAAGTATCTTTTTAGCGGCATTTACTTGGCTTTTAGTCTTGGATGCTTCGGCAGCGATCCGCCAAGAAGTTCCCATTCAAAGCCAGCGCAGTCTTCGTCAACAAGTGGATAGTTACGCGGAACTTCTGCAAAAAGAAGTCGTCAAAGCTCGAAACAATAAAGAACGCTTCAGCTCTGTGCATAGAGTTCTTGGGCAAATCAAAACTCTTCGCGATAACAGTGCTCCGCAAGGGGCTCTTGATGAAGCTCATATGGATCTGATGGTGACCGTGCTAGAAAGCCTGCCTCAGCAGAAAAATTTCAAACGTCGTGACTGTTATAAGTATGAAAACGATCTGGTCAGTCAGTTTGAACCCACTGCCGAAGAGGCTCCGATTGAGCCTGCGGTGCGACCGGGTTGGGATGTACTTCAATCTCTTTGTCGATAAAATAAAAAAGCCTTCAGGATCCCTGAAGGCTTTTTAGTTTTTAGAAGTTCAAAAATTACATCTGTCTTGTGCGTTTTTCTACACCCAAGGCCGCTTCGCGAACCGCTTCACTGAGGGTTGGATGCGCATGGAAAGAGCGAGCTAGATCTTCACTGCTGCCTCCGAATTCCATACATACAACCACTTCGTGAATAATTTCAGAAACGCTGGGTCCGACCATGTGAGCACCCAAGATGCGATCTGTTTTTTTATCAGCGATGATTTTCACAAAACCTTCTGTGAAGCCTTTTGCACGCGCACGACCGTTAGCCATGAACGGGAATTTACCAACGTTGAATTCAATGCCTTTTTCTTTCAATTGCTCTTCTGTCAAACCGACAGCGGCGATCTCAGGGTGTGTGTAGATGATGCCTGGAACTGTGTTGTAGTTCACGTGTCCTGCATGGCCTGCTAACATCTCGGCCAAAGCCACGCCTTCTTCTTCCGCTTTGTGCGCAAGCATTGGGCCGGCAATAACGTCACCGATAGCATAGATGCCCGGAACATTTGTTTGGAAGTGTTTATCAACGACGATGCGACCTTGAGGATCTTTTTGGATGCCCATTTCTTCGCAGCCCACTCCGTTAGTGAAGGGCTTACGACCTGTTGCTACTAGAACAACATCGGCTTTCATGGAAGCTGTTTTACCATCGGTCAAAGATTCATAAGTCACTTCAACGCCGTCATTCAATGTTTTGGACGCTGTCACTTTCGTCGAAAGAAGGAAGCTCATGCCTTCTTTTTCTAAGCCGCGCTTAAGCACGTTCATGCAGTCTTGGTCCATAGTGCCACCAAGGCGATTTGCGTATTCAATCACTGTGACTTTGGCACCCAAACGTTGCCACACAGAACCTAGTTCAAGACCAATCACGCCACCACCAACAACGATCATTGTTTTTGGCACTTGTGATAGAGCCAAGGCCCCCGTGTTAGAGACGATGCGCTTTTCATCGAACTTTAAGAAGGGAAGTTCAACGGGTGCAGAGCCCGTCGCAATCAAGATATTCTTAGTTGTAAGAACTTGCGTATTACCATCGTCTGCTTTCACTTCCACTTTTCCTTGGCCCACAATTTTACCGAAGCCTGTGAAGGGAGTGATTTTATTTTTCTTAAAGAGGAAGTTGATACCTTCTGTATTTTGTTTAACGACTTTGTCTTTACGAGCCAACATCGTTGGAAGATCTAAATCCACTTTAGAAACTTTAATACCGTGAGCCGCAAAATCGTGTTGAGCCGCCACGTAGTTTTCAGAACTTTCAAGAAGAGCTTTTGAAGGAATACAACCCACATTCAAGCACGTGCCACCGAAAGTTTTATCTTTTTCGATAACAGCTGTTTTTAATCCCAACTGTGCCGCACGAATCGCACCCACATAACCACCGGGTCCAGAACCAATAACGATTAGATCAAATTGTGTCTCGCTCATAGAAGCATCCTTTAGTGAAAAGCACCTTAAGCTTTTATACGCCATAGTAGCATAAGGGTCACCAAAGAAGCTTCGCATTACCCGGACCGTTGAAAAAGGCCCATCCGCTGCGTTGTCGGGTCCCTTCTTCTGCTCCAACGTGCTATGAGCACGCCTCCGCGACAGAAGGGGCCCTCCGCCTTGCGGCTGGGTCTTTTTGAACGGTCCTAGTGTTTTGGGTTTTCTTTGGGGGGATTATTGTTGTTTTTTGTAGACGAGGCTATCGCTGCTTATGGGGCGATTTGTTGTGTTATGCCATAGGGCTATGGGGCGATTTGATGGCCGTATTATTTTCGATAAATGAGGTTGGTATTTAAGGAATTGGGTCTTCGGGATTCTGAAGTTCCGTCGCGATCTGTGGATCGATAGCCGAATCTGAGATCGCCGGTTTTACGTCCTATGTAAGGATTGTCTGTTGTTGCTACGTCGAACAGGTCATAGTTTTTGTTACCAACTGTTCCTATGGCCTTTCCGTCGCATGTCTGACCCATGATATCTTTGGGTGTATCGAGTTGCCAGTCCGTGAATCCGCAGTAGGCGGATGTGTTGAACATAGTTTCTGCATCGACGGAAAGGGGAGTGATCGTCGCCAAAGAAAGTATCCAAGTAAGGTCTCCCGAATAGTCTAGCTTTGTGTTTGTGATGCGCGTGATTTGAAATGTGCCGGTTTCATCCACAGCAAGAAGCTTTGTTGTGCACGTTGGGTCGGAGTAAGTGACAGTTTCCAATCTATAAGTGGCGTCTTCGTTCATCAAAGCGTTGATTTTAACAAAGACGGTTCCTTCGGCCTTACATCCCGTTGTCCAGTTTCCGTGAATGCTCTGAATCGAGCCGTATGTCGCTGTGGAAAGTTCTCCGGTGCAACCTGCGCAAGCCAAGAAGAAGACACTCAGTGAAGATTGAAAAAGAGATTTCATGTCAGATAAATCGGATGTTGTTTTATCTGACTATAAACAAATTTTGGTAAATAAAAAAAAGGCCCGTTTTGAGACGGGCCTTTTTTGTTTGATTATACTTCTAGTAAAAGTCTTTCTGGATCTTCGACAAGTTCCTTGATTTTAACAAGGAAGCTGACGGCTTCTTTCCCGTCGATGATTCTGTGGTCGTAAGTTAATGCCACATACATCATAGGGCGGATTTCTACTTTTCCGTCGATCGCCATAGGGCGGTCTTGGATTTTGTGAAGTCCTAAGATAGCGGATTGAGGGTAGTTCAGGATCGGAGTTGAAAGAAGAGATCCGAACACACCACCATTTGTGATCGAGAAGGTACCGCCACCCAAATCATTTGGAGTGATTTTTCCATCGCGACCTTTTGTTGCTAAATCACGGATCGCCATTTCAATTCCCGCTAAAGAAAGAGTGTCAGCATCTTTCACGTTGGGAACCATCAAGCCTTTTTCCGTCGATACCGCAATACCGATGTTGTAGTAGTTGTGGTACTCGATGTCCGTACCCGCGATCCAAGCATTTACTGCAGGGTAAGCTTTCAATGCTTCAACCGCGGCTTTTACGAAGAAGCCGTTAAAGCCCAAGTTCAAGCCGTATTTCTCTTTGAACTTGTCTTTGTATTTTCCACGAAGCTCCATCACTTTCGTCATGTCGATTTCGTTGAAAGTCGTCAAAAGAGCGGCCGTGTTTTGTGCTTCTTTTAGTTTTTCAGCGATACGTTTGCGGATCGTCGTCATCGCCACAAGTTTTTTATCACCTTGTTTTGAAGGACCACGAGCAGCCATCACATCAGCTGCAGAAACTTGCGGAGCTGCGGACTTCGCAGGGGCTGCTGCCGGAGCAGCCTTTGCTTGAGGTTGCGCCTCAAGAACATCACCCTTCGTCAAACGACCGTCTTTACCAGTTCCTTGAATAGAAGAAGGATCTAGATTTTTTTCAGTCACAATTCTTTGCACAGCAGGGGAAAGGTGCGCAGAAGCATCTTTACCTGTGGAAGCTGCTTGTTGAGGAGCCGCTTGAGTTTGCGCCGGAGCTGTTTCTGCTTTCGCAGGCTCAGCCGCCGCAGCACCCGCTGCAGGTTTTGCATCAGTATCCAAAGTAGCTACTGTCGCACCGATTTTTACAACGGCACCAGCTTCGCTGCCTGGAAGAATAGTCAAGACACCGTCATTTTCAGCGACTACTTCAACACTGGCTTTGTCTGTTTCAAGCAGCATTAAAACATCGTTGCGCTTTACGAAGTCGCCGGATTTTTTTGTCCAGCTACCGATGGTTGCTTCTGTGATGGATTCCCCAACCGTAGGAACTTTAATCTCTTGTTTCATTTACAAAGTCCTAAACTGCGCCTTAGGCGCCAAAAATGGATTTAATAATTTCAGCCTGCTCAATCGCGTGACGGTACGTAGAACCTGTCGCCGGAGAAGATCTCTCAGGACGACCCGCATATTCAAAGCCCAGCTTCATGCCGGCTTTACCAACCACGTCGACAAACTTGAAGTACACATTCTGGAAAGCCCCCATGTTCTTAGGTTCTTCTTGGGCCCAGATCAAAGTTTTTGCCTTTGGATAAGACTTCAAAACTTCAGTGACTTGTTTTGCAGGGAAAGGATAGATCTGCTCTAGGCGAACTAAAGCGATATTGTCCTTTTTCGTTTTTTCTCTTTCTTCCAACAGCTCGTAGTAAAGTTTGCCGGAAACAAACACCACTGTATCCACTTTGGATTTATCAACAGTGTCCGCAATCACTTCTTGGAATTGACCGTTAGCCAGCTCTTCTAAAGTGGAAACCGCGCGTGGGTGACGAAGCAAAGACTTCGGTGACATCACGACAAGTGGTTTGCGGAAATCGCGGTGCATTTGACGGCGAAGAGCATGATAGATCTGCGCTGGAGTCGTTAAGTTGCATACTTGCAGATTGTTTTGCGCTGCCAGTTGTAAGAAACGCTCTAGACGTGCGGAAGAATGCTCTGGTCCTTGCCCTTCATAGCCGTGAGGCAGAAGCATCACAAGACCGCACATTTGTTGCCATTTAGATTCAGCCGCCGCGATGTATTGGTCGATCACGATTTGGGCACCGTTCACGAAGTCACCAAACTGCGCTTCCCACATAACCAGCGAGCGAGGATCTTGGTTTGAGTAGCCATACTCAAAACCAAGTACGCCGTATTCTGAAAGAATACTTTCAGCCACAAGCAAATTGGCTTTTGGATTTAAATCCGCCAGCGGGAAGTAAGCTTTGCCCGTTTTAAAATCATACATACCAGCATGACGGTGAGTGAACGTACCACGCACACAATCTTCACCGGTCAAGCGAACGCTAGAACCTTCGTGAAGAAGAGTCCCGTAAGCAAGAAGTTCTCCCATGCCCCAATCGATAGGATCTTTTCCTGTGCCCATGTTTTTACGAGCCTCAAGAAGTTTGATCAATTTAGGATGAGGAGTGAAACCCTCTGGGAAAGAACCGATTTTTTCACCGATCTTTTTCAGAGTGCCGATATCGAATTTTGTATTCGCTGGTTTTTCAAAGTCCGCATCCGTCGCGCGACGAAGACCTTTCCAAGGACCTTCGAATTTGAAGTTTTTAAGCTTCGGCGGTGTTTTCTTTGTTTCTTCAAAAATAGACTGCAAACGATCCATCGCTTTTTGGTAAAGATCGTCGATAAACTTTTGATCTAAGCTGCCTTCAGCGACAAGTTTTTTGCCGTAGATTTCACGCACTGTTTGGTGAGCTTTGATGAGCTCGTACATTTGTGGTTGCGTGAACGCAGGCTCGTCACCTTCATTGTGTCCGTATTTACGGTAACAGATAAGGTTGATAACAACGTCTTTGCCGAACTCTTGACGATAGCGAAGAGCGATGTCCATCGCACGCACGGCACTTTCAACATCGTCACCATTCACATGAAGAACCGGTGTGAAAGTCATCTTCGCCGCATCAGAAGCATAGCGAGTCGAACGTGTATCAAAGCCGTTTGTTGTGAAACCAACTTGGTTATCCAAGATCACGTGAATAGTTCCGCCGACAGTGTGAGATTTGACTCCCGCCATCTGCAAAACTTCTTGCACGATACCTTGACCGGCGAAAGCCGCGTCACCGTGAATAAGAACAGGAACTACTTTTTTACGAGTGTTGTCACCCAAAGTATCTTGAGCCGCGCGAGCCATACCGACAGCAACCGCATTCACAGTTTCTAAGTGAGAAGGATTGTAAGCCATCGTTACTTTGCAAGTTCCATTGGCTGTTTTCTTTTCAGAGACATAACCCAAGTGGTACTTCACGTCGCCATCGAAACCTTCAACCGGTTCCGCCAACTCAAGCGGTCCGTTGAAGTCACCGAAAACGTACTCTTCACCTTTACCGAAGAAGTTCACAAGAATGTTCACGCGACCACGATGAGCCATGCCGACGAAAACTTCTTGAACTTGCAGGCCTGTGCCTTTGTTCACCAAAGTGTCCATCATTGGAAGGATGGAATCGGCCCCTTCCACAGAGAAACGTTTTTTACCCACGTAGCGTGTGTGCACGAATTTTTCTAAAGTCTCGGCCTTCGTCAAAGAAGACAAAGCGTTTTTCTTGTCATCCAAAGAAAGTTTGCCGGCGTTCGCCGTTTCAAACTCTGTTTGCAACCATTGCACTTCTTTGGGAGAAGCATCGGCAGCTTGCAAAGCCAAAGTGCCGCAATAGATTTTTTTAAGTTGCGCGATAATGTCTGAAAGTGTGGCACCTTGTTTGCCAATCAAAGATCCGACTTGGAATTTTGCTGACAAATCTTTTTCGCTCAAACCAAAACGTTTCAAAGAAAGCAATTCGCTTTCTTTCGGAGCGTAAAGAGGATTCAAGTTCGCTTCTGTGTGGCCTTCAGCGCGATAAGCTTGGATCAATTGAAAAACCGCGAGCTCTTTGTCGGACATTCCGAATTTGCCTTCTTGAGCAAACTCGACTCCCTCAAAGAAACTTCTCCACTCAACGGCAAGCGAATCCGGATTGGATTTGAAATCTGCGTAAAGCTGTTCAATGTATTCAAGGTTGGCGCGATTGATGCCACTGCTATTGTTCACGGTGTTTTCTCCACGTTTTAGACGCCTGCTAATTTTTCAAAATCTTGGGAGTTTGACACGCCTTAATGCGCGGCGATATCACAAGCTTTTGATGTAAAAGAAGGCCCTGCCATGATAGCTCTTTTTCTATGTAAATTGAAGGAGTTTAAACTGTGTATAAGTTAGTTCTAATTCGACACGGTGAGAGTGTGTGGAACCAGGAAAACCGTTTTACCGGATGGCAAGACGTAGATCTTTCAGAAAAAGGTCGAGCCGAAGCTCTAAAAGGCGGGAAAGCACTCAAAGATAGAGGCTTTAGCTTTGATATCGCTTACACAAGTATGCTCAAAAGAGCGATTAAAACTCTGAACTTCGTTTTGGATGAAGTGGATCAAGTGTGGCTTCCAGTACACAAAGACTGGCGTTTGAATGAGCGTCATTATGGAGCTCTGCAAGGTTTGAACAAAGCTGAAACCGCGGCTCGTCATGGTGAAGACCAAGTGAAAATTTGGAGACGTAGTTATGATGTTCCGCCTCCAGCAATGGATGTGAACGATCCTCGCCATCCTTCTCATGATCCGCGTTATAAAGATGTGGACCCAAAAATTCTGCCAAGCCAAGAGTCTTTGAAAGATACGGTCGCGCGTTTCTTACCTTTGTGGAACAACACGATCGCTCCAACGATCAAATCGGGAAAGAATGTTTTGATCGTGGCGCACGGAAACAGCTTGCGTGCCTTGATGCAACATCTTGAAGGTATGACTCCCGATGAAATCATGGGAGTGAATATGCCGACGGGTATTCCTATGATGTACGAGTTGGACGCAAACTTTAAGGTCCTGAAAAAGGAGTTCATCGGGGACCCTGAAGAAGTGAAAGCGGCTATCGAAGCCGTCGCCAACCAAGGGAAAGCGAAGTAGCATTCCCGAATCGAAACGGGGAGTGTTTCAGAGTGAATCACTAAGAGTGAAAGTCAGGTAAAACTGAGGACCTACCGGACTTTTGTATCTTAAGTTTGATATCCTGTGTGTCGATATGGACAGATAGGAGATTCGCCATGAAACCACTCTTCTGGCTAGAACGTTCTATCTTGAAGCCGAATAACAAAGGCAGCGCCTTTGTCCAAGCCCTCGTCGCCGTTGGTGTCGTGGGTGTTATGCTTTATTTCTTATCTCCTCAAGTCATCAAACATCGTCAACAAGTTACAAAGACCGCTTCCATCATCACCGCGCGCTTGGCATTGCATTCGATGATGGACTTTACGTTGTTTGGTATCAAACAGCGCTGGTGTTTTTCTAAAGACTGGATGCCGGAAAAATGCGGCGATAATATGAACGGAGTGCTTGCGCATCCGCGCTCTATCGAGCGTATGTTGATGAAGTCCGAGACGGTGAACTTTTTGCGTTTGGCTGGTGTTACAAATCCAGAAAAAGCTCCCTTGATTCGATTTGGTGAGACGATCAACTTAAAAACTTTCAGTGCTCTTCATCCTGTTTACAAAATCGTGTCTGAGTTGAAGGGCTATAAGACGGAAGCGATTCGCATCGACATTGCTCGTGATAATCGGGGCGTTATTCCTGAATATGGCCGTGAGCTTTATCTGACGGTCAAAATAAGTTTGTTGGATGCTTCAGGAAAGCCGATTCTTGTCGGTGGCAGTGAATTAACGACGACTTCAAAAATCGGTGTATATCCTCGCGAAGTGGGAAGCTTTGCTTTGCTCGTTGCTGGTGATCTTCACTTAGATAAAGAGAATAGATCCGGTGTTCCTGAAGCAAAAGGGGATGCAGCGCTAAAGCAATTTTCTTCTAGAAATGATCGTTTAAGATTTCCAGGACTTATTTTTGAAAGTCCGGTGTTTGTAAATGGAGCGGTTCGCTTACCTGCGGCACCCGACTTGGAATCTGACGAAAAAGGTGTTGATACGGTTTATACTCCGGTGACATTCAAAGATAAGATCATTTTAGGTGAAGGTCCGGTACTTCGTAAGAATGCCGAGTTTCAACCTCGAAGCGCGGGAGCCGACTCAGATCAGTTTTGGGCTAACATCCGCCAGTTTGGTGGCTTTCAAAAAGGGGTTGAGCTGGATGGCGCGCGCGACATCGGTTTAGACTTTCTGTCAGGCTTTCAAACCAGTGGCGACACTGTGGATCCTTCAGACCTTAAAAAGTGTGTTCAGTACAATCTTTCGAAATATGATTTGAAAAGCACGATCAATAGTCAGCTACGTGGTCAGATTCTTAGAAATACGGGGAGTAAACACCAATACCGTCTAGGTATGACGGATAAAAACCGATTCAATCCGCAAACGGGTGAGGTCGATGCGCCGAACGCAATCCGTGGTATTTTGAATGCCTTCAATTTGACGAAGAAAGAAGAGGCGGTCGCGAAGTTCACAATGAGTTTTGGGCAGTCGGTTGTTGTATTGGGTGAGCTTCCAGATAACGGAACTGTGAC
The DNA here is from genome assembly GCF_001592755.1 of Bdellovibrio bacteriovorus. Taxonomy (NCBI): domain Bacteria; kingdom Pseudomonadati; phylum Bdellovibrionota; class Bdellovibrionia; order Bdellovibrionales; family Pseudobdellovibrionaceae; genus Bdellovibrio; species Bdellovibrio bacteriovorus. The sequence continues at coordinate 33,108 of NZ_LUKF01000016.1, read as the reverse complement.
CCTCGAGCCTAAAATTGATCTTTCCGGTTTAAAAGACACTATCAAACGTAAATTAGCAGACGCTCAATTTGCCAAAGAAAGAGTGGATCAGGATATCAGAGACATTGAAAATGCGTTGGCTCGTGCAAACAGAGATCTTGAGCAAGCAGAAGATAATTTACGGGAAGCGCGTGATAAAAAAGATCGAGACCGTGTAGCTCGTCTTGAAGATCGTATCGAAGACATCAAAAGACAGATTCGTGAGCTCAATCGCGCGAAAGAGCTTAAAAACATCGATCTCGCTCGCGCCACAGAGCAAATTACGACTTACGAAAGACAGTTGGCGGCGGTTAAATCTAAAGAAGGTATTCAACCCAAAGTCCATATCACTTTAAAATATCCTCAAGACCCTAACAACCCGAACTCGACAAACACAGGGAATGCTTCATTCCGCGATCTTGAAGTGTCTTTCGAAAATGAAGAGATGCTGCTTGATAGTAACGGCAATCCGCTTTCTTTGAATATGCGCTTAGAGGCATACGACGTTTCTTATTATAAAAAGTATTCTCTGAGACCCTGGTCTAATAATAACGTAGGTACTTTGCAATTCAATCGTGAGGGTACGGCAATTAAGGGATCTCAGTATCTTGGTGACCAATATGGTCAATGGCGTGGGGAACTTCCGAATGAAAACGCTTATAAAAACTACGACATAATATGCAAAACTCCAGAAAACTCAGCCTTCGGATTGAGTGACTGGGGGCTTTCATTTGCGCCGAATTCGAAATTCTCTTGGGCCTTCACAGACAAGTATGAAGAGCGGGCCGACCTTGTTTTAGATGGTAATAACTCGTACAAGTCGGGGAGTTTTTCAAAAGTAGAATTCATCGTGAAGTCCATAGCTCGTCGTTGTATTATTAAGAACACAGCGAATTTCGTAACAGGCTTTTTCACTTGTGAAAAGTTAGTTATCGAACCACGCAACTCAGCCCTTCGCATTATCGGCAGCTTTATAGTAACCAATGGTATCGAAATCGACGACACGGCTTACAACGAAGGAATTCGTTGGAGCACGATTTATCATCCGATGTCCACTTATGAGTTGCGCCAAGCGCGTGTGCTTAAAGGTGTGAACGGGCAGGATTGTTCGACGATTGCTCGTTATCCCGTATGGCATCCCTATCCTTCGATGTTGAATGTGGCAAATCTATATCGCTGTAACTCGATCGCTCTTCGTTCGAAGGCTGATCCATTCCGTTGGACTTCCATAGACCCAGACTGTGGTCTTTCAAGTTCGACCGGAACAGCGACGACTTGTAAAAACCGTCTTGTTCACTTTTATGTCTTAGAAATTTCGCGGGAGTCCGGCATATGATGTCGCAGCTCAAGAATCAAAAAGGTATCTCTATTTTAGAATCCCTGCTTGGAATGGCTATGATCACTCTGGTTGGTTCCTTCTTTATTTCAGGAACAATCAACATGCGTAAGGTTGCGAAAGAAAGTGGAACCAAGAATTCCTTGTACAAACAAATTAACGACGTGATTGAAAATATCCGTCCCAATGTTCGTATGTATCAGATTAACTATTCCACGTCAGACAAGTCACGCAGTGAGGCTCTGGCTTTGGATAAACTTCCTATGGCCTGGGGAAATGGTAAGATTTTGCCGGCGAAAGAATGCTCTGAATGCCCGGGGAGATATGGTTTCGTAGTTCAAGCATCACCAGAATTTAAGGGATTGTATTTAGTAACGGTAAGAATGAGTCATAAAGATTGGTCTCAGGCTCAAGGTGATGGCAGCCTTCCTAGCAATCCGGCAAACTATGGTTTTCAAGATTATCAGTTCGTGGTGAACTCACAATGAAGTTAAATCAAAAAGGTTTCTCATTAGCAGAGATGGTCGTCGGTGTTGCCCTCCTCGGGATCATGGGGATGGTTGCAGCCTCTTTCTTTGTTTTCACGGCAAAGACGAAGGATCAAATCACTAATGAGATCGAAGACAAGGTTGATAACATCATCGCGGAGCGTATGATTCTGAAGGATCTCAAATACTCTGAGCCTTCTTTCAATAATGTGTTGATTCCCGACGATACAGGCTTTCGCTTCTTCGACTATGTTTCGGATTCTGGTGGAGACCAAGAGTTTGATGCTCCCAGAAAGTTGACGTTAGAGTTTGGCCGTCGAAATGAATTTGTCTTCATGACGTCCAACGACAAGCTGGGGACTATGATGTACACGCCAGCATTGGCTTATGACCTAGGGGCTCTTCCGACAAGTGCCAATCAAGAAGCGGCTTTGATTTTCAGATCTTTGAATAAAGGAAACGAAGTTTTAAAATCGAATCCAGGCTTCTGGCAAGTGGGCACAATTTTGATGTTGGATTCTCCAGCGGCCGTTCGCGAAATGACACCGACGGGACCTAATTACAATGTGCCAGCCCGGTCACCGATTTTCGTGGGAATTGTAAACGCGCCAGGGGAATCTAGACTGACTCCCTTCAATCTCACGGGCTTCTTAAATAAGACTCATCCTTTGTATCCGAATGAGACGATTAACGACGAAGATAAGTTCTTAAGAGATATACCGCCGATGGGGGGAGCCGCTCCTCTTGTGCGCTTGAAAGCCGTGAATATTATCAAGTATTATTTAGAGAGAGACCCGAAAACGAAGACAGTCAATCTTTTGCGATCCGTTTATATGAATAATACGTTTTCCAAGGGTCAGTTGTTCGCAGCCGATGTGACTAGAGTTGTCTTCTCTAGAAACAACGCACGTGATTCTTTGATTTATTACCAAATTATTCGCCCACAAGACGTGGGTAAATAGTAGGGGCTCGTTAAGGGGAAAACAAGGGGGCTTGTATGTTTCTTAGAAGATGGCTACCACTGCCACTTTTATTCGGCATCGGGGTTTACGCACATGCGGAACAAGAACCCGCAGCCGTGAATTCCGGCGTGGGTGGCACCGCCGGTTTCCAAGGTGTCGTGCTTTCCGGGCAAGTGACTCGAGCGGCACAAAATTCCATCACCATAAATATTACGAATACTTGTTTTGGTACAAATCTTCGCTCGGTTTCAAATCCGATTGCAAGGGGCGCAACTGTTGAGTTCAATGTCGCTATCAATGACAAGGGAACCATTAAAACTTTCACCGTAAAATATCCATCCGATGTTGTCTCTAATGCGGGGAATGACACGGTTACTGATATTACCGGAGCGAATGTTTCTCCAGGCGTGACGGCTTCTTTTGCCGGCAACAGCGTGCGCATGGTGGTTCCAATCTCCGTGACTACGACAGTGGATGAACAGGGGAATATCAGTGAAGATTTCGATGTGAAGCTTCATAGTACTGCATTTAGGCAGACGCATGCACCAAAAGCAGGACAAGAATACATGGGGACTGACGGTCCTCTTTCTGCGAGCGTTTATACAAGTTCATCTAAAGACGGTCGCCAATACAGTATTTCTGCTTTCTTCCCTGGAGAAAACGGGTACTGCGGTGGTTATTTCTCTCCATTAATGGTCTTCTTCGACGACAATCGTCCTCGTTTTGAAGGTCATTCAGAGTTCCCTCTGAACCCTTCAGGCAAAACATCATGGCCGGAAAAGAAGGCTCCGGGAGCTTTCGTGGCTATTGATCGTGATGGCGATAAGAAGATCTCAAAAGCCGACGAGCTTTTTGGTAACGAAGGTGAGAAGTTTAAAAACGGTTTCGAAGCATTGCGAGAGTTTGACTCTAATGGCGACGGCGTGATCGACAAAAACGACAAAGACTTTGCAAAACTTCTTCTGTGGTTTGATAAGAACGGTGATGGTAAATCGCAAGCTTCCGAGCTTGTGCCATTGAAGTCGCGCATCAAGTCGATTTCATTGAAATACGACGACACCGCGAAGACACCGTTTGGTTCTCGAGCAGAGGCGCGTGAGCGCAGCACCTTTGTCTTTGTAGAAAAAGGCAAAGAGAAGCAGGGATCCATCATCGATATGTGGTTCTCTCCGCAATAATATTTTATTACAGTTAAGATGGTGAAACGGCGCTCTACGGGCGCCGTTTTTATTTTTGCTTGATCCTAGGCGTGCATGTGTTTGAATAAACCATGGGCATTCTTTTAAAAAATATTTCCACACTTCTGACATTGCAAGGGGCTTCCGCAAAAGGCGGGCGTCACGTGCAAGAAGAAGATCTTAGTATCCAAACGAACGCTTCCGTACTGCTTGAAAAGGACCGTATCGCTTGGGTGGGGCCGCATAAAAAACTTCCAAAAGAATGGTCCCGAAAAAAGAACTTAAAAGAAATCGACATGAAGGGACTCACGGTCCTGCCAGGTTTTGTGGAATGTCATACGCATTTGATTTTTGCAGGCGATCGCGCCGCAGAGTTTGAAATGCGCAATCAAGGTGTCAGTTATCAAGAAATCGCTGCGCGCGGTGGCGGTATCTTATCGACGATGAAGAAAACGCGGTCCGCGAAAGTTTCTGAACTTGCGAAAGAGGGGCAGGACAGAGCAAACCACTTCATCTCTCAAGGTGTGACAACGGTGGAAATCAAATCCGGTTATGCTTTGAACTTAAAAGATGAACTAAAAATGCTGGAAGCGGCGAACGCGATTAAAAATCTGCGCACAGTTTGCACATTTTTAGGAGCGCATGCACTCCCGCCGGAATTTAAAACCTATGAAGAGTATTTAAATTTCTTGGGCGATAAAGTTTTGCCGATGGTTAAAAAGAAGAAGCTCGCTCGTCGCGTGGATGTCTTTATTGAAAAAGGATTTTTCCCGAAAGCGGAATCCGAAGCGTACTTGCGCAAAGCTCAAGAGATGGGATTTGAAATTCTGATTCACGCAGATCAGATGTCTTTAAGTGGAGGCAGTGATGTGGCTGTTCGCTTAGGAGCTTTGTCAGGTGACCATCTTTTGCAAGTGACTGACAAAGAAATTCAAGCTTTGGCGAAATCAGAAGTGACCTGCGTGCTTTTGCCCGCAGCCGATCTATATACAAAAACAAATTATCCACGCGCCCGCGATATGATCGCCGCAGGGGCACGCGTGGCTTTAGCGACTGATTTTAATCCGGGGACTTCACCCACGCAGGATTTGAATCTTGTGGGGTTGTTAGCACGCCTAGAAATGAAGATGACACTTCCTGAAGTCATTGGGGCGTACACCGTCGGAGCGGCTCATGCTTTGAATCTGCAGCAAGAGGTGGGTTCTATTGAAGTCGGGAAGTCTGCTGATATTTTGTGCATCGAGAAGGATTGGCGAACCCTATTTTACAGCGTGGGGGATGCGCCGAAGAAGATGGTTTTTTCGAGAGGAAAGAAGGTTTTTAGTAGTCTTTAAATAATCTGCTGCGTCAGAAAATTTAAGATTCTTAAAATTTCCTTTGAATAAACACTGCATTTCTTCCTAGTCTTGAGCTGTGTCGTGGAGGGGAAGCTACAACATGAGATCGTCATACACCACTTTAATGCAGTCGAAGTATTTTAATCCTGCTTTTAACAGTGCCATCTTTGATGGTCCCGTTCGCATTTATTTTGCTCAGTTTCATGAAGCTCTGGCTTTGAAAATTTATTTCCTGATTCAACAGAAGTTGGGTGCGGAGATGACTAAAGCCAAAGAAGTTTCTAAAGCATCGGGAGCGAACATCCTCGTGATGGTTTATCCCACGGTAGATAGCTTTGTTCTTTCTTTCGAAGGCGCCGTCGCAAAGCCAGGCCCACTGGAAGTAGAGAAGTGGCACGATGATGTTGTCATTGGGCTTCGCGGACCTATCGAGGATGAAAACCTAGATCTTTTGATAGAGACTTTGCGTCTCACAATGGAAAACTGGCGTCCAGCTGTCACAGCTCCTGCTTTAGCTCTTGCGGAAGTGTGATACTATCTAATTCATGAATAAACGTGGTCAAATCGTGGTGGAGTACGTGCTCCTCCTCACCATCGCCGTCGGACTCTCGGCGCTGCTAGTGAAGCAGTTAGCGAGTCGCAACTCTGATGAGCCAGGTGTGCTTGTTTCAAAATGGCACAACATTCTTAACGTCGTCGCTCAAGACGTTCCGGATAAACGTAAGCAATAGTCTTATCTTTTCGTGTATTTCCCAACACAGTCGTTCCTGCGTTCGATATTTCTTTCTTTAGTTCGGCCCCCACTGCTTAATTTTTAAGTAATTGCTTGATTACTTATTTCAACTGGGTGTAATCTGCGGACATATAAGTAAGTAATCACATACATACTTAGAGGTCGAAAATATTAGAGGTTCTAAATAGTTAGTTCGGCCCACGAGTTTGTTTTTCATGTGGTTCGTGGAGCTTTTTATGAACTTCCGAGTTCATGTTCTTAGTTTGTTCGCGGTTCTTTTCAGCGCGTCTTTGGTTTTCGCCAATCCCTCGCAAGATAACACCTCTGCTGGAATTACTTTCCAGCAGAAGGTCCTAGATTTTTCCGCTGTCTATGGTGCGCAGTGGACGGTCTATCTGATCACTCAGAAAGACACGATCACGGATCATGGGTCTTGGGATAATTTCTTCAGTTATCCTCTGCATCCCGAGTTTGATAAAGACAGTTTTGATTTCAATATCTTTAAGCACGCACTTTCGGGAAATTATTATTATCTTTATTATCGCTATCGAGGTTACGAACAGACCGACGCCTTTTTGTGGACGTTTTTGTCGTCACTCGCTTTTGAATTTGCCGTCGAAACTTACACTGAAAAACCCAGCATTCAAGATATCTATCAAACTCCCATCTATGGAACTTTGGTGGGAATGGGGTTTGAGCGCTTAAGTACTTATTTCCGCGCCAAAGATTCCGTCGCTTTAAAGTCTTTAGGCTACATTTTAAATCCGTTCACTTTGCTGCCGAATCATCCCGAAAACATCGCAGCCCTTCCGCAAGTCTCAGATCGCTCTGTCGGCTTGCAAGTTGTTGTGGGGTTTTAGATGAAAAAGTGGATCTTTCTTTTCACGATTTTATTTTCTGCTCCCAGCTTCGCGGACGAATTCACTCCGTCATATTGGAGTGAAGGGATTCATCTTCTTGCGGGTGGCGGTTTGAATTCTTCCGTGTATATCTCAAAGCACGAGCGCGATGACGCCGGTTTAGGACTCAACCTAAAAACGGATTTGCTTTACGTCTTTCATCCCCAATGGGCGGTGGAGTGGAGTGCGAACGTTAAATTCAATCGTGTGCGCAGTTATTTAGTGTGGGACACGCTTTTCACCTTGGGATTAAGAGCACAGATTCCAGATCTTGAAACTCCCGAGTGGGGAATGCCTTACGCACGCCTTTTTATCGGACGAGCGCCGACGGTGATTTTTTTAAACGGAGATACTCCCGCGAATGTGTCGGATCCTTCAGTCAGCCGAATCCATTTTGACGGGCCCGTGGCGGGCATTGGTTGGGGATTATTAAATAAAACCCAAAAAGGCCAAGTTTGGTTTTCAGAGATTTCCTTCACGATTCAATCTTTAGAGCAAGAAGATGACGTCCGCATGGATGGAGACGTGCCTGTGGTTGTTTCTTCTAGCTCCAGGACGGACAACTCAAACATCTACAGTTTGAGTTGGACCGTCGGAATTTTGGCATTTTAAGGAGCGCTTATGTTGGAAAAATTAGATCACGCGCTTTTTCATCTGATCAACAACACGACCGCGAACTCGTGGTTTGATGCCTTCTTTCCCGTGTGGACGGACTTTTTTAAGAGCTCGGTTTTTTATTACATTGTGTTGCCACTTCTTTTGATCGCGATTTTTTATAAAGAAAGATGGAGAGGACTTGGCGTTCTTCTGGGTTCTGGCGTAGCGGCCAGTGCTGCTGACTTTTTATCGGGATCGTTCTTAAAAGATATTTTCGAAAGAGCTCGGCCTTTAAATTCAAATCTTTTTGAAGAGGTGATCTTACGAGGCCCCGCGGCCGGAGGATTCTCTTTTCCATCTAGTCATGCCGCTGATGCTTTTGCCGTCGCGGCTTTTGTAACTTCATTTTATCCCCGAACGGCGTACTTGCTATATCCTCTGGCGATCTTAATGGGTTATTCGCGCATTTATTGCGGTGTTCATTTTCCAGGGGATGTGATTGCGGGGGCACTTCTTGGTCTTTTGCTCGGAAAAGCTTTCTCTGTTCTTATTCGATTCATTAGCAAAAGAGCTAGAGGTGTGTGATGAGATACCTTCTTTCTCTGTTAGTGTTCTTCACGGCTTCCCTATCAAATGGGCAAGATGTTAAAGAAAACCTCAAAGTGCTAGAGCCGCGCAACTTTTGGGAAAATGAACTGAAACCCACTATCGTGAATTCGTTTGATACCGGCGGGCAGATGATTCTTTTAAGTGGGGCTCTGTCTGTCGCCGCGGCTAAGCAATACGACCGCACGATTTATCTGCACAATCTTCGAGAAGACGATAAATGGATGGATTCCAACGTCGCAGATATGGGTGGTTACCTGGGCAGTGGGGGACCTGGCATCGCCATCGCTGTTTTGCAACTGGCGCTGGATCCGATCAATGGCGTTGCTCATAGCAAGGCGTTGATGCTTACTGCAGCCACGCATATCACAACAGCTTTCATCGTGAATCGGGAACGTCCTAGTGGTCGCGATCGACTGTCATTTCCCTCAGGACATTCTTCCTCGGCGTTTGCGACAGCGACGTCTTTAGCATACGCCTATGGTTATAAAGCGGGGATTCCGGCTTATCTGGCTGCTACATTCATTGGAGTATCGCGCGTAAATGAAAACATCCATTGGGCGAGCGATGTTGTCGCGGGAGCTGTCTTAGGAATTTATTGGGGGCGGGCCGCGGCTCTTAATACCGGAAAAAGTTTTATGACTGTCATGCCGATTTTAGATGGGGAAACCAAAGGCCTTAGTTTTACGATGGAATTTTAAAGAAATGGATTCCCGCGTTTAGAAAGTTCTTCCTTAATTGCGACCTGCATTTTTTCTTGAATATCTTGCGCAATTTCATGCACAAGCTCCGAGTCATTCACAGCACTTGGTTTGTAGGGAAGATAAATGGGCTCTAAGAAATGAATGCGCCATTTTGCTGGTAGCGGGACAATATTTAGCGGCAACGGAATGACGCTGCCCTTTAAAAATTTTGTAAATTTCAATTTCTTCAAGTTGATGTGAGTTTCTTCTGCACCCAAGATGATTGCGGGTACAATAGGGCATTGGCTTTCTAGGGCCATGCGCACAAAACCGCGCTTGAACTCTTGAAGCTGATAACGCTCGGAAGTCGGTTTGAAGTTGCCTTGCTCTCCTTCAGGAAATAGCACGATGGCGTTTCCTTTTTTTAGCGCGTTCATTCCATTTTCAAAAGTGGCTTCCGTGAATCCCATCTTTTGCGCGGGAATGGCCGTTGTTTCCGTTAAAAACCAAAAGTGATGGGTCAAAACGCGGGGAACGCGGCGAGCTTCCTCTTGCACGATGTGACCTAAAAGAAAAGCGTCAAAGCCGGTGTACCCCGAATGATTGGGAGCGATAATTACAGGACCGCGGCGAGGAATGTTTTCAGCGCCGGTGATCTCTAGGCGGAAGTACTTGCGCAGAATCTCCAGAAGGAATCTTGGCAGCACGCGAAAAATCAATGTGTCTCGGTCAAGGTTCCGAAGACCAAAAATTTTTTCGTTGGGTTTCTGCAAGAAATTCTTCATGATGTAATAACGTCCATCTGAAATCTGGGGTGAATATGTCTTCTACTTTTATCATGGCGATTGACCAAGGTACAACGAGCTCTCGGACTTGCATTATCAATCAAGCCGGAGGTCTTGTCGCAGAGGCCCGCGAAACTTTCAAACAAATTTTTCCAAAGCCAGGGTGGGTGGAACATGATCCTGAGGACATTTGGTACTCTACGCAAAGATCCATGCGCTTAGCTTTGGAAAAGGCGGGTATTAAAGGTTCGCAAATTCAAGCTATCGGTATTACAAATCAGCGCGAAACTGTGATGCTTTGGGATGAAAAAACGAAAAAGCCCCTTCACAACGCCATTGTCTGGCAGTGCCGTCGTACACAGGAAATTTGCGAACGCTTAAAAAAAGCCAAAAAAGAAAAAATGATCACTGCCAAGACGGGGCTGGTATTAGACCCGTATTTTTCGGCGACAAAAATTCAGTGGCTGTTTAAAAATGTCCCGAACGCAATGAAGAAGGCACGTGAAGGAAGTGTTCTTGCGGGGACGGTGGACACTTTTCTTTTGTGGAAACTCACCAATGGTCAGTCTCACAAAACAGATGTCAGCAATGCTTCACGCACTATGCTAATGAATATCCACACCGGGTGGTGGGATGACGAACTTTTAAAACTGTTCAATGTTCCAGAGTCCATTTTGCCGGAAATCTGTCCCTCCAATGCCGACTTCGGTCTTACACAAGGTCTGGGTTTCATGCCGGACGGTATTCCTATCACGGGAATTTTAGGGGATCAGCAGTCAGCCCTTTTTGGGCAAACGTGTTTTGATATCGGAGATTCGAAATGCACCTTCGGCACCGGAAGTTTCCTTTTGTTGAACACAGGAAAAAAAGCCGTGAAGTCGAAGAACAAACTTCTGACGACGATCGCGTGGAAGCTGAAAGATGGAGATCTGGTATACGCTCTTGAAGGCGGTGCTTTCGTTTGCGGAGCCGCTGTTCAATGGCTGCGTGACGGATTGGGATTATTCCAACAATCTTCTGACATCGAAGCTTTAGCAAAAACTGTGGAGGATACTGAAGGTGTTGAGTTTGTTCCAGCCCTTACAGGCTTGGGGGCTCCTCACTGGAAGCCTGAGGCTCGCGGCGTGATCAGTGGTTTGACTCGCGGAACGACGAAGGCCCATGTGGCGCGTGCGACTTTAGAAGCGATGGCACTTCAGAACGTCGATATCTTGGTTACTATGCAAAAAGATTTAGGTAAAAAAATTCGCAGTGTTCGGGTCGATGGAGGCGCGGCTGCGAATGATCTTTTGATGCAAATGCAAGCAGACTATTGTGGCGTCAATGTTGTGCGCCCTCAAAACCTGGAGACGACCGCTTTAGGTGCCGCCTTCATCGCCGGCTTGGGTTGCGGCATGTGGAAGGATTTGAAAGAAATTCGCCGCGTGTGGAAGATTAATAAAGAGTTCAAAGTGAAAATGACTTCTGCAAAACGTAAAGAGCGCATGCAGCGCTGGGAAAAGGCGTTGGAGAAAGTTTAATGAATTCGAATAATCCCAATGCTCCGCAAATGATCTTTAAAAAGGTCGCGCATTCAGAAAAGAAAATGCTTTTTCGCGAGGTGGCTCACGACAAGATGCAAGTGTCAGTGAAGGGCGCTGTTCAGGAAGACATTTTTCATCTAATCGCAGTGCAGACAGAAAAAGATGAAGCTCTTTTATGTCATCATACAGCGGATTCAAAAGGCATCACGACAGCACAAAAGTGTGTGGTGAATTTTGCGTTTAAGAGCGAGCGTTATTTCTTTCAAACGGAACTGTATTTTGAATCGGGATGGGCTGTATTAAAAATTGATACCGACTTATTTCAATTGCAGCGTCGCGCGAATGCGCGCATTGATTTACCAGATAAGTACGACGGTGTTTTTGTTCTGACCAGCGCTGGGGGCAAGGCCTATTTTTTAGATTGCCGTGTGAAAGATATCAGTGCGGGTGGAATTAAGATCGAACTTCCCGCGAACGCACCTGAAGTTAAAATCGGGGACATCTTAAAAGGCAATCTCCGCCTAGGAGTGCGTCGCGCGATCGAGTTTGAAGTGGAAGTGCGTTTTGCCCAAAAGAAAGACCCGGTTGGGGCCGCTCCGCCCACGCAGATGGCCGGGCTGCAATTTCTACACGTTGATAACCTTCTTGAAAGCCGTCTTTTAAGCTTGATGATGGATTTGCAACGCGAAATTTTCCTTAAATACCCTAAAAAATAGATCAACCAGATCCGGCTGGTGTCATCTTGTCCGGCACGGATCTTGGAATAAGGCCTCCTTGTCTGATTTAACAAGGAGTTTTTATGAAACCACTTTTAACAAGTCTTTTAGTTTCTGCGGTTCTTTTGCAAGCACCTGCAGCCTTCTCTCAAGACCGCGGTGGCCGTGACAATCACGGGCCTGTACGCCCTGGAGACAACCGTCCTGGCAATGATCGTCATGATAGAAATGATCGCCACGATGATCGTCGTGATAACGACCGCATTGAAAGAGACCGCCGTGATCGCGAAGAAAGAGATCGTCGCGACCGTGAAGAGCGCGACCGTCGCGAAAAAGAAGAACGTGACCGCCATCGTCACAATCCTCCTCGTCGTGATCCAAATCCTCCGCCAAGATATCCGGATTACCCAAGACATCCGACATATCCGTCGCACCCAAATTATCCAACATACCCGAACTATCCAAATTACCCAACTTATCCAACGCCACCGTCATCTTATGACAACAGCGTGTACTTCAGCGATATCACTCGTCGCAGTGGGGGAGAATGGGTTCGCGTGAACTTCAGCTACGCCTCTTACGTAGATCATGTTCGCGCCTACGCTTCATCAGCCTCTATCATGGTGCATGAAGCGATTCTTCATACTCAAAGCGGTCGTCAATTGGTGATCCGTAACTTGGCGTCTCAGATGTTGTACCCTGGAAACTCGTACACTTCTGAATACATCACAGCCGGAGAAAGAATCGTAGCCATTGATCTTCGTTTGGAATCTTACGGCAATTACGGTGACGTTCGTCTGACAGTGAGTTCTAGCAATGGAACTCCACAAATCTATGCAGTTCGTTACCCGTAAGCTATTGCATGAGATAAAAAGCAAAAAGCCCCAAGTTTTCTTGGGGCTTTTTTTTATTCGTGTTTTTTAAATTGTTCGAGCTCTCGCACTTTTTCGGTCATGTTCTGCAAACGATCCACGAAAGACTTCAGCATGCACTCGGCCCATGTCGGAAGCTCTTCTAAAAGCTGCTTGAATCCGTCTTCAGAAACTTTCACCAACACCACATCCGTGACAGCTTGAGCAGAAGCACTTCTTGGCATTTTAGAAATCAGCGCAAATTCACCGAAAGATTCCCCATCAACGATATCGACGATCGGAATTCTTTTTCCCATCTGATCTTTAGTGAAAATGTTCACAACGCCGGTTTCAACGATGTAAAAGTGATTTTCGATGTCGCCTTCAAAGAAGATGTAATCCCCGGGCTTGTAAGTTTCTTTTTGAATTGCGCTGAGTGCGTCTGTCATAGTTGCTAAACCTCTTTAGATCAGTTTACTCAAATCTTGCACGTTTCGTATAAAAGAAATTTTCTTATCTTTGGATAATTTTAAATCCGCAAGATGGCGTTTGTTCGAATAAGGAATGACGAAGTGTTGGAAACCCAACTTGTCGCCTTCTTTAATGCGGTTTTCTACGAAAGAAACTCCGCGCACTTCACCAGTTAAACCTATCTCACCAAAGAAACATGTTTTCGAATCTAGATCGCGACGACCTTCCGTTGAAAGAATGGCGGCCGCGACGGCAAGGTCCGCCGCGGGTTCGATCAGCTTCAGTCCGCCAACGACGTTGATGAAAATATCATTATGGCCTAAGCGAATATCCAAGTGGCGATCCAGAACTGCCGTCAACAAATGCAGACGATTCACATCAATACCCAAAGCTGTGCGGCGAGGCATGGCCATGGGGCTAGATAATGTCAACGCTTGCACTTCACACAGCAAAGGACGAGTGCCTTCCATCGAAGCAAAAACCGCCGAACCAATAAGTTGGTTGCCACGTTCTTCTAAGAAAAGCTCGGAAGGGTTAGAAACCTCTTCCAATCCTTTTTGGTTCATTTGAAATACGCCTAATTCTTGAGCGGCACCAAAACGATTTTTTAAAGCACGTAAAAGGCGGAAGTTGTAAGAGGCGTCTCCATCAAAAGAAAGAACACAGTCCACCATGTGCTCAAGCACTTTAGGACCAGCGATATTTCCATCTTTTGTGACGTGACCGATGAGGATCACAGTGATGTTGTCTTGTTTTGCAAGACCCATCAGATGCCCCGCACACTCGCGCACTTGTGAAACGGAGCCAGGTGCTGCCTGCAAATCTGGAAGATACATCGTCTGGATAGAGTCGACGACAAGCACATCGGGTTTTTTATGACGTGCTAGTTCCATGATGCTATGAAGATTGCTTTCGCAGCCAATTTCGATCAGCGGGGAGCGAATGCCTAAACGATGAGCACGCGATCCGGTTTGCGAAACGCTTTCCTCACCCGAGATATAAAGAATTTTGTGCTTGTTCTTCGCAAGGCCGCCAGCCATTTGCAAAAGCAAAGTCGACTTACCAATACCTGGAGAGCCGCCCAGCAGCACGAAACTTCCGCGTGCCAGTCCGCCGCCTAAAACGCGGTTGAGCTCTTCATACCCTGTATCAAAACGATCCAATTTCACTTCTTCAAGGCTTTGGTCTAGTGAAATCGGCTTCGCCGAAGGGGAGCCTTTTTCAGAGGTTCCCGTAGACCAACCTCTGGTTTTCACCTCTGGAAGCTGCAATTCTTCGACGTAGGAGTTCCACGCGCCGCAGTCCGAGCATTTTCCTTCCCACCTTGGTCGTTGGGCTCCACAATTTTGACAGGTATAGATACTTTTCGCCTTCGATTTTGCCATAGTTATTCGGTATCATTATTGGATGAGAGATACAAGGACTGTACATATGAAGATTGCACATGCGTGCTTAGCCGTTTCTTTGTTGGTGGGCTCCATGGCCGGAGCGCAAACGCCAAAATCCGATTTAGACTCTTTTAAAAAGGCGCTGGAGCAGTTCCGCTCCTCGAAATACGAAGAAGCCATCACTGGCTTCGAAGGTATTTTAAAAGAAAAAACCACTCTGGAAGAATACGCGCGTTTTTATTTGGCGCAGTCGTTCATGAAATCCAGCAAGCTGGATCAAGCCGAAGTGGAGCTTAAAAAAGTTCTCAATCTCTCTCCGAATGTGAAGATGTCCATTGAAGCGTCAAATCTTCTGGGACAAGTCGCACTTGAAAAGAAGAACTTTAAGCTCGCAAGCAATTACTTCGTGAAGCTTGAAAAAAGAACCCGCAACACGGAAGACTACCCGGACGTGATCTATAATTTGGCCGTGGCCGAAAAAGGTCTGAATCGTCACGGTCAAATGTGCAAGTGGTTGGTCAAACTTTATGAACGCTATCCAGCTTATCCAAAAGTTCAAGACTGGGGAGTGGATCTTTCCAAGAATGAATTCGAAGGAAAGCCGACAGATTGTAACGTGACGACGGAAGATTTCCGCACGCGCGTTCGTTATTTGTTGTGGGCAGGTCTTGATCAAAAAGCACAAGGCGAAATCAATATCATGAAAGAGAAGTTGGCAAAGACGGATAAATATCTTGCCGACAAACTTCAAGCTCAGTTCTTCTTGCAAGAAGGAGAAGTGAATAAGGCCGTTGATATTTTAAAGCCTTACTATGAAACGAATAAAAGAAACTTCGACTACTTGATTCTTTTTGCTTCGGCTGCGGCCCGAGCAGGGGAAGTTCAATTGGCCGTGGGTTCTTATTACTCGGCTTATAAGTTAAGCCCTCGTTCGAAGACAGGTCGTCAGGCTCTTTATCAATCAGCTTTCCTAAGCTATCAATTTCAAGACTACGATGGAGCCGCTCGTCGCTTCCAAGAGTTTATGAAAGTGTATCCGAAGTCAGGTCTTAATAAAGATGCCCAATGGCACTTGGCTTGGTTGCAATATCTCAAAGGAGACTATCAAGGTTCTTATAAAGCGTTTTCTCGTTTAAACGAATTAAAACGCCGAAACAAAAGAGCGTGGAAGTCCTTGCCGCAAGATCGTTTGGAATACTGGATGGCGATGAGTCTTTTCCGTCAAGGTAAAGTCGATCAAGCCAAAGCCATGATGGAAGATCTTTCGAATGATCCGTTGATGGGTTATTATTCCATTACGGCGCAAGCGCGTCTTAAAAAGATGGCCGAAATTAAAACTCCAAAGTTGGCGGCGTCGCCGCTTCCAACTCAACCTCGCGTGATTTCTCGATTCTCGGCCGGTGAGTTCTTGATGCCTTCAAATATTCAAGAGTATCGCAGTGATGAAATAGAGTCTGAAGAGACGCTGGTCTTGACTCAATATTCTGCAGATGATGAAAAGAGTGAAGATGAAGAAGCTGACGCCGTCGACAATCCCGATTTGAAATCTGTGGAAGTTGTGACGGATGAAACCATACCTGACGTCAGTGGCGAAAAAGTGACGACTTTCTCAAACCCTGTGTTGATGAAGCGCTTTGAACGCGCTCGCGATATGATGATTCTAGGCGAGTACGAATGGGCTCGTTGGGATCTTTATGATATCGAAAGAAAGACGTCCAACCGTGAGTACCTTCGCACTTTGATGGGGGAGTACAATACGGCAGGACACTTCAATCGCTCTTCTTACATCGCGCAAATCAACTTTAGCGGTCAAAGAGCTGCTCACGGTCTTGATGGCATTCGCTATCTTTGGGAATTTGCTTACCCACGTGCTTACAGTGAATATGTAGAAAAATACACAAAGAAGTTCACCGTTCCTGAAGAACTTGTTTGGGGTATCATGCGTGCGGAAACAAACTACCGTCGCGATGCGATTTCTCCGGTGGGAGCTTTGGGCTTAATGCAAGTGATGCCTTTCACAGGACATAAAGTAGCAGTTCTTTTAGGTGAAAAAGAATTCAAGGCGCCTTTGTTATTGCAACCAGAAACTTCGGTGAAAGTCGGTTCTCGTTACTTGAAGCGCTTGATGGATCGTTTTGAAAATGCGATTCCGTTGGTGGCGGCCGGTTACAATGCAGGACCTCACCGTGTGAAGAACTGGCTAGCAAGCTTTGGTAACTTAGAAACAGATGAGTTCATCGAACACATTCCGTTTTTGGAAACTCGCAACTACGTGAAGCGAGTGGTTTCAAACGCTTATATTTACTCTAACTTGTACGGCAACAAAAAAGATCTTTTCCCTTACATGGCGGGTTCAGTGCCAGCAAAACACATGGCCGATCTTGCAGGAAAAGAAAACTGGGATGACATTTGAGCGGAAACGTTTTTCGGTTCGTTTGTAAAAAAATATTCGAAATTATAGCGTCGCTAGCAGTCCTAGCGGCGCTAACGTTTTTTTTGCTGAAAGCACTTCCTGGCGGCCCTTTTGATGAAGAGACGGCCCTCAATCCTCTCGTAAAAGAAAAACTTCAAGAGCACTGGAAAGTCGATCAATCTTGGGTCGGGCAGGCGACGTCTTATCTTACTTCTTTAGTTCAAGGTGATTTGGGCGTGTCTATGACTCGACCTGAGCGCACGGTGACCGAGATTATCTCTCAAGGTGTTGCCAATACTTTGACTTTAAACGCCTTGGCTTTGCTTTTTATTTTAATCGGCGCCTTTGTGATTTCTTTGGTCGCGGTTCGTTTCAAAGACACCTGGGTTGAACATCTGATCGATCAAACGGTGATCGCGTTTCTTTCTTTACCCAGCCTTTTCTGGGGACCTCTTTTAATTTATTTCTTTGGATTTTACTGGAATGTTTTCCCTGTGGCCTTTTTGACGGGGCCTTCTCATTATGTGTTGCCGCTTTTGACATTGTGTCTTCGTCCGTTAGCGGTACTAATTCGTCTTTTGAAAAATTCTTTAAATGAAAACTTACAACAAGACTATGTGCGCACCGCGCGCGCTAAAGGTGTAAAGGTTTGGAATATTCTTTTTCACCACGTTCTTAAGAACTCTTTGATTCCTTTTTTAAGCTATGTCGGGCCTTTGATCGTCTCTCTTCTTTCAGGTTCTTTCTTAGTAGAAGTTCTTTTTGCCGTTCCTGGATTGGGAACAGAATTTATATCTGCATTAAACGACCGCGACTACACGCTTATCGTAGGTCTAACATTGTTCTATGGTGCTTTGTTAGTTTTAGTAAATTCATTCATCGATGTTCTGATTAAAATGGCCGATCCGCGATTAAGGGAGGAAGCATGAAAAAGCTTCTTCTGATTTTCGCCGTGAGTTTTTTAGTCGTGTTGACGGTGCTGACGATTTTTTATCCATGGTTGGGATTCGGCACAGGCCTAGAACAAAACGTCGATAATATTCTATTGCCGGCAGGGAAGAGTCATCTTTTTGGCACAGACACCCTAGGTCGCGAACTTCTTTCTCGCGTTCTTTTAGGCGGAAGAATATCTTTGTTAGTGGGACTTTTGTGTTCGTTATTATCTTTTATTTTTGGATTTATTTACGGCGCCATCGCCGGATGGTTTGAAGGTATTACAGATCGCGTATTGATGCGCTTTTTAGATATTCTAATGGCGATCCCAAGCTTCATCCTAGTTTCAATTTTGTGCATGAGCTTGCAGGTGATTCTGCCTTTTGACGACATCTTTTTAAAATCATTAGCAACATTATGTCTGGGCATTTCCGCCACTCACTGGATGAGCTTAGCGCGAGTCACACGCGGCATGGTTCTAGAAATAAAAAGAAAACCTTTTGTGGAAGCCGCGATGGCTTTGGGTGGAACAAGAACGCACATTCTTCTGCGCCACGTACTCCCGAACATGCTAGGAACATTACTCATCCTAGTGGCTCTGCAAATTCCCACAAACATCTTATACGAAAGTTTCATGAGCTTCATCGGCCTAGGAATTCATCCGCCCTACACAAGCTGGGGCATCCTGGTGCGCGAAGGCTGGAAAACTCTTTCAAGCTTCCCACACCTTATTCTGTATCCATCATTGATTTTATTTTTAACAGTCTGGAGTTTCCACATCATCCTAGACGCCCTAAAATCCAAGTTCCGTCTTTAAGGTGCCTGCTTCTTTTTTGCACTTCGCTGCGGCATTGCCGCGCTGAAGTGCAAAAAAGAAGCAGGCACCTTTCTATTTCGGGGGTTGCCAGCCGCCGAAGGTGGTTTCGATAAATTCAGCGCAGGAAAGAGTAAGGTGATCTTTCATGTGGCCGGCAACGATTTGGATTCCTAGAGGAAGGCCCTCGGAGTTGAGGCCGGTCGGTGTTACTGTTGCGGGATGGCCGGTGGTAACAAAGATCGCCGTGTAGATAAAATCAAATGGCGACCATAAAGGCGCTCGGTGTTTGGGTGCGACTCTTGGATGTGGGGGCAGAAGCAGAAGTCCTTCTTCGCCCAGCATCTCATCAAGGTCAGCTTTCATTTTTGCTAAGGCTTGCATGTCTTCAGCGAAGTCTTCGCCTCCGATATTTAGTTTTTCTCCCAAGGACACTAGCAGATTTGGGAAAGTGTAATCGCCACGACCCAAAGCAACTTTCAGAAGTTCTTTGCCGATAGAAAAATCTTTTTCGGGACCCATCAGTGTTTCGTAAAGATGACGGTTCTTTGAACTCTTCAAGGCCGAAAACCAAAGACTTGTTGCGTGCACGAAAAATCTTGGATCTAGTTCCTGAACATCCGCACCTAATTCAGAAAATAATTTTCCGCAATTGCGAACCACTTGCGCAAGTTCATAGTCGGTCGAGCGCGTGCGATGGAAAATAGGTTCAGGGCAGATTAAAATTTTTCTTCCAGCCCACTCTTGAGTTCTCTCCTCCAAGACGGGCTTTTCCATCGTATGAGGATCAAGTCCATCAGCTCCCATCATCACTTTTAACATCGGATAAAGATCCGAAGCCTTGCGGCTCATTGGTCCCATGGATGTGTAAGGATATTTTTCCTCACTCAAGCCCAAAAGCTCTTCGCGTTCAAAAGGAAAGTGTCCTGTCAACGGAACAAGTTTGCGTGAAGGTTTGTGACCAGAGACTCCACAGAAAAAAGCGGGCATACGAATGCTGCCACCGATATCACTGCCAAGTCCCATTGGGGATGCGCCAGCTCCTAATAAAGCTCCTTCGCCACCACTGCTGCCACCGCAAGTGCGAGTGACATCGTAAGGATTGTTCGTACGACCATACACCGGATTGAAAGTTTCAAACCAAAATCCCAGCTCTGGAACATTGGTCGTTCCCATAGGAATGGCGCCTGCGTTTTTCATTCTTTCTACGACGGTTGCATCCCAATCAAGAATCAGTTCTTTTTTATGAATGCTGCCACCGGTGCGCTTCATGCCTTTATAGGCAAACATCTCTTTGACGGTGAAAGGCACGCCGAAAAAGACGGGAAGGTTGGTGTTGTCTTGAGCAACGCGTTCGTCTTGCTCTTTAGCAAGCTTGCGAGCCCGCTCAAAGTCTTTTTCAACCATGGCATTGAGTGATGGATTCACCGCTTCGATACGCGCGATGTGCGCTTCTAAAACTTCAGACGGAGTCACTTCACGACGAGCGACTTTTGCGGCGATTTCTGTGGCGGAAAGTTTCAGCAGTTCATTCATAAACTAAAAAGGGGCCTTGTGGGCCCCTCTCCTAAAAGATGTTAAACGTTGAAGCGGAAGAATAAGATGTCACCGTCTTTCACGACGTACTCTTTACCTTCAAGGCGGTATTTACCTGCCTCTTTAACAGCTTGTTCTGATTTGTAAGAGAACAAGTCTTCACAGTGATAAGTTTCAGCACGGATAAAACCTTTTTCGAAATCCGTATGGATCACACCCGCTGCTTGAGGAGCTTTCGTTCCTGCGCGGATTGTCCAAGCACGCACTTCTTTTTCGCCAGCAGTGAAGTAAGTTTGCAGACCCAATAAAGCGTAAGCTTCACGGATCAAACGGTTCAAGCCTGGCTCTTCGGCGTTCATAGCTTCAAGGAAGTCTTTGCGCTCTTCAGGTGGAAGAAGTGCGATTTCGGCTTCCATCGCAGAGCAGATCAAAATTGTTTTATTGTTTTCTTCAGATGCGCGCGCAACCACGGATTTTGTCCAGTCATTGCCGCCTGCTGCGAAGTCTGTGTCAGACACGTTCATCGCATAAAGAACAGGTTTTGCTGTTAGCAAATGCATCTCACGAAGAATCGGAGCTTCTAATTCATCGACAGTCACCGAACGAGCCGGAAGACCTTTACCCAAAGCCTCTTTCACGCGTTTAGCAACTTCCACTTCTTTGATAAGCTTTTTATCTGTCGAGTTCTTCGCTTGTTTTTCAGTACGTTGAAGACGTTTTTCAACTGAGTCCAAGTCAGCAAGCAAAAGCTCTGTATTGATGATTTCAATATCACGAAGTGGATCTACAGAACCTGCAACGTGCACGATATTTGGATCGTCAAAACAACGAACCACGTGAACAATCGCATCAGTTTGACGGATATGTGAAAGGAACTGATTACCTAAACCTTCACCTTGCGAAGCTCCCTTAACGATACCCGCGATATCCACGAACTCCATCGTTGTTGGAATCACTTTTTGAGGTTTGATAAAGCCCGTGATTTTATCCATGCGAGGATCTGGAACTGTCACCACTCCCACGTTTGGATCGATTGTACAGAAAGGGTAGTTCGCTGCTTCTGCTTTTGCTGAAGTCAACGCATTGAAAAGCGTACTTTTACCCACGTTGGGCAAACCAACGATACCAACCTGTAAAGCCATGAAAACCTCATTTTTCGAGAGTCAAAAATCAACTGACTCTAGCTTAACCGTTGAATTTTGTCGAAGCTTTTTGAACTCCATCAAGGATAATGCTCTCGATCGCGTCTATACCGCGATTGAGGAAATCAGGAAGTTTGTCGAATTCGTCTTTTGAGAATTTCCCTAGCACATGGTCAGGGACCGGGATGTGCGGGTTTTCGGGGCGTCCTACGCCCATTTTTAGGCGAACATAGTCGGCAGAGCCCAAGAGTCCCGAAACACTTTTGATACCATTATGGCCGCCATGCCCGCGATTTTTATGAATGCGAATGGCGTTGAAAGGAATGTCGATTTCATCGTGAATCACAATCAAGTGATCAAGAGGGATTTTATAAAAGCCCATCAAAGGCTGAACCGACTCACCAGAAAGATTCATGTAAGTTTGAGGCTTGCAGAAAAGAAGCTGATGTTCCTTCCACTTTACTTGCGCCACTTCGGCTTTGAATTGATTCTTTATCGGAGGATTGCCCAGGCCTTGCATGAAATAATCAACGGCCATAAAGCCGATGTTATGACGAGTGAGTTTGTATTCTCCGCCAGGATTACCAAGACCAACAATCAACCACATAGTTCTTCCTCAAATAAAAAAGGCAGCTCGATGAGAGCTGCCTTTGAAAATGCATACTTGGCTCGAAGCGAATTATTTTTTCGCAGCAGGAGCTTTTGCAGCAGCTGGTGCCGCAGCAGCAGGAGCAGCCGCAGGAGCTGCAGCTGGAGTCGCAGCAACTTCTTCTTCTTGAGCGTTAACAACCGCGATAGTTTGTTCTGCACCAGTGATAACTTTAACAGAACCAGAAACTTGCAAGTCAGAAACGTGAAGAGCGTCACCTACGCCCAAGTTAGAGATATCAGCAGTGATGAACTCTGGGATATCTGTAGGCAATACTTCAACCTCAACAGAACGAAGAACAACGTTCAACAAACCGCCTTCAGAAAGACCGATTGGTTTACCTTCAAGACGAACTTCAACGTTAACGCGAACTGCTTTCTTAAGATCCAAAGCGAAGAAGTCAACGTGTTGAGGACGACGAGAAAGTGGGTGAACGTCTACTGATTTAACAAGCACAACGATGCCGTTTGCTTTTTTGTCTTCAGATTTCAAAGTGAAAAGAGCATTCTCGTAAGCACGAGTGTTGTATTTCACGATTTCTTTTTCACCAACGGATACGTTGATAGGCTCTACAGCTCCGTAGATAACTGCAGGTACGTTACGAGAGTTGCGAAGTGCGCGGCTGTTGTGTTTACCAGTTTCGCGAGTTCCAACAGAGAGTTCGATTCTGTTTTTCATTTTATCTTCCTTCTAGTCCAATAGAGGATGTTAATAATAAGCTCCCTTGGCAGAGAGCAGTTTAAATTTAGTCAAACAAAGAACTGACAGAATCGTTTCCGTGAATTCTCTTAATCGCTTCAGCCAAAACCGGCGACACAGAAACCACTTCAATTTTTCCACAGTTTTTCGCCGCTTCAGATAGCGGGATCGTGTCAGTGACCCATACTTTTTCAATAGGGCTTTCTTTCAAACGATTGATCGCAGGACCCGATAAAACGGGATGTGTAGCAACGGCGAACACACGTTTTGCCCCATTTTTCAGAAGGCTGTCAACTGCTTGTGTAAGAGTTCCAGCCGTATCAATCATATCGTCAACGATAACAGCCGTTTTACCCGTAACATCCCCGATCAGGTGCAGGGCTTTGGCCTCATTAGGGCCGGAACGACGTTTATCGATGATCGCCATGGAGGACTCGATGCGTTTAGCAAAGGCGCGGGTTCTTTCAACCCCACCGGCATCTGGACTCACCGCGACAAACTCGGTGCCTTGGCCATAGGCTTCACGCCAAGCGCGAGCCAAAGTCGGAATTGCGAATAAGTGGTCCACAGGAACGTTAAAGAAGCCTTGAATCTGAGCGGCATGCAAATCCACGGAAACCACACGGTCGGCACCGGCGGTCGTGATCAAGTCGGCCATAAGTTTTGCCGAAATCGGGGCGCGCGGAGCGACCTTACGATCTTGGCGGGCATACCCGTAATACGGGATGACGGCGGTAATGGAGGCTGCGGAAGCTCGGCGTAAAGCATCGAGCATCACAAAAAGCTCCATGTAGTTTTGATTCACGGGAGGGCAGGTACTTTGAACAACGAACACATGTTGTCCCCGTACGCTTTCGTGAATTTCGACTTGGATTTCCCCATCGGCAAAGGTGCTGACTTCACAGTAACCGAGCTCTACTCCAGCAGCTTCGGCCACCTTTTTAGCCAGGGTCGGATTGGCATTGGCGGTAAAGATTTTTAGGCCCTTCATCACTCGTAGTCTCCTGAGTTAAAAGTGCGTTTGCAAGAAACTAGCAAGTGGAGAGGGCTTTGTCCACTTTTTCGCACTTGCCAATGAATGTTGCTGGCGAATTTTAAAAGGCCTGTAAGAAAAAGGAGGCTGCTATAGCTCGAATTTGGAAGCAGGTTTACGGTCTGCGACTGCACTGCCATCGCTTTTACTTATAGCGCTGACTTCATTTCTACTCTTTCTTAGAGCAATATGAACAGTAGAGTCTGCATTGTTATATATAACTTCGTCAGGGGAGGCATGTGGATTAATCCAAGAGCTGGATGCTGCCGTGAAGGTGTCATTTGCAAACTGTTTTTTGGCTGTATTTAATTGAACTTCGGGATCTGTCGAAGAAGCAAACCAGTGTATAGATTTTATAACACTCTTTGGGGTGTCAAAAATTATGGACAGACGCGTGCTTTTAGATTCTTTGTTCAAGTAAATCCAAGCTGTTTCATTATCAGGAAGGCTCACCTTCATATTCGGTGAGCCTAATTTTGCGGTAACCTCACCCGTAGTGGATTGGCCGGGAGAAAGCAAACCCAGAACCGAAGCCGGGAGTTCCCGATGCTGCTTTTCTAGGAGAGCGCAGGCTGAAAGTTGGAGAGCGGTGAGGAGTAAACATAGGATATTTTTCATTACTATTTCTCCCTTATTTTAAATTTATCACCGAAGTACTTTTTTATCCATTTTGTCGCATGGGGTGTAGTTTTTTCTAACTTTTTTGGATCAAAAAGAAAGTATTCTACGTTGTTTGCAAAGTCCTCTTCTGGAGACTCCCGACCATCGTCTTGTACAAACCCTTCCGATCGGGATATGAAAATATTCTTCGGAGAATTAATCGGAAGCCAGTTCATAGGATACCAATAGCTTTCTCTTTGCTCAAGAGTCATATCATAATACTTCTGGTGCGCCAGTTCATGGGTGAAAATTCGGGCGAGATTTCGTTCTCTTTCAAATGCACTATCATAAACCACAATAATCCCATCGGCAGAAGTTGCCGGATTAGGATGATCTTTTGATCGTTTTGCTCTGTGTATACCTGTTATTTTGGGACTCCATAATTCAGGAGGAATCGTGGCCATTGCTTCTAGAACTTTTTCTTTTTCTTCGGTACTCCACGTTCTTGAACTCTCATTTTTATGTGGCCAGTTTGAAGGTAAATTGTCCTGAATTTTGGGGAGCCATGTGGTATAACCTTCAGGATTTTTCCGGCAATGGCCCTTAATGAAAGCGGGTCGCACGGTTTTTCCATTTGCGGTTACATATGAGCTGCGTGTATGGGGCGAGACCCAATGTTCGTTGGATGGGCAGGTCTGAGCGTAGCTGGGGGGAGAGATAGTTACGCTAATAAGGAAAAACAAGTACTTCATTTTGTGTACAATAGATTACGAAAGTCTATCGTGTAAACACAAATATGTGAGTTACTATCCGTTTAAAAGTTTCTCTAAGAACGCTTTCACAGCTTGAGAACGGTGAGAGTGCTGGCTCTTATAACCAGCTCCCAATTCCGCCAAAGTCTGAGTTTGTCCTTCAGGAATGAAGACGGGGTCATAACCAAAGCCATGAAGGCCGGCGGGTTTTGGAGCAATCGTGCCCTTCATCTCGCCCGTGAAAACCCACTCTTCGCCAGCTGGCGTGTAAACCACTGTCGAACACACGAACTTCGCATTCTTATTCGGCATTGGTTTTAATGTGATCATTTTCAAAAGCTTAGCGACGTTTTCGCTATCTGAAGCTTTAGGACCCGCGTATCTTGCGGAATGAATGCCCGGAAGACCATTAAGACCTTCAACAACTAGGCCCGAGTCTTCACCTAAAACCCACACATTGTTTTTCACCGCGCGCAAAGTTTTGGCTTTGATACGAGCATTGTCTTCAAAAGTTTTTCCATCCTCGGGACGAGGAGTGAAAGACGGAATATCGCTTTGAGAGAAAATTTTTAGTTCGGCGATTTCGCGCAGAAGCTGCTTATATTCAGTCAGCTTTCCTTTGTTCCCAGTGGCAATCCAAAGTTCCATCTTATCTTCCCGCCAAACGATAGATTTCATTTACAACAGAAGCCTGGTGAATGAAAAGTTCACGACACCCTTTTTCTGCGACATCCATCATCGTGAAAAGCTGTTCACGAGAAAACGGAGTGTGTTCGGCAGTGCCTTGTACTTCAACGAAATGACCTTTATCGGTCATCACGAAGTTCATGTCTGTTCCGATCGCAGAGTCCTCATCGTAGTTTAGATCCAAAAGAACATTGTTATTATGAAGACCGACACTGATCGCAGAAACATAGTTGATCAAAGGGAAGGCTTTGATCTCGCTCACCTCTACAAGTTTTTTACAAGCCAAGGCCAAAGCAACGAAGCCGCCTGTGACCGAAGCCGTGCGAGTTCCGCCGTCAGCATTAAGAACATCGCAGTCGACGATGATTTGTTTTTCACCAAGAAGTTTTAAATCCACAGCCGCGCGAAGAGAGCGACCAATCAAGCGCGAGATCTCTTGCGTGCGTCCACCTGTCATTGATTTTTCACGTTTAATACGCGTGTGAGTCGAGCGAGGAAGCATCCCATATTCCGCCGTCACCCAGCCTGCACCCGTGCCCATCAACCACTGTGGAGCTTTCGATTCGTAAGTCGCTGTGCAAAGAACTTTGGTTTTGCCAAACTCAACAATGCAAGAGCCTTCGGCATATTCAGAGACATGAGGAGTGATTTTAACTTGTCTTAATTGATCAAAAAGACGGCCGTCGACGCGCATGATAACCTCCAGGTGGGAATGGGGCTAATCTAATGTCTTCGCTGTGCGGTTGTCCATCTTTTCTTTGTAAGAGAGCAGGGCGCTGTAGATTTTTTGAGCAAGATCACTCTGGTATTCCGACGTCAAAAGTCTTTTAGCTTCGCGAGGATTCGTCAAAAAACCGATTTCAATAAGTACTGACGGCATCGATGTTTTTGAAATGACATAGAACGGAGCTTGTTTGATTGTCGCGTGCGTGGCGCTGCTGTCAGCGTTCCACACTTGCGTCAGTGTCTTTGACAAGTGCAAGCTGCTTTCCATGCGGTTCTGACGACGCAGATCTTCGACGATCGCGGCAACGTCCCCTTTTTTTGAAAGCTCGTCACCACCAGAAATATCGTGAAGTTCCTTGCTATTAAGAACCATCTGATTTTCTTGGCTGGCTAGAAATAAACTTTCTTCATCAGGGGGAAGATTGTTTTGAAAAAAGAATTCAACACCTTTGGCGCGCTGATCAGAAGCCGCATTGGCGTGAAGGCTGACGAACAAATCAGCTTTGGCATCCTCGGCCATCTTCACCCGCGAAGGAAGACCCAAGTTGCGATCTGTTGTGCGTGTGATGCTGACTTTGAAGTCCGTGTTTTTTTCTAAGATGGTTTTTAAACGTTGAGCGACTTTTAAAACCAAATCCGCTTCTTTTGCGGCTCCATGCACGGCGCCCGTATCAACACCTCCATGACCGGGATCGATCATGATGTGCAAGGCAGAGGCGGGAAGACTCCAAGAAAGAAGTCCCAGCGCCAAAAGCTTTTTGGTTTTAAGTAGAATCATTTTTCTAGAATAGAAAAGCATGCGAACCCTGTCGAGTCCGTAACCGACCAAGGGCTGGCGCTTTGTCAGAATCGCGGCCAATTATTCGTCGCGGAATTATTGATCGCACATATACGTGGCCGATACGCGCAGTCCTGAGTTTGCGCACCCTGTGCACCACCACGACATACCGCCATTAGGGGCCGCTGTTGTATTTGGACTGCAGGTCGCGGGAGTCATAGTCTCGCCGGGCACCCATACTTCCCAATCTTGATCTTCGCCTCCATGAGCGGCTTTCACCATAAAGCCCGTGCAATTGCCTACAGGTAAACCGTTATCACAGTCACCCGCGGCCCACTTCCAGTAAAAGCAATTTGCATTGAATGTCGAGACACTTCCGGTGCGCTTACAAGTTGTGACTCGTGCAATCTTCTGTCCGCCAAACTTAATCGTTCCATTCACTTCTAAATTTGCTGAAGGTGTGCTGGTGCCGATGCCGACATTTCCACCAGAGACCGTGAGGGGACTGTCACCCAGGGCTGTAGTGCTTGTCCAAACAGGAACTGTATTCGCCGTTCCTGATCCCGCGCTCGCCACCGTTCTTTGCGAGCTACTGGCCGTACTCACACAATAAATTAAGGCCACGTTGCGAGGTCGTGACACGCCGTAATAATTAGGAACAGCCGATGTTGTGTAATAATTTACGCTATCTGCCGCAGTGGTTGAAGCGGCTACGCCAGGATAGTCCGTAGCAACAATAGGATCTGATTGAGTGGTGGCCGCGAAAGTGCCCGACATGGAAACGGAATTCACGCCGTTACCATCGTCACCGACAAGAAGCGAACCTTTTTGTTTTGAACCAAATACGCGGCCCGAGTCGACACCACGCCCGTTATCGAAGCCCCGGATAAATTCGCCGCGCAGATCAGGCAGATTGAAAGTGGAACTTCCATCACCTGTTCCAAATGTTGTTCCAATAGCAGAAAAAAGAGATGCATAAGTCGTTCGCGAAATAGCGGCGCCATTGGCCTCAAGCCATCCCGCAGGACAAGTGTTACGTGAAAATGCAGTGATAAGACCGGCAGGACTGACATAGTTATTGCCGTTATCAAGCACCACCCACGTTGTCCCATCGAAGACTTCCAACGCGGCCAGTGTCGTATTGAATCGAATAAAGCCCATGGCAGGAGTCGCGGGCTGCTGTGCTGTCGTGCCTACGGGAACCGCCAAGGCATCTGTTTTACTCCCGATATCCAAAGCGACTCGCGGAGTATTTGTGCCAACCCCAACTTTATTTCCGTTGTAGTAAATTGTGCCGGCACCATTTTCTTGCCAAAGGGTCGCACTGGAAGGCAGTCGTGATACGTCGATCTGGCCACTCGTGATTTGCGATGCGGAAAGGCCAATGTTCTGACACTTGAAGGTGTCCGTTGAGGATTCGTAGTACATCGACTGATCTGCGCCGCAAGTAGCATTAGCAAAAGCGCCACCGAAGGGAGCTATAGTTGAACGAATGTCGGCGACACTCAAGAAGGCGGGAGTCCATTGACTAGATTGATAACGCAAAACCTGACCCGTTCCAGTGGGGGAGGATCCCGATACCGTTGTGCCCTGTATTTTCGCTACAGAAGGATTCGGATAATTGCCGGTTAAATCTCCGCTGGCGGCGCCACCGGGAGTGATGCCTGTAATGGTGACGTTCGAGGCCGAGGTCAATCGGCCTTGAGCATCAACAGTGAAAGTAGCAACTTGTGTAGAAGACCCATAGGCTCCTGGTGTGACGGCTGTGTTATTCAGTCCTACGGTCTTGGATGTTGTGCCGGTGACATTGATTCCTGTTCCTGCAAGGACATCGGTAATAACGCCGGCTCCACCGGCATCAGTGACACATTTGAAAACACCTCCGTCCCAAGTAATGACTTGTCCTGCGGTACAAGAGGATCCAGGGATGGTGGATTTTAGTACGAGATCATTCAGAGATTTATCTGCAATCTTTTGCGCGCTGTAGGCTGTGTGCGCAAATGGCACGGAACGAATGATGTTTGCGGGGGAAATGACATTCCAACCCAAGCCATCGTGGAACTGCACCTTTAAAAGTCTTTCCGCCGCATTGCTGGCAATCCAAGAACCGCTGCCGGCACAAGAATAAGTGATGCCGTTAACAAAGACATCCGAAAGAGAAAACACGGGACCTGTCGGAAACAAGCGAGTGCCTAATCCGATAGGTACGTCAAAGACGCCATTCGAGTTTTGCATGTTCACGGCATCTTTTTGTTCTCGATACAAAACACAGTTTCCATCCGCAGATGTGATCTCAAAAAGAAAACTGACATTGTTGAACTGCAAGGGTGTGCCGTCCGTTTTTAGAATACGGCCTTGATAACTTAAGCTTTGTGGCGATGCATTCGCCACTAGTGAATAAGTGATGATGAAGACAAGCATCGTTATTTTTGAAACGTACAAGAAGGTCTTCATAACCAGCGTTCTGCCTTTCCTAGTTAGAACATTCGTACACCGCGCGCACCCAGACTCCGGTACATGGAGTCGCCATCGACCATGAAATACCGCCATTGGCTCCGACCGCCACGCCTCCGCCGTAAGGTGTTTCATTTGGACCTAATGCGGCCCAATCGCTATCACTTCCGCAGGCCACGGCTTTAGAAAGATAACCAACACAACCACTGCTAGGGTAACCGTTGTCACAATGACCGGCTCCCCAGTTTATTAAGTTCTGTCCATTCACTTGTGTGCTGTAGGCGGAGTTATCATAGGTGCACACAGTTCTGCGGGTGGTTGAAGTGACGGGGCGCCAAGTGCTGCCGTCACAGAATTCTAATTTCTTTGAGGTGCTATTATATCGAGTGGCGCCTTCAATCGCGCCGCTGCAACTTGCTCCTGTATTGCCAATACGAACTTCGCCGCGAGCATCTAAAGTTGTGACAGGCGCGTTGGTACCCACGCCCACATTGCCTGAAGCTGTGATTCCAATTCCTGAGTTAGAGCCATCGCCGGACAAGTAGTGATTGCCTAAGACAAGATTGTTTGTGGCGACATGATCACCTAAATTATCAGAAGCTTCTGCGGGTTTTTCGACTCGGTACAGACTCATTTTAAAAGTCTGTCCAGCGCCATAATCGACCGCATTGCTGATGTTA
Organism: Bdellovibrio bacteriovorus; assembly: GCF_001592755.1. Classification (NCBI taxonomy): domain Bacteria; kingdom Pseudomonadati; phylum Bdellovibrionota; class Bdellovibrionia; order Bdellovibrionales; family Pseudobdellovibrionaceae; genus Bdellovibrio; species Bdellovibrio bacteriovorus. The sequence goes on along the minus strand of NZ_LUKF01000016.1, from coordinate 2,641 downwards.
CAAGGACCCGAGCCCGTCCATCTGCGTATTTCAATTTTATAAGTGATTGTGGGTTGGTCTGCAGTGTAGTTGAACTCGCCAACGATCAGACTTGTTCGATCCGTAGTTGCGGAATGGGTGTTTGTCGCTTCAGATGTTTGAGTGCCATCAGTAATGCGAAAGAAGCAACTGCCGGTGTTTGAATAGAAGGCACCATAGGCATAAACTAAATATCGACCTGCTTTCAAATTCGCAAAACGCACGGCTGGGATTTTACCTTCACTTGGTATAAGAGCAGACCCTTCCAATGTGGGTAAAGCACAGTTTGCATTGGCCGTATTGAGCGTCGCGAATGTCGTGCTATCAAGGCCCCAACTACAGTTCGCTGTCGCGACAGTTCTTGCGGATCCGATAAATGCGCTTCCCGCAGCGCTGATTCCATTGGCAGAGGTGAGGGTGCTGCCATCAGGGAATTTAAAACCACCACTGGTAGATTCAATAAGACCGGCTGCGGAAACGGCACCACCGCTATAGACGATTTTGCCTGAGCCTCCATCTTGCCAATAGTTCGCACTTGCAGGTAATCGCGCCGAGGCAATTTGACCACTCGTGATTTGCGAAGCGGCCAGAGTGATATTTTGACATTTAAAAGTGTCTGACGAAGATTCGTAATACATAGATTGGTCGGCACCACACGCGGTCGCAGCAAAAACTCCACCAAAGGGAGTTATCGTCGAGCGAATATCCGCAATATTTAAAAACGCCGGCGTCCATTGACTCGATTGATAGCGAAGTGTTTGTCCTACTATAGACGGCGCGGTTGCAGATACATTGGTAGACTGGATTTTTGCAACCGTGGGATTGGGAAAACTTCCTGAAAGATCTCCCCCCGCAGTTCCTCCGGGGGCCACGCCAGAAATTGTGACTTGTGAAGCAGAACTTAAGCGGCCTTGAGCGTCGACAGTGAATGTAGGAACTTGAGTGCTGGATCCATAAGAACCCGCCGTCACCGATGTGTTAGAAAGATTGAGAGTGACTGTTCCAGAGGTTCCTCCACCAGAAAGTCCTGTGCCCGCGGTGACTCCGGTTAATGTCGCGGTGCTGGTTCCGGACTCCGTAGCGACACGAATCCAAGTGCTCCCATTGTCGCGATAAATTTCTTTGGTGTCTGTGGAGATATAGATTCTTCCAGCAGCACTTGCCGCTGGCTTGGAAGAATTTAAACCTGATTGCAGGGACGTGATATCCGTTCCTGCGTCGGTGCCTGCATTATTAATGACTTTGTCGGTGATGCCATAACCGATAAGTGTAGTTGGTTTTCCCGCAGTGATTTGGGACCAATTCAATCCGATATTAGAGCATGTCCACGCTCCTGTCGGTGAAACGAAAGTAAGCGTTTGATTCACGGCACAGGTGGCAGGCATTTGAGATGACTTTAAAAGCGAACCTGCATCTGTTAAGTCTGCAGATGAAAGAGACGCGTTTTCCCACTCGCTGCCATCGTACTTCAAAAACTGCCCGCCACTAGGTGATGTTACTGCCAAATTCTTTCCAGCTAATTTTGCTACAGTAGGGTTTGGATAAGATCCTGATAAATCTCCGCCGGCACTGCCTCCAGGTGAAACACCTGTGATCGTCACAGAACTTGCTGTTGTTAATCGGCCTTGGGCATCGACGGTGAAAGTCGGCACCTGAGTTGGCGAACCGTAGCTACCAGCCGCGATACTGGTATTTGTAAGGCTGATGTTTTTCGTTGTTGTTCCAGAAACAGAGATTCCTGTGCCAGCCGTTACATCGGAAATGACGCCGGAGCCCCCGGCGTCAGTCACACAGACAAACTGAGTTCCATTCCAACTAAGCACTTCACCCGAAAGACAGGTGGCTGCGGGGGCCGCCGATTTTAATAGCAAGTCGTTGACGCTTTTATCAGAGATCTTTTGTGCGCTATAAGATGTATAAGAAAATGGAACCGAGCGAATGGTGTTCGCCGGCGAGATCACTTTCCATCCCAGTCCGTCATGGAACTGAACTTTCAATAAACGTTCCGAGATGTTGCTCGCACTCCAGTTGCCACTGCCATAACAATTATGGGACTTGCCGTTTACAAATACTTCAGAAAGTTCAAAGACGGGGGCTGTTGGGTAAAGACGCGTGCCCGTTCCGATAGGAACATCAAACACACCGTTAGAGTTTTGCATATTCACGCCATCTTTTTGTTCACGATACAAGACGCAACTTCCGTCGGCCGAAGTGATTTCAAAAAGAAAACTGACATTGTTAAACTCTAACGGTGTCCCGTCAGATTTTAGAATACGTCCTTGATAGCTTAAACTCTGAGGCGAAGCGAAGCTTTCCCCGGGTAAAAACCAAATTGATATGGACAGCACAATAATAAATACGTTCCGAAGTGTGACCATATTTATCTATCGGAGAGCGGAGCAATTAATATGAGCAATTCCGCTAAAAACCTGGAGAGATTACAGAAATTTATGTCTCAAGCTGAAACGCTTGTCTAACGCCGAGACATTTATCTAGGTTTTTAAGAAAATTTTTTTGTTTAAGGTTACGCGAGAAATGGTCTCAAAGAGAGGCCCGCAATTGTCAGTTATCGTCTAAAGACTAGTCAGCGCAAGATACACAAAAGCGCATTTGATTGGTTTTG